>DATNFI010000037.1:0-9488 GCA_035606475.1 Mycobacterium sp. | reverse complement strand
CGACGCGGACGAGCAGCGGCTCGAAGCCACGCTGCGCGCCGCAGCTTCCGACGAAACCGCGCTACACATCCTGTATCTCGCGGCCGTCGACCCGAAAGATGCTGCGTCGACGCGGGCGCTGGACCGGATGCACATCCGGGTCCTGAGCGGGGCACGGCGCCTTTTCCGGGCCGCGGCCGGCGCCGAACTGCGGGCACCCATCTGGCTGATCACCCGCGGTGCACAACACATCCTGAGCACGGACCACGTCTCACCGGATCAGAGTTCACTCTGGGGATTCGGTCGCGCCGCCGCACTGGAGCATCCGCGACTGTGGGGTGGACTGGCGGATTTGCCCGAGGGCGATGCGGACGACTGGTCCCGGTTGATCGACCAATTGGCGGCAACCCCCACCGAAGACCAATTCGCGCTGCGGGATCATGCGGTCTATGTCCCCCGGCTGACTCGACGCCCCGGGCAGCCGGTCGCGACCCCGTTGGCATTGCGTTCCGACGCAACATATCTGGTGACCGGCGGACTGGGCGCGCTCGGACTCGAAGTCGCCGGATACCTGGCCGCGCACGGCGCCCGGCATCTGGTGCTGACCAGCCGCCGTTCACCCAGCGAGGCCGCGCAGCAGCGAATCGACGCGTTACGGGAACAGACCGGATGCGACGTGCGGGTCGTCGCCGCCGATGTCGCCAATCCACGCCACGTCGCCCGCCTGTTCACCACGGTGCAGGCCGAACTACCGCCACTGGCGGGCATCGTGCACGCCGCAGGCGAGATCGGTACCACTCCCCTGCAAGACCTGGACGACGACGAGGTCGATCGGGTATTCGCCGGCAAGGTCTGGGGTGCTTGGCATTTGACCGAAGCGGCCGCCGACCTGGAATTGGACTTCTTTGTCAGCACCTCCTCGATTTCCGCGGTATGGGGCAGCTTCGGCCAAACGGCGTACAGCGCGGCCAACGCCTTCCTCGACGGGCTGGCCTGGCGGCAGCGTGAGCTGGGTGTTCCGGGGATCAGCGTCAACTTTGGCCCGTGGTCGGCCCCGGGCATGGCCGACGAGGACGCCCGCGCGCAACTGAACAAGCGTGGTGTCCGGCCATTGTCACCCGTCGACGCACTGGCGGGTCTGGCTGACCTCATGGCGTCCTCGACCGTCCAGGGCGTGGTGGCCCGGATCGACTGGGCCAGCTTCCTGCCGCTCTACCAGTTGACGGGCAAGCGGCCATTCCTGGCGCAGCTGCAAAAAGAAGTGCCCGAGTCTGCACCGGCGCCAACATCTTCTGGGACCACCCAGTTGGTGGACCGGCTCACCGTTGCTCCGGCGCAGCAACGGAAGCAACTCGTGGTGGACTATCTGCGCGACGTCGTCGCGGACATCACCCGAATCGATCCGGCCGAGATCCGCGACGAGTCCGGCTTTTTCGCCGTCGGCATGGATTCGCTGATGGCCGTGGAACTGCGGACCCGGGTCGAGCGTGCCGTCGGCCAGGAGCTGCCGTCGACCCTGGCGATGGACTATCCGCGCCTCGTCGACGTGGCGGACTACCTGCTCGGCGACGTGCTCAGCATCAGCGCGCCGACGTCCACTAAGCCAGCGGCACAACTAGATTCGCCTACGCCGATGCGCACCGACGAGCCGATCGCGATCGTGGCGGTGTCCTGCCGTTTTCCGGGCGCACCCGATCCGGAGGCGTACTGGGAGTTGTTGTCTGGCGGTGTCGATGCGATCCGTGAGATCCCGGACGACCGGTTCGACGTCGACGACTACTACGACCCGGACCCCGAGGCGCCGGGCAAGATCTACACCCGGTACGGCGGATACCTCGACCGGATCGACGGGTTCGATCCGGAGTTCTTCGGGATCTCCCCGCGCGAGGCCGTGTGGATGGATCCCCAGCAGCGGTTGATGCTGGAAATCGCCTGGGAGGGCTTGGAAAGGGCCGGGTACGCGCCGGCGTCGTTGCGCGGCAGCCGAACCGGGGTGTTCGTGGGTGTGGCCGCCAACGAATATTCACAGCTGCTCAACACGAACTCGGTCGAGACCATCGAGGCGCATTTCATCACCGGCAATGCGCTCAATGTCATTGCCGGCCGGGTGGCGTTCGCGCTGGGACTGGAGGGCCCGGCGATGGCGGTGGACACCGCGTGCAGTGCGTCGCTGGTCGCCGTCCATCAGGCCTGCCAGGCTCTGCATTCCGGTGACTGCGACATGGCGTTGGCCGGCGGGGTGAACGTCTTGGTGAGCCCCGCGTCCATCGTCGCCACCTCGCGCGCCAGAATGCTGTCCGCCGACGGCCGATGCAAGACCTTCGATGCGGCCGCGAACGGCTATGCGCGCAGCGAGGGCTGCGGGATTCTGGTGCTCAAGCGGCTCAGCGACGCCGAGCGTGACGGCGATCAGATCTGTGCGATCATCAAGGGCAGCGCGGTCAATCAGGACGGCGCGTCCAGCGGGTTGACGGTGCCGAACGGTGGTGCGCAACAACGTCTTATCGCCACGACACTGGCTCGTGCCGGCGTGGAGGGCCGAGACGTCGACTACCTCGAGGCACACGGCACCGGCACCTCATTGGGAGACCCGATCGAGGTGCAGGCCGCGGCGGCTGTCTACGGCGCCGGCCGCGATGCGAACAACCCGCTGCTGATCGGATCGGCAAAGACCAACATCGGGCATCTGGAATCCGCGGCGGGAATCGCGGGTCTGATCAAGGTGGTGTTGTCGCTGCAGCACCAGGTTCTGCCGCAGAACCTGCACTTCGTGAACCCGTCGCCGAACATTCCATGGAAGTCCCTGCCGGTCCGTGTGGTGGACAAGGCGATTCCGTGGCAGCCCAACGGCAGACCGCGACGCGCCGGAACGAGCTCTTTCGGTTTCTCCGGCACGAATGCACACGTCCTCATCGAGGAAGCGCCGTCGAAATCGCCGGCACCAAGCGAGTTTTCCGCAGACGACGTCACGACGGCGGAGGCTGCGCCCGAGATCTGCGTGCTACCGCTGTCGGCGCGATCACCGCAGGCGTTGACGGCGTTGGCGCAGCGCTACGGAACCTGGCTTGACGCGCACCCGGAGGCCGACATCGCCGATGTCTGCTTCACCGCCGGTGCCGGGCGTTCGCATTTCGAACACCGGGCCGCGCTTGTCGTCGATTCGGCTCACGGCGCCCGTGACCTCCTCGCCGGGTTGGCCGAGAACAAGCTGGGACCGGGCGCGGTGCGTGGCGTGTGCGCCGACCGGCCCAAGACAGCATGGTTGTTCACCGGGCAAGGTAGCCAATACCCGGGGATGGCGCGCGAATTGTTCGATACCGAACCGGTGTTCGCCGATGTCGTGCGGCGATGCGCAGAGGCAGTCGACGGGTTGCTGCCTCGTCCGTTGCTGGAGGTGTTGCTCGAAGCCGAATCGAGCGACGAGGCCGGACCTGAAGCTGGAAACGCGTTGCGGCATACCTCTTTTGCCCAGCCGGCGTTGTTCGCTGTCGAGATGGGTCTGGCCCGGTTGTGGCAGTCGTGGGGCATTGAGCCCGATGTAGTACTCGGGCACAGCGTGGGCCAGTACGCCGCGGCGTGCGTGGCCGGCGTGTTCAGCCTCGAAGACGGGGCACGGCTAATGGCCGAGCGCGGCCGGCTGTTCGGCAATCTGCCCGAGGGTGGCCGGATGGTGGCGGTCTTCGCCGACCCCGAACACGTCGAGCGGGTCGCCGATGAATTCCCCCGGATTTCGGTCGCGGCCTACAACGGGCCCAACACGGTGCTGTCGGGTCCGGCCGAGGACCTCGAGCAGATTGTGACCAGCCTGACCGGAGATGAGATCCGCTGCACCTGGCTGGAGACGAGTCACGCGTTCCATTCCGAGCTACTGGAGCCGGCCCTGGATGAATTCGAGTCCTATGCACAGGGATTCGAATTCGCGGTACCGACGTTGCCTCTTGTGTGCAACCGCACCGGCGAAATTCTGACCGCGGAGACCCCGCTGGACGGCCCGTATTGGCGCAGGCATTCCCGCCAGCCCGTGCAGTTCGCCGCGAGCGTGAAAACCGTTGCTCAGACCGGATGTTCGGTACTGATGGAGATCGGTCCGCAACCGGTTCTGATCGGTGCCGCGCTGCAGGCCTGGCCGGACTCCGCCGCGGCTCCGCAGGCGATCGCGTCGCTACGCAAGGGCACCGACGCCCAGCGTCAGATCACAGAAGCGCTCGCGGCAGCATACGTCGCCGGCCATCGGCCCGAATTCGCCGCGCTGCAACATCGGTCACCCCAGAAAATCGAATTGCCCACCTATCCGTTCCAGCGCAGTCGCTACTGGCCCAAGACCGCCGACATCCACACCGACGGTGCCCCGGGTTCGGGGATCCTGGGCAGCGCCAAAGATCTTGCCTCCGGGGATGTCGTCTACACCAGCCGCTGGTCCATCAATTCACAACCGTGGCTGTCTCATCACGTCATCTACGGCACCGTCGTCGTCCCGGGCGCAACCTACGCGACGATGGCCATTGCTGCGGTCGGGACTCCTGCGCAGGTCCGCGACGTCTTCTTCTACGAACCGATCATCCTGGGCGAGAAGACTTCCCGGGAGGTGCAGCTAACCGTGCACCCAGTCGAGGACGGCGGTGGCTGGACCTTCCAGATACACAGTCGCCCGTACGGTGATCGAGACACCGAGTGGTCGTTGAACGCCGACGGCCGCATCGTCTCCGATGTCGACGACGAGGCAACACCGGAGCCGACCGAATCCATCGACGCCGCGTGCGAGAGGCTGGCCCGCACACGACCGCAGCAGCTGTTCGACACCTTCGCCGACATGGAGCTGACCTGGGGTCCGACCTGGTCCACCTCGCTCAAGTCGCTGTGGGCGGGTGACGGTGAGGCCGTTGGGGATATCGCCATCGGTGACGAACTCGCCGAACAGCTCGGCAACGAGCCAATCCATCCGGTCCTGCTCGACCTGTGCACCGGAATCGCCTTCCCTGCCTTCCCGGCGGTGCTCGCAGCGGCCGAAGACGGCGGCGTTGCCGATCTTTTCCTGCCGTTGCGGTATGGGCGGGTGGTATTGCGTGAGCGGCTGCCGAAGCGGTTCTATTGCCGCGCGCGGTGGCAAAGTGGCGGCGTCGACAGCGAAACGCAGGTGTTCGACCTCGATTTCGTGGATCGGGACGGTCGACAACTCGGCGAAATTCGCGACTTCACGGTCAAGCGCGCTCCCCGAGAGGCGCTGTTGCGCGGGCTCGGCGGCGATGGCAGCCGGAACCTGTACACCCTTGGGTGGCAGGAGGTTTCGCCGCCGGCGCCTGACGATGCCGCCGAGAACCGCGACGGTACCTGGCTGATTGCCGGCTTCGACGAACTGGCCGCCCAGGTTCCAGGTTGTCTCTCGCTGGATCGCACCAGCGATCCGGAATCCTGGCAGCAGGCGTTTACCCAGGCCTCCGAGCGCGGCGCGCCGGTCTGCGGCGTCGTCTGGCGCAGCGCCGGGCGACCGGGCGCAGACGAGACGAATGACGAATTCGCCGCGCGCCTGGAGATCGAGATCGATCGATTACTCACAGCGGTGCAGACACTGCAGGCGCAGCCTGACCTGAAACTCACCGGCGGACTGTGGATCGTCACCGACCGCGCCGTGGCGACCGAAGCCGGCGAACCGGTGGACGCGGTCCAGTCGGCGCTGTGGGGGTTCGGCCGCACCGTCATCACCGAGCAGCCGGCCCTTCGGTGCAGACTGGTCGACTGCCACGGCTTCGATGACGCCGTGCCCGCACTGGCCGGTCTACTCGGCGCACCCACAGAAGAACCCGAACTCGCACTGCGACAAGGAAAGTACTTGGTGCCGCGGCTGCTGCCGTGGGCGCGCGACGGCCATCTCCCGATACCTCGTGCAGACGACTACATCCTGGAGCCGACCGAACGCGGCGCGATCGACAACCTTCGGTTGATCGAGGCAGATGTGCCGCCCCCGAGCGCGGGACAGGTGCAGATCCGAGTGGAGGCCGCGGGCCTCAACTTCCGCGACGTGCTCAATGTGCTCGGGCTGTATCCGGGCGATCCGGGGCGGGTGGGCGGCGGCGACCTCGCCGGCGTCGTCACGGAGTTGGGCGACGGTGTCACCGGATTCGAGATCGGCCAGCGCGTATTCGGCTTCATGCCTGGCGGTTTCGCGAGCCGGGTCAATGTGCCGACCCAGTTCCTGGCGCCGGTGCCGAACGGGGTGAGCGCGGTGGCCGCGGCCACCATCCCCGCGGGCGCGTTGACCACCCGGCTCGCGTTCGACTGGGCGAACGTGGGGCCCGGTGATCGTGTGCTCATTCACGCCGCCAGCGGTGGCGTCGGTCTGGCCGCGATCCAAATCGCCCAGCAGCGCGGTGCGACCGTTTTCGCCACCGCCAGCACCTACAAACGCGCGGCGCTGCGCGAGATGGGCGTCGACCACGTCTATGATTCGCGCACAACGGACTTCGCCGATCAGATATTGGCGGATACCGGCGGCTCGGGTGTTGATGTCGTGCTGAACAGCCTCACCAACGAGGGGTTCATCGAAGCAACCGTACGGGCCACCGCACCGGGTGGCCGGTTCGCCGAGATCGCCAAGCGCGACATCTGGACTCCCGAGCAGATGGCGGCGGCGCGTCCGGATATCGACTACCAGATCATCGCGCTCGACTGGTGCATCGAGCACGAGCCGGAGCGGACCGGGAACCTGCTGACCGAGTTGGCGGACAGCATGGCCACGGGTGAGCTTGCGCCCATTGCCGCCGAGGTCTACCCGCTCACCGAGGCGAAGACCGCTTTCCGCCGCATGCAGCAGGCACGGCACATCGGCAAGATCGTGTTGCAGATGCCGAAACCGCTGCAGCCACGCGGCGATCGGAGCTATCTGATCACCGGTGGCCTCGGCGCTCTCGGCCTGTACACGGCGGCCCACCTGGCCCAGCTCGGGGCCGGTGACATCGTGCTGACCAGCCGGGGTACACCGGATGCGGACACCCAGCGGGCCATTGCCGAGATGGCGGAGCGGTACCGGTGCCGCATTCACACCTTCGCGGCCGACGTCGGGGATGCGTCGCAAGCGGGCGAGCTGATAGAGCGGATCCGGTCGGAGTTGCCGCCCCTGGCGGGCGTGGCACACCTGGCGGGCGTTCTCGACGACGCGCTACTTTCCCAGCAGAGCCTGGAGCGTTTCCGAACGACGCTGGCGCCCAAAGCCTTCGGTGCCCGGCACTTGGACCGGTTGACACGAGACGACGACCTCGAGTTCTTTATGGTGTACTCCTCGGCGGCCAGCGTGATCGGTTCGCCCGGCCAGGCCAACTACGCGACGGCCAACGCACTGCTCGACGGGCTCGTTGCCGACCGCCGAGCGCAGGGCCTGCCCGCAACTGGCATCAACTGGGGCCCCTGGGCGAAAGGTGGCATGGCGACCTCGCATGCCGCACGCGCCAATCTCAGTGCGCAAGGCCTGATTCCACTCGAACCCTCGGCCGCCCTCAACGGGCTGGGCGAGATCATCGCCCAAGGAACCGGGCAGGCCACCGTACTGAAAGCCAACTGGCAGCGCGCCGCAAAAGGACTCGGCGGCACCCGCCCCGCGATTCTCGACCACTTGCTCCCGAGTGCTGTCGCGGCCTCCAGTGGTGACAGCGAGTTGCTCCGCCGTCTGCACGAGGTGCCCGAGGCCGAGCGTGGCAGCTTCCTCACCGAGTACCTGCGGCGCGAAGTGCAGAACTTCCTGCGGCTCGCGCAACCGCCGGCCGCGACCAGCCGCTTCCTGGAACTGGGCACCGATTCGCTGATGGCGGTCGAATTCAGCAACCGGTTGCTCCCCCAATTCGGAGGCGGGTTCACGATCACCGCCACCGCCGTATTCGACTATCCGACGATCGGGTCGCTGGCCGAGTACCTGGCCGGTCAGGTGCCCGAGCCAGTCGAACCGGAGCCCGTCGGCGCTGAGGCGACACCATGAACCAACCGATGTCGGCGCACCTGGCCGACGACCTGCTGTCGACGACCGCCGACGGATGGCACAGCTTCTACGATCTGCTGAGCCGCCGTCTGGAGGCGGTCGGGGTGGCCGACTCGTCGTTTTTCCTCAATTACGGATACGTCCCAACGGATTCCGACAACGAATCCTCGTTCGCCATTCGCGACGGCACCTTCAACGCCAATTCGGTCCGGCTGGTGTTCGAGGTGATCGGATCGATCGACCTGAATGGCCGCACCGTTGTCGAAATAGGCTGCGGACGCGGAGGCAACTCGCGACTCGTCGCGGAGAAGTTCAGCGCCCAGGTCATCGGCATCGACATGTCCGCGGAAGCCATCGGCTTCTGCCGCAAAGCGCACCTCAGCGATTCCGCGGACTTCAGAGTCGGCGACGCATTGGATATTCCGCTGGCCGATGAGTCGTGCGACGCCGTCCTCAATGTCGAGTCGTCACATTCGTATGGGAATCTGCCCAAATTCCTGGGCGAGGTTCGTCGGATCTGCCGGCCCGGGGCATGGTTTCTGCACACCGACTTCCTGAGCCCCGACGACTGGGACTTCGTCCGGATGCGGCTGGCAAAGCTGGGGTTTTCCACCGACGACGACCGCGACATCACAGCAAACGTACTGGCCTCGCGCGATCTGGCGAGCAGTAACTGGGAGCAGGTGTACGGCGACGGAAACGCTCGGGTGGCCAACTTCCTTGCGCTGCCCGGGTCTGCGATCTACGAGCAGCTGCGGGCGGGCCTGCTGGAGTACCGGATACTGCGATCCCAGTTGCGCGAGGCGACCCCGTGATCCGCTTTTACAGCCTCTTCGTCCGAACTCTTAGACAAGGCGTCGGAGGCCCAGTATCGTCTAGAACTTGTTATACCCATGTCGATTAGGCGGTCGGGAGACGCGTGAACATCAATCCGTTCGACGACAGCGACGGTAGCTTTTTCGTCTTGGTCAACGACGAGGAGCAACACAGTCTGTGGCCGAGTTTCGCAGATGTTCCGGCCGGCTGGCGGGTGGTGTACGGCGAGGGGGATCGCGCAGCGTGTCTGGATTACATCGAAGAGAACTGGCCTGACATTCGGCCGAAGAGTCTGCGCGACAGGTTGGCAGCGGGACACGGGGTCTCGATAGGTAATCCGGATGGATGATGATCACCGCACACTCCCGCTGACGCGGGGACAACTAGACATCTGGCTCGCGCAGGAAACCGGTCGCTCCGGTACCGAATGGCAACTGGGCGTGCTCGTGCGATTCGACGGCGCGATCGAGCGCGATCTGCTCGAGCGGGCGATCCGCCACGTCATGCACGAGGCCGAACCGGCCCGGGCGGCCATCTTCGAGGAGGATGGCACGGTTCTCCAGCGGATCGCCGACCCGGACGTCGAGGTCGCTTTCTACGACCTCAGCGACTCGAACCATCCGGTCCAGGAAGCGCGCACGATCGCCGCGTCGATCCAGGACACGCCGATGCCGGCGACCGGGCCGTTGTACCGGTTTGCGCTATTCCGAAGCTGGACCGATGAATTCCA
>DATNFI010000036.1:0-6965 GCA_035606475.1 Mycobacterium sp. | reverse complement strand
TCGACGCCGCCGAAGGAACGCGCGGCGGTCATCGCCGGCGCGCTCAAGCTGATGGAGGAGCGCAAAGACCACTTCGTCAAGCTGCTCGGCGACGAGACCGGCCAGCCGCCGATGTCCGTCGAGACCATGCAGTGGATGAGCGGCATCGGGTGCCTGAACTTCTTCGCCGGCCCCGCCGTCGATCAGGTCAAATGGCAGGAGGTCCGCAACGGCGGCTACGGGCAGACCATCGTCCATCGTGAACCACTCGGTGTGGTGGGCGCGATCGTGGCGTGGAACGTCCCGCTGTTCTTGGCGATCAACAAGCTGGGCCCGGCGCTGCTGGCCGGCTGCACTGTGGTGCTCAAGCCGGCCGCCGAAACACCCTTGAGTGCAATTGCTTTGGCGGAGGTGTTCGCCGAGGCTGGCCTGCCCGAAGGCGTGCTGTCGATCGTGCCCGGTGGCGTCGAGACCGGACAGGCACTGACGTCCAACGCGGGAGTCGACATCTTCTCGTTCACCGGCAGCTCGGCCGTCGGCAAGGAAATCGGCAAGCGGGCCGCCGAGATGCTCAAGCCGTGCACGCTGGAGCTGGGCGGAAAGTCGGCGGCCATCCTGCTCGAGGATGTCGACCTGGCGGCCTCGGTCCCGATGCTGGTGTTCTCCGGGCTCATGAACACCGGGCAGGCCTGTGTGGCGCAGACCCGCATCCTGGCTCCCCGCTCGCGCTACGACGAAATCGTCGAAGCGGTAGGCAATTTCGCGGCCTCGCTGCCGGTTGGGCCGCCGTCGGATGCTGGCGCGCAGATCGGTTCGCTGATCTCGGAGAAGCAGCGGGCCCGCGTCGAGGGATACATCGCCAAGGGCGTCGAGGAGGGCGCACGACTGGTGACCGGCGGTGGCCGACCCGAAGGACTGGACAACGGTTTCTACGTCCAGCCGACCGTGTTCGCCGACGTCGACAACAAGATGACGATCGCGCAGGAGGAAATCTTCGGTCCGGTGCTGAGCGTCATTCCTTACGACACCGAAGAGGACGCGATCAAGATCGCCAACGACTCGGCGTACGGGCTGGCCGGCAGCGTGTGGACCACCGATGTGCCGCGCGGCATCAAGATCTCCGAGCAGATCCGCACCGGCACCTACGCGATCAACTGGTACGCGTTCGACCCGTGTTGTCCGTTCGGCGGATACAAGAACTCGGGCATCGGCCGCGAGAACGGCCCCGAGGGCGTCGAGCACTTCACCCAGCAGAAGAGTGTGCTGATGCCGATGGGCTACACCACCGACTGACCATCGCTTGCCGCGAGACTGCGGCTAGCTTCAGGTTCGAGGCCGAGACTGCGGCCAGCCGCAGTCTCGAGCGCTCGGCCGCTAACTGATCTGGGCGTACCGCCGTTCGCCTGACCCGAATTGACGGATCCCTTCGAATGCCTCGCCGGTGTGCAAGGTGGACATTCCGTGGCGGTACTCCCGCGTGAGCGCGTCCGGCAATGGTCGTTCCCACTGCTCGTAACTCGACATGCGGTCGCTGCGCATGGCGGCCTGTGGATACGCGGCAACCTGGTGGGCCAACGCGAGCGCTGCCGTCAGGGTTTGACCCGGCTCCACCAGCCGGTTAACCAGGCCCATCCGCAACGCCTCCTCGCCCCCGACGGCGCGGCCGGTCAGGATCAGGTCGAGCGCGTGGCTGTGGCCGATCAGTCTGGGCAGCCGGACGGTGCCCCCGTCCATCAACGGGATGCCCCACCGGCGGCAGTAGACGCCGAACACGGTGTCGGCGGACGCAATTCGAAGGTCGCACCAGCAGGCCAATTCGAGCCCGCCGGCAACCGCGAGTTTCTCGATGGCGGCGATCACGGGTTTGGACAGCAGCATTCGGGTGGGCCCGACCGGCCCGTCGCCGTCGACCTCGATCCGACTGACCCGCTCCCCGCCGGGCTCGCTCATGGCCTTGAGGTCAGCGCCGGCGCAGAACTTGCCGCCCGCGCCGGTCAGGACCGCGACCGACAGTCCGGGATCCTCGTCGAATCTGCGCATCGCGTCAGCCAACGCATTGGCAGTCGGCCGGTCGATCGCATTGCACACCTCGGGACGGTCGATCGTGACGACGACGATCGGGCCGTCGGGTTCGTAATGGACTGCCATCATCGCCTTTCCGTCAACAGCGCGAGTCGTCGATCGAGGGCGGCGTGGAAGTGTCCGATGGCACTTTCGTGCCGCCCGAATTCCACGAACGCGTTCGCCCCCGAGCGCAAGCCGCGCTGCACACCCATCGACATTTCGTTGTCCTCCAACACGCCCCGATCCAACAGGGTGGGAGCAGTCGTGGCCGCGCTCGACGCAGCATCTGCAACCTCGGGCGTAGCGACGGTATAGGTGGTGATCATCGAGTGGTCGACGTCGATCGGGTCGACGACGACCACGAAGACCTGATCCGGAAACGTCGCCACCATCACGTTCGGAAACAGTTGATAGACGAACGTCATGCGTTGCTTGGTGGTCCACGTCGCCTCGGGGCGGTCACGAAGTCTTTCGATGTTGCGGTACGGGAACGTGATTCGGCTGTTCGGGCCGAACGCTTCCACCACGTTCAGATCGTCGTACTGGAGCGGGAAAAACGTGTCACGGTGCGTCGAGCGAATGTGATAGCCCTCCAGGAATTGTTCGACGAGCACCTTCCAATTGATGTTCAGTACCGCGGAATCCGCGCCGAGCAGCCGCGTGGCCGGCAACAGTTTGTCGCGCCACGGACTGCCCTCCGTCAGTCCCGCCATCGCGTCCTCGGCGCTCTGCGCCACATCCGGCTCCAACGCACCGATGACGATGAGTCCATCGACCTCACCGCTGATGACTTCGACCAGGCCCCGCGTCGGGATGTTCAAATCCGGAAATGCATCCGCATGCGGAACGTGAGAAAGCGAGCCATCGAGACGATAGGTCCAGCCGTGGTACCGGCAGACCAGCGCGCGAGAGCATCCGCTGCCTTCAACCAGAGCCATCCCGCGATGACGGCAGGCATTGCGAAATACCCGCGCCCGCCCGTCGCTGCCGCGAACCGCAAACAGCGGCGTACCGAAGCAGACGCGTTCGACGTGATCGCCTGGATTCGGGATGGCCGCCGACGGAATGAACACACTGGGAAGGGTGCGCAGCAACCCTAGTTCATCCGCGAATCGCCTTGGGTCGAGGTAGTTTTCGACCGGTTCGCGCCACGCCTCACCTTCATCGGTCGTTCCTGCGTCGATGTGCGTGAGTAAGCGTCGCACAATCTCCCCATCGTCGGCGATCGGCGGTCTTGTCAGCGGACTCATAGCGTGCCTCCCGATGTTCGGTTCACGGCAACGGTATGTTAGAAATGAAGTGACGTCAATTTATTTTTTGGTAGGCTCTCCCCCGTGATCACGACCGCTGAACCGAGGACTCACAAGGGGCGTGCGACGCGCGCGCGCTTGCTCGCCCGTGCCCGCGACATCGCAATCGCCAACGATGGTCACATCGAGATCGCTTGGGTCGCAGAGGCGGCGGGCGTCGTACCGAGCTTGGTCAACCGGTACTTCGGGTCACGTGCTGGACTCGTCAGCGCGCTGTTGGACGATTTCTACCACCGCCTCCGCGTCGAGGTTCTCGACCTCGATCTCGACGACCTGGGTACCTGGGCGCAGCACGAACGTATCCGTCTCGAGAGGGGCGTGCACTTCCACTACACCGATCCGGTCGCCGTCATCATCTACACGCGGCTCTCACGCGAGCCCGAGGTCGCGCTGACCGAGAACCAGCACATCGACAGCGTGGTTAAGCATGCCGCCGCCAGCATTCGTCGCGGCCAGAAGCGCGGCGAACTACCGTCACCCGTCGATCCGGATTTGGCCGGCGCGGCGATGTTCGGCGCGATGCAGCGGGTGATGGTCACCGCTCTCGGCCGCACACCGCGCCCGCGGCCCGATCGCATCATCGAAGTCCTCTGGCGACAGATCGCCGCCGCGGTCGAAATCGACCCGAGCGCCGGGGCCTAGAACGCCTCTTCGCGTAGCTGCATGACCGCGAGGTCGACGTTGGCTGCGATCCCGCGTTCGGCAGTCAACCGCGGCAGCATGTTCTTGACGAAAAACTTTGCCGCAGTGACTTTTCCGCGGTAGAAGGAGCGGTCGGCCGGACTCGGGTCGCCGTCCAGCGCTGTCAACGCGATTTCGGCTTGCCGAAGGAGTAGCCAGCCGATCAGCAGATCGCCGACAGCGAGTAGAAACGGCACCGACTCCAGGCCGACGCGGTACAGCTCGGCGGCGTTCTGCTGGGAGTCGACCAGATACCCGGTCATGGTGGCGACCCAGCCCTGCAGGTCGTCGACGGCGGTGGCCAGCGCGGTGCGGGCGCCGGCGAGTTCGGGTCGGGCATCGTCGCTGTCGATGAACGCCTCGATCTGCGCGACCAGATGGGCCAGGGCCCCGCCGTGGTCGCGGACGATTTTGCGGAAGAAGAAGTCCTGCGCCTGGATCGCGGTGGTGCCCTCGTACAGCGAGTCGATCTTCGCGTCGCGGATGTACTGCTCGATCGGGTAATCCTGCAAGAAGCCGGACCCGCCGAAGGTCTGCAGCGATTCGGTCAGGGTTTGGTAGGCGCGCTCGGAGCCAACACCTTTCACGATCGGCAACAGCAGATCGTTGACCCGCTCGGCGAGATCGGCGTCGGCGCCGGAGACTATCGCGGCGACCGACGGATCCTGGTGGGCCGCGGTATAGAGGTAGAGCGCGCGCAGCCCTTCGGCGTAGGCCTTCTGGGTCAGCAGGGCACGGCGCACGTCGGGATGGTGGATGATCGTGACACGCGGCGCGGTTTTGTCGGTCATCTGGGTCAGGTCGGCACCCTGGATCCGGGTCTTGGCATAGTCCAGGGCGTTCAGATAGCCGGTCGACAGCGTTGCAATAGCTTTGGTGCCGACCATCATTCGGGCATATTCGATGATCTTGAACATCTGCGCGATGCCGCGGTGGGTGTCGCCCACCAGCCAGCCGACCGCCGGGACGCCGTGCTGGCCAAAGGTCAATTCGCAAGTGGCTGAGACTTTTAGGCCCATCTTGTGCTCGACGTTGGTGACGAAGACGCCGTTGCGCTCACCTGGCTCGCCGGTCTGCGGGTCGAGTAGAAACTTGGGCACCAGGAACAGGCTCAGGCCCTTGGTGCCCGGCCCGGCGCCGTCGGGCCGAGCCAGCACCATGTGCAGAATGTTCTCGAAGACGTCGTCGCTGTCGCCGCTGGTGATGAACCGCTTCACACCGTCGATGTGCCACGTGCCGTCACCCTGGTCGACCGCCTTGGTCCGGCCGGCGCCGACGTCGGATCCGGCGTCGGGTTCGGTGAGCACCATCGTCGCGCCCCAGTTGCGGTCGATGGCCATCGACGCCCAATGCCGTTGCTGCTCATTGCCAATCCCGTAAAGGATGTTGGCCAGAATCGGGCCCGCCATGTACATGAAAATTGCCGGGTTGGCGCCAAGGACCAGCTCGTTGATCGCCCATTGCACCGTCGACGGTGCCGGAACGCCGCCGACGTTCTCGTCGAGTCCGACCCGGAACCACTCACCTTCCGCCCACGCGCGCAACGACTTCTTGAACGGCTCGGGCAGGGTGACGACGTGGGTATCGGGGTCGAATGTAGGCGGGTGGCGGTCGCTCTCGGCGAACGACTCCGCCACCGGCCCTTCGGCCAGTCGGGCGGCCTCGGAAAGCATCTGCCGGACCGAGTCGCCGTCGAGGTCGCCGAACGCGTCGTCGGCGAGCACCTCGTCCAGCTTCAGCGATTCGAACAGGTTGAACTCGAGGTCGCGCACGTTGCTCTTGTAGTGGCCCATCGCTGACGCCTTTCGATCGCCTGGGCCGAGCCTAACGCCGCCGCGCTAATCGCGAATCCCGCACTCCGCGGCTACGTCAAGGGCAAGTCATGGCTTGGATAAGGCCGATTGGACTAAATATGGTGCAGACCATAATCGCGCCGCCCTCGGACAGGTTCGACCTGCCGTGGTGACGGGGGCCACGATCGCGGCTTTTGCCCGTCTGTGCAGCAGCAAGGCCTACCAAGCGGTTGCTTGCTGAACTCAAGTCTTATATGCTCTCACCCATAATCATGGACCGGTCAGCTTCGGTGCATGAGGTAGCAGCAGGAGAAGACCATGCTGATCGTCGAACTCAATGTGGCGGGCTACCGCCTGAGCGGTGAATGGGCAGGACTGCACCGCAGCACGCTGCGGCCCGTGCGGTTCAACCCGCGCAGCATTCAGTGGCGGATGCCGCAGCTTCGCCAGACTCCAGCGGCCTGACGACCGACAGGTTGACCACCGACATGTCGTTAGCGACTCATGCCCGCCGCAAGCGCGGCGATACCCGAACCAAGATGCTGATCAGCGCCGCCGAGGTGATGCGTGAACGCGGCGCCGCCGGCGTCACCATCGACGAGGTGCTCACCCGCAGCGGTGCGCCCCGCGGATCGGTCTACTACCACTTCCCGGAGGGTCGCAATCAGATCCTCGCCGAGGCCCTGCAGTACGCGGGTGATGCGATCACCGCCGACATCGACGACGCCGCCGGCCGGGGCGCCAAAGTGCTGCTTCGGCAGTTCGTCGACTTCTGGGAGCGCGTGCTGGCGGAAAGCGATTTCCACGCCGGCTGCCCGGTAGTGGCCGCGGCCATCGGCTCATGCGATGACGAAGTCCGCCTCTCCGCCGAGGCCGCACGGATCTTCGCGCACTGGCGCAAGGCGCTCACGTGGGCGTTCGTTGCCGACGGATTCGAGGAGTCAGACGCCGACTCGCTGGCGGTGATGTCGATCGCGACGCTGGAGGGTGCGGTCGTGCTGTGCCGGTCCAGCCAGAGCAGCGAACCGCTGCACAAGGCCTACGAGCAGCTCGAATTCCTGGTCAAGGCAAGGGAATTCGTTCGCCGTAACGGCGTTCCCGGGCGCTAGTCACTGGCCGGCGAGCAGACGCAAAAGTC
>DATNFI010000035.1:0-9705 GCA_035606475.1 Mycobacterium sp. | reverse complement strand
GATGCCGGAGCTGTTACCGCCGGTGTGGACGTGGTTGATCTTCTCGACGGCGTGGTACTTGGTCAGCGCCACGTCGTCGAAGCCGCCCATTTCGCCGATGCCGTCGAACGCGGTCTTCAGCTGGCCCAGGCCTTCCAGCGTGGTGTCGGGGCGCATGTGCTCGTCGTGATCGAGGATGGTCAGGCCATTCTGGTCACGAACCGGCACAACCGATTTCGCGAAGTAGCCGCCCGACCACGCGGCGGCCGCCTTCGCCTGCGAACGCAGCGCGTAGCGGTCGACGTCCTCGCGGGAGAAGCCCTCGATGGTGGCGATCAGGTCGGCGCCGATGCCCTGCGGGACGAAGCCGATCGAGTAGTTGGTCTCGGGGTCGGTCGCCCAGGCGCCGCCGTCGGAGCCCATCGGCACCCGGCTCATCGACTCGACACCGCCGGCCAACACCAGGTCGTCCCAGCCGGAGCGCACCTTCTGCGCGGCGATGTTGACGGCTTCCAGACCCGAGGCGCAGAACCGGTTGAGCTGCACGCCGCCGGTGGTCTCGGGCAGTCCCGCGGCCAGCACCGCGGTGCGGGCGATGTCGCCGCCCTGGTCGCCGACCGGCGACACCACACCCAGGATCATGTCGCTGATCAGAGTCTCGTCCAGGTCGGGAAAGCGGCGACGCAGCTCGTCGACCAGACCGACAACCAGGTTCAGCGGCTTGACTTCGTTCAGCGAGCCTTTGCGCTGCTTGCCGCGCGGCGTGCGGATGGCCTCATAGATGAAGGCTTCTTCGGACATGACTGATTCCTCTTCACGATTGATTTTCGATCCGTGCGACGGATCGACCGGTGGCGACGCTAGTCCTCTGCCCACCCTAACAAAGTGCCCGGCCAACCTGTTGGTTGGGAGGGCCTACCCTAGGCTCACCAGTCATGACGGTGTCGCGACTGCAACCGTATGCAACCACTGTGTTCGCCGAGATGTCGGCGCTGGCCGCGCGCGTCGGCGCGGTCAACCTGGGCCAGGGTTTTCCCGACGAGGACGGCCCGCCGGCGATGCTCAAGGCCGCCCAGGACGCCATCGCAGCCGGCGTCAACCAGTACCCGCCGGGGATCGGCATTCCAGCACTGCGGGAGGCGGTCGCCGCGCAGCGGAAGCGGAAGTACGACATCGACTATGACCCGGCGACCGAAGTACTGGTGACCGTCGGCGCCACCGAAGCGATCGCGGCCGCCGTGTTCGGTCTGGTCGAGCCGGGCTCCGAGGTGATCCTGATCCAGCCGTTCTACGACTCCTACTCGCCGGTGGTTGCGATGGCCGGCGCCAACCGGGTGGTGGTGCCACTGGTGCCCGACGGCCGCGACTTCGCACTCGACGTCGACGCGCTGCGGCGGGCGGTCACGCCACGCACCCGGGCGTTGATGCTGAACTCGCCGCACAACCCGACCGGCACCGTGCTGAGCGCGACCGAACTGGCGGCGATCGCCGAGGTCGCCGTCGCGGCCGACCTTCTGGTCATCACCGACGAGGTTTACGAGCATCTGGTCTTCGACAACCGGCGGCATGTACCACTGGCCGGCTTCGACGGGATGGCCGAACGCACCGTCACGATCTCCAGCGCGGCGAAGATGTTCAACTGCACCGGCTGGAAGATCGGATGGGCTTGCGGGCCAGCACAACTCATACAGGGCGTACGGGCGGCCAAGCAGTACCTGAGCTACGTCGGGGGTGCGCCGTTTCAGCCGGCGGTGGCCGATGCCCTCAACACCGAGGATGCCTGGGTGGACGCGCTGCGAGACTCGTTGCAGGACAGGCGAGATCGCCTCAGCAGTGGGCTCACCGAGATCGGCTTCAGAGTCCTGAACAGCGCGGGCACGTACTTCCTATGCGCCGATCCGCGGCCGCTGGGGTATGACGACAGCACCGCGTTCTGCGCGATGCTACCCGAACGGGTCGGGGTGGCCGCGATCCCGATGACGGCGTTCTGCGATCCTGCCGCCGACGACTGGGCTACCTGGAATCACTTGGTGCGCTTCACGTTCTGCAAGCGCGAGAACACGCTCGACGAGGCGATCAGCCGGCTTGGGCACTTGAGGCCATGACCTTGCGTCGCAGCCCCTCGGTCGCGGCGTAGAGGATCTTCCGACGCGCCCGGTTGACCAGGAACTCGGGTATCGGCGTCGACGGCTCGAGGGTGATCTCGAAGCGCACCCGCGTCCGGTCCTCGGTTTCGCGCTGCATCGTGTACTCGACGTGCTGCGCGTGCTGCTGCAACGTCTTGTCGGCGTCCCACACCACCCAGTCCGGCCCCCAGTGGTATTCGAGCACCTCGGTGTCGACGATGCCGGAGACCCGGATGGTGACCTTCACGTGATGGGGACGACCGTCGGGATAGCAATCGATGACGGTGGCCCGCTTGTGCACCGACGACCAGGACGGCACCGAGCCGACATCGGCCAGCGCCTCCAGAATCACGTCCGGCGGCGCATCGATGACAACCTCACGCGATGCTTGTACGGCCACTACTAGCAAACTAGCAACGCAAGCGAGATTTCGTGGAGCGAGTGACGGGATTCGAACCCGTGTGTACGGCTTTGCAGGCCGCTGCCTAGCCGCTCAGCCACACCCGCATGAGGTCCTACCGTGCCAGCCCCGCCCGCTCACCGGCCACCGTTTGGCTCGGCGCGATGCTATGTCGGTTGTTCTGAGCCGAAACTGGCCATCACCTGATCACGAAGTCCTTTGGTTGCGGCGTCGAGCACGATCTCGCTCGCCCGTCGGACGACGAACGCCGGTACCGGGCCCGAGGGCTCGACGGTGATGTCGAACCGCACCCGGGTTCGGTCGACGCCGACCGGCTGGAGGTTGTATTCGACGTGCTGCCCGCGCTGCTGGAAGGTGTCACTCGCGTCCCAGACCACCCAGTTCGGGCCCCAGTGGTATTCCAGGATCTCGTTGTCGACGAGCCCGAAAATCTTGATGGTGGCTTTCACATGATGCGGGCGACCGTCGGAGTACCAGTCCAGTACCTGAATCCGCTTGTGCACCGGCGACCATCTCGACAGCGACCCGACGTCGGCCAACGCCTCCAGGATCACTCCCGGCGGCGCATCGATGACGATCTCTCGCGATGCTTGTACGGCCACTGATAACCAAGCTAGCAACGCATCGCGGTAATAGCTCTGATTACCAGCCGATTTCGTCGAGCGATGTGGTTGATTGCGGTATCGGCCCGACCGGCGCAGGCGGTGTCCGGGAGAATCGCGGCGCCGGCGCGGCCTGATCGGCGCCCTGCGCGTTGACCACCGTCGCGCGTGCGGTCAGGTGCGGGTCGACGGCGGCTTCGCTCCAGGTCAGCACCGGCGTCACGCAGGCGTCGGTGCCGTCGAAGATCTTCGCCCACTCGTCGCGGGTCTTGCTCGCGAACCGCTTCGTGAAAGCGTCGAACATCGTTGAGTACGAACCGATCTCGAATTGACCCGGCACTTCGTCGACCGAGAGTTCCAGTCCGGCCAGTAGCGCCGCGAAGAACTGCGGCTCGATGGCGCCGACGGCCATGTATTTGCCGTCCGAGGTTTCGTAGCAGCGATAAAACGGGGCGCCGCCGTCGAGCAGAAAAGATTCGCGCTCATCGCGCAACGCACCGGTCGACTTCATCGTCCACATCATCTGCGCGAGCACGCTGACGCCGTCGACCATCGCGGCGTCGATCACCTGACCGCTGCCCGAGCGCTCACGCTCGTAGAGCGCGGCGACGATGCCCAGCAGAACGAACATCGAGCCGCCGCCGAAATCGGCGACCAGGTTCAGCGGCGGCATCGGCGGCCGGTCGCGGTAACCCAGCGCCGACAGCGCACCGGTCTGCGACAGGTAGTTGATGTCGTGACCAGCCGTGCTGGCCCGCGGCCCGTCCTGCCCCCATCCGGTGATCCGGGCGAAGATCAGCCGCGGATTGACCGCCGAGCAGTCGTCCGGCCCGATGCCGAGACGCTCGCAGGTGCCGGGGCGAAAGCAGTCCAGCAGCACGTCGGCCTTGGCCGCCAACGCGAGCAGTTTCTGTGGATCGGCTTTGACGTCCAGGTCCACGATCCGCTTGCCGCGGTGCAGCAGGTCGAGGTTTTCGGCGGGCATCGTCAGGCCGCCGGGCCGGCGGACCCGCACGACGTCGGCGCCCAGATCGGCCAGCACCATCGCCGCGTGTGGGCCCGGGCCGATGCCGCCGAGTTCGATCACTCGTACACCGGCGAGCGGCCCGGTCAAGCGTTGTCCTTCTTCACTTTCAGCACCCGGTCGCGTAGGCCTTTGGTGCCGTTGTCGACCGTTCCTTTGATGGCCCGCTTGAGCACGAACCCGGGCAGCGGCACCACGGGGTCGACACTGATCTCGAAGACGACCTTGGTCTTGTCGCCGTCGGGCTTCAATGTGTACGACGCGTCCTGCGAGCGCTGCTGGCCGGAACTGACCAGCGTCCAGCTGACCTTGTTCTTAGCCCAGGTGTAGGCGACCACCTGTTCGTCGGTGATCCCTGCGGCCTTCACCTTCATCTTCACTTTCAGGGGCCGCCCGTCTTTATCCTTCTCGAGAACCTCGGCGCTTTGATGGGGCGGCGACCAGCTGGTGAGCGAGTCCATGTCGCCGATCACGTCCAGGATCTCCTCGGGGGATGCCTCGATGACGATTTCCCGGGTTTCGTTGATTGCCATGACCGGACGATAGCGAGACAGCCCCGCACCGAGGGCGGTTTCGACGGCAGACGCGTAGCGTCGATGCCGTGACTGACCCGTCCTACGCCGTCGGCGACTACCTGCTGGATCGCCTGGCCGAGCTCGGCGTAACCGAGGTGTTCGGTGTGCCCGGCGACTACAACCTGGAATTCCTCGACCACATCGTCGCCCACCCCAAGCTCCGCTGGGTCGGCAACGCCAACGAACTCAACGCCGGCTATGCCGCCGACGGATACGGCCGGCTGCGTGGAATGTCAGCTGTGGTAACGACATTCGGTGTCGGCGAGCTGTCGGCCGCCAACGCCGTCGCGGGTAGCTACGCCGAGCATGTGCCAGTGGTGCACATCGTCGGCGGACCGTCGAAGGACGCCCAGGGCACCCGTCGGGCGCTGCATCATTCGTTGGGCGACGGCGACTTCGAGCACTTCCTGCGAATCAGTCGCGAAATCACCTGTGCGCAAGCCAATCTCATGCCGGCCACCGCCACCCGGGAGATCGACCGGGTGCTCTGCGAGGTCCGCGAGCAACGCCGGCCGGGCTACCTGTTGTTGTCCACCGACGTGGCGCGCTTCGAGACCGAGCCGCCGAGCGCACCGCTGCCGCATTTCAGCGGTGGGACCAGTCCGCGAGCTCTGGCGTTATTCACCGAAGCCGCAAGCACACTCATCGGCGATCACCAGCTGACCGTGTTGGCCGACCTGCTCGTCCACCGGCTGAATGCCGTCGACAAACTCGAGGCGCTGTTGGCCGCCGACGTCGTGCCACACGCCACGCTGATGTGGGGCAAAAGCCTGGTCGACGAGAGCGCGCCGGAATTCCTCGGCATCTACGCCGGCGCAGCCAGCGCCCCACCGGTTCGCGCCGCGATCGAAGAGGCCCCGGTGCTCGTCACGGCCGGCGTGGTGTTCACCGACATGGTCAGCGGATTCTTCAGCCAGCGCATCGACCCGACTCGGACCATCGACATCGGGGCGCAGCAGAGCACGGTCGGCCACGACGTGTTCGCGCCATTGGAGATGGGCGCTGCGCTCGACGCGCTCACCGCGCTCCTCACCGAGCGCGACATCCGCTCGCCCGCGGTAACGCCGAGCTTCGACGACGCGCGGACCGAGCGGCCCGGCCGCGATCAGCCGTTGAACCAGAAGGTGTTGTGGGACAGGTTCTGTGACGCGCTCACCCCTGGCAATATCGTCCTCGCCGATCAGGGCACCTCGTATTACGGGATGGCCGCTCACCGACTGCCCCAGGGTGTCACATTCATCGGCCAACCACTATGGGGCTCAATCGGATACACGCTGCCGGCCACCCTGGGCGCGGGGCTGGCCGAGCGCGATCGCCGGCCGGTGCTGCTGATCGGCGACGGCGCCGCCCAGCTGACGGTGCAGGAGCTGGGCAACTTTTCCCGTGAAGGCCTGTCACCGGTCGTCGTGGTGGTCAATAACGACGGCTACACGATCGAGCGGATGATTCACGGAAAGACCGCGCCCTACAACGACATTGCACGGTGGAGCTGGGCCGACATTCCCACCGCGCTCGGCGTGACGAACCACCTGACATTCCGGGCCGAGACCTACGGCGAACTCGATGATGCCTTTGTCGCGGCGGCCGAACACCAGGACCGGATGGTGCTGATCGAGGCGGTGGTGCCGCGCCTCGACATCCCCGACCTGCTGACCGATCTGGTCGCGCCTACCTCTCCGGATGGCAGCCCGCGTCGATGAGCCTGCGTAAGGTGCGGCGGCAGCGGCCACAATCGGCGCCCGCCCCGCACGCCGTCGCGATCTGGTTGGTCGTCGACGCGCCGCCGGCGATGGCGTCGGCCACCGCCTGGCTGGTGATCCCCTTGCACAGGCAGACGAACACGAACGGCCGCCTACTCGTCGATCCGCATCATGTCGAAGAACGTGCCGACGAACACCGGCGGATACGCACCCCTGCCGGCGCCGTCGATCCACGGCGCCGCGGCGTCGGGATCGTCGATCCAGCGCCGCGCTTGGTCCTCGTCGTCGAGTTCCTGCAGGATCATCACTTCGTGACTGTCGTCGAAGGCCTGGAAGAGCCGGGTCTCCCGGATGCCCGCGGCCGCGAATCTCGGCAGCGCGCTGCGGATCTCGTGCGTCAGGACGGGCACGTTGTCGACCGCCGACATCGCGGCGACCACGACGCCGGGCTCCGACGGCCCCGACGTGCCTGCGGTCCCGAACCGCTCGACGATCTCGCCGGCGAAGACGGCCGGGATGTCGTCGACACCGACCGCGTCGAACCATTCGAAGAACACCCGCGAGCGGAGCAGCTCCACGATCGGCTCCCGGCTGCGCACGCCGATCGTCACGAGGACACGGCCATGGTCATGCGTCGAGGTGTAGAGCAGCACGTGGTGCGCCCCGATGTCGGCGAGTGCGGATCTGCGACGGGTGAGCAACGGCCAGACCTGCTCGGGGTCCGGCACGCGATAGTCGGACGCGATCACCAGCGAATGCGAGTTCGGGTCCACTGCGCTCACCGGAGTTGGTCCTTCATCACCTTTCCGGTGGCATTCAAGGGCAGTCGAGAGAGAAACTCGACATATCGCGGCGCCTTGAATCCCGCCATCCGCTCACGGCACCATGACATCAAATCTTGTTCGGACACCGGTGATTTCGACACCACAAAGGCCTTCCCTACCTGACCGAGCCGCTCGTCGGGCACGCCGATCACGGCGACCTGGGCAACCGCCGGGTGCTCCAGCATGAAGCCCTCGATCTCGGCCGGGTACGCATTGAACCCGCCAACGATGAACATGTCCTTTTTACGCCCGTCGATCTTCAACCGGCCGGACTTGTCGAAATTGCCCAAATCTCCGGTATGCAGCCAGCCGTCGTCATCGATGGCCGCAGCGGTGGCCTCCGGATCGTCGAGATAGCCCTGCATGACGCCGTAACCGCGCACCAGGACCTCGCCGTCTTCGGCGATGCGTACCTCCACGTCCTCGCAGGGCAGGCCCGCGGTGGTGGCGACGTCCTCGAAGGAATCACCCGGCCGCGACAACGTGACGTTGCCGGCTTCGGTGAGGCCATAGCCGGTCATCAACGTCTCGAAGGGCAGCTCATCGTGAATGCGGCGAACCAGTTCGACCGGAATGTCGGCCGCTCCCGTCACGCCGGCCCGCAGTGTCGCGAGTTTGGCCTTGTCGTCAACGGTCAGCAACGAATGATAGAGCGTAGGGGGCCCGGGTAACATCGAGATGCGTTCGCCTTCAATCACATCCACGACGGCATCGACGTCGAACACCGCCAGCGGCAGCATGGTCGCGCCGCGCAGGAACGACGCGATCAGGCCCGCTTTCAACCCGAAGGTGTGGAAGTACGGGTTGATCATCAGATAGCGGTCGCCCTCGCGCAGGTCCGCGAGCGTTGCCCACTCCTCGTACATCCGCAGTGTCTGGCGATGGTTCATCATCGCCCCCTTCGGGCGACCGGTCGTACCCGAGGTGAAGATGATGTCGGAGATGTCGCCGCCATCCACCGGACGCTCGAACGGCGAACTGCCGGAAAGGAAGTCGGACTTCAGGTCGATGACGGGGACGCCCGCCGGGGCGGTGTACTCCTGGTCGAGGAATCCCTGGTGCACCAGAACGGCTTTCGCCTGGCTGCGGATGATGATGTCGCCGGCTTCGTCGGGCTTGAACCGCGTATTCACCGGCACCAGGACACCGCCGGCGGTGAGCACACCGAACGCGGCGATGATCCAGTCCGCCGAATTCGGCGCCCAGAGCGCGACCCGGTCGCCCTTGTCGATACCGAATTCAGCGAATGCGCCAGCGGCGCAACGAATCCGATCGACAACCTCACGAAAAGTCAAGCGCAGCGGACCGTCGACAACCGCTTCCGCGTCGCCGAACCGGTCCGCCGCGCTCGCGACCATCTCGGGGATGGTCGGCCACGGCCGGCTAATAGGTCAGACCGTGACGAGTCGACCGAGGTTGCCACCCATGATCTTTGCCTGGTCGTCAGCCGACAGGTGCGACAGCGCCTCGATGTAATAGGTCGGCTCCGCCAGCCCTTCCGGATGCGGCCAGTCCGAGCCGTACAGCACCTGATCGACGCCGACGAGCTTGACCAGATCGTCGATGCCGTCCTCGAAGAACGGGCTGACATGGATCCGGCTCTTGACCATCTCGACCGGGTCGCTCGGGAACGCCTCCGGGGCCTTCCGGAACACCTCGGCCAGGCCGTCCAGCAGCGGAGTCATCCACTTCGAACCGGCCTCGACGATCGCGACCTTCAACTTCGGGTGCCGGTAGAGCGCACCGTGGATCACCCACGAGCCGACCGAGTCCTGGATCGGCCGCCACTCGTTGAGGATGCCCATCGCGTTGGTCTGGAACGGCAGCATCTCCTGGTCGGCGCCATCCCACTCGGAGGTGTACCGCGAGTAGCCGCTGTCGCTGGAGTGCATGCCGACCAGCACGTCGTGCTCGACGACCCGCTCCCAGAACGGGTCGAACTCGGGCACCGCGAACGACCGCGGGCCGCGGAAACCGGGCACCGGAGCGGGACGGACCAGAATGCAACGCGCGCCCCGCTTGACCGCCCACTCCAGTTCCTCGATCGCCTTCTCGACGATCGGCAGGGTGATGACGGGCGTGGTGAAGATCCGGTTCTGGTAGTTGAAGCCCCAGACCTCGTCCAGCCATTCGTTGAGCGCGTGGACCAGCACGTGGATGGCCAGCGGGTCGTCACGCAACCGCTCCTCCAGCAGGCTGGCCAGCGTCGGGAACATCAGGGTGCGGTCGAGGCCCAGCTCGTTCATCGTCTCCAGGCGGGGGCCGGGCTCGAAGAACGCCGGGATCGCGCGCATCGGCTCGCCGAACAGCTCACGCTTGGTCTTGCCGTCCGGGTTGCCGTACTTGAAGTACTCCTCCCAGGCGCCCGGCCGGGCGACGACCTCGAAAGTCGGGTTGGGAATGTAGTTGCTGATCTGGCCGCGGATGGCGATCTTGGTGCGCCCGTTGATCTGC
>DATNFI010000034.1:0-16188 GCA_035606475.1 Mycobacterium sp. | reverse complement strand
ATTTGAGTTAGACGCCGAAGGCTCGCAAAGCACCCGCGTGCGTTCGGCGACGTGGGCAGATTTCCCCGGTCTGCACGGCAAGATCTACCGCGCGCTGGTCATCGGCACCGGCGGGCATCGCGTGGTCGTGCGGTTGACGCTGAAACGCATTGCCGCGCGGGCGCTCGCCGGCCGGACCCAGATCGGCGAGGACGCCGCCGACTACGTGGACGTGTTCGAGGTCCCGATTCGGCCGGCGGACTCACGCACCGCCGAGCAGACATTCCGCGACGCGCTGCGGCAGAATCCGGGCGCCCTCGGCGCCGCGGTGTTGTGGATCCACCGCCACGTACTCGGATTTCGGCTCGGCCCCGCTTCGTCACCCGAGCACGTCATCGGTTGGTCCATCGTGCGGTCCGATGCCGACGAACTCGTGCTGGCCGCCAACGGGCCCCTCATGCACGGCGAGCTGGACCTGCGACGGCAGGACGGACGACGTGCGGTGCTGACCACCCGCCTGCACTATCGGCACAGATTCGCCGCCCGAGCGGTGTGGCTCGCGGTTGGTCCCTTACATCGGGTGATAGCACCGCAGCTGATGAAACGCACTGTCCGCGTTGCGGAAGCGGCCGGTTTCGAATTTCACTAACCTGGTCCCATGCCACGGACCGACGACGACAGCTGGCGCGTCACCGAAAGCGTCGGCGCGACCGCGCTGGGTGTGGCGATGGCGCGGGCCGCCGAATCCGATTGCGATTGCCCGCTGTTCATCGACCGATACGCGCAGCTTTTCGTCGACGCCGCCGTAGCGCGCGGCTGGGATCCCACGGATATCGCCAAGCATCTGCCGCTCGTCCAGGGTTATGCGGCGGCGCGCACCAAATGGTTCGACGAGTACTTCATCGCCGCCGGTGCCAACGGCATCGACCAGGTCGTGATTCTCGCGGCGGGCCTGGACGCCCGCGCCTGGCGGCTGCCCTGGGTCAGCGGCACCGTCGTCTACGAAATCGACCAGCCGCAGGTGCTCGCGTTCAAAGCCGACACGCTGGCCGCCCACAACGCGCGACCCGCCAGCCGGTACCGGGCCGTGCCGATCGATCTGCGCGCCGATTGGCCGAAGGCGTTGCAGGAAGCCGGTTTTGACTCGTCGACGCCCACGGCGTGGTCGGCCGAGGGCTTGATGCCATATCTACCGCCAGCCGCCCAAGACCAGATGTTCGAGCGGATTCTCGACCTCAGTGCCGCCGGCAGCCGGGTCGCGGTGGAAACGTTGAGCCCGAGTGCATTCGATCCGGACTATCTCAAGCGGGGGCGCGAATTCCTGGGCAACGACGGCCCCGACCTTCCCGACCTCTTGTTCAAGGAGGAGCGCGCCGACCTAGGACAATGGCTGGCGGAGCGCGAGTGGGCGGTCACCACGATCGAAGGGCTGGACCTGATGCGCCGCTTCGACCGAATGCCCGCCGATCATCTGATGGACCTCGCACCGCGCAGCGTCTTCATCGAAGGACGCCTGCAGCCATCCGGCCACTAAGCTACTGCGAGAGCTGAAATTCGATGATCGCGGCGACGGAATCCACCGCCTCGGTCAGTGCCGTCAGCCGCGCATGCGCCGCCGGGGCGGACAGCACCGAGTAGCGGTCGGCCGGGCCGATCGGAATGCGGGATGCCAACGCGTACAACCGTTCTCCCGCGTGGGAGAAGTCGATGCCGGAGCCGAGCACTTCCTCCCGATCCGGCACCGGGAGATCCCGGGCGTTGGCAATCCGCTCGAACAGCGCCATCATCCGATCTTCGAGTTCGCCCAGTTGTTCCGCGCTCACCGGCTCCCCCGGCTCGTCGGGCCACCCCTCCACAACGGCCCGCGGGTACGGGTCGTCGGGCAACCACTCGCACACCTTGATCCGTTCGGCTGTCTTGCAGCGCAACATGAACCGGCCCGAGCCGGCGATCTCCACGCACTCGGCAATTCTGGCCAGCGTGCCGACATCGCAGCGCATATCTCCGCCGCCGACCTCACGGCCCTGTGAGATCAGCACGGTCCCAAACCGGGGATTGTTGTCCCGCATGCAATCTCGCACCATCGCGGCGTAGCGGGGCTCGAAGATCTGCAGTGGCAGGTCCTCGCCGGGCAGAAACGCCGACTGCAGCGGAAACATTGCCAGGCGGCCGAATTCGGCTGCGGGTTCCATCAGATCTCCAGTTCCTCGACCAGTGCGTCGACGACAGCGATCAAGTCCCCATCGTGCTCCTCGGCCACCCGCCGCTGTCGTTGATACGACGCCCCGCGCCGCGGGATATCGGCCACCGCCCTGAGCTCGTCGACGCAATCCAGCGATGTGGCAATGGGTTCCAGTCGGGTCAGCAGATCGTCGAGGTCCTCGGTGACCAACCGCTCGTTGCTGTCGGCGTCCAGGATGATGATGGCGTCCAACCCGTAACGTGCTGCGCGCCACTTGTTTTCCTGGTTATGCCATGGCGGCATCGACGGCAGCGCCTCGCCGGCATCCAGTCGACGCTCGAGATCGACGACCAGACAATGCGTCAGCGCGACCAGCGCACCGAGCTCGCGAATATTGGACACACCATCGCAGACCCGAACCTCGAGCGTCCCGTTGTGCGGCGACGGCCGCACGTCCCACCGCACCTCGTTGACGTCCTCGATGATCCCCGTCTTCTTCTGGTCGTGGACGAAACCCTCGAACTGGTCCCATTTTTCGAACTGGAAAGGCAGACCTGCGGTGGGGAGCTGTTGAAACATCATCGCCCTGTTGCTCGCATACCCGGTGTCGTCGCCCACCCACCACGGCGACGACGCGGACAGCGCCAGCAGATGCGGATACCAGTTGAGTAGTGCCGACATCACCGGCATCACCTTGTCCGGCGCGGAAACCCCGACGTGGACGTGAACTCCCCAGATGAGCATCTGGCGGCCCCACCACTGGGTGCGCTTGATCAGCTCGGCGTACCGCGGCGCATCGGTCAGCTTCTGCGACGACCAACTGGCGAACGGGTGCGTGCCCGCGCCGAACAATTCCATACCGCGCTGCCGGACGATCGGCAGAACGGACTTCAGCGTGGACTGGAGATCCGCCATGGCCTGCCCGGTGTTGTCGCACACGCCCGTGACGATTTCGACGGTGTTGCGCAGCAATTCCTTGTGCACACGCGGGTTTTCGCCGATTTCGGCGAATACGGCGGTGGCTTCGTTACTCAGGTCGCGCGTGTGGGAGTCGACAAGTGCGAACTCCCATTCGACTCCCAGTGTCGGGCGGGGTGAGGACGCGAAGTTCACCCTGATAGCGGTACCCCTGTCCGACGAGGAACTAACCGGAGCCGATCACGCCGCACGCCACCCGCTTGCCGGCGTCGCCAGTCGACATCGTCGTCTGGTCGGGTCCGGGTGTGCCGTTGGCCTGGGTGTAGCGGTCCGACGGGATGTTGGCGAAGTTGTCGGCACCGGCGTGGATGATGATCGACGTTCCCGCACCCGCCAACAGGTCGGCCTTGGTGAACCCGTCGGTGGTGGTTTCGAGCAACGCCCCACCGTCCTTGCGCACCTGCAGCGAGGTGAGGTCGCCACTCGCGTGCACATCGTGGACCTTGAGGTGCCCACCCGCGGACAGGAAGTCGCCGGGCTCGCCGCCGGTCGGGGCGACCGAGTGGGCCTCGCACTTACCCACCGAGTGGATGTGCACGCCGTGGAAGCCCGGGCTCAGCTGGCCGGTGCCGGTGGTCTCGATGGTGATGGTCACGTAGCCCTGATTGAACTCGAACTTCGCGGTGGCGACCTTGGTGCCGTTGGGGTCGTTCAGTTGCGTGGTCAGGCTGTCGGTTCCGCCCTGCTGGCCTGTCGGCTCCGAACTCGACGGCGCCGGTGAGCCGGTCCAGACCGGCGGCTGGGTGCCCGGCGACGTTGCGGGGTATTGGGGCGCCTTGCATGCGCTCATCAGCGCGGCCGAGGCGGCGAGTGGGACGAGTGCAGTGACGGCGGCAAAGCTGCGGCCGCTGGCTGGCTTGAGCATGGGGAGAGCCTATCCCGCGGGTGTCGCGGGTTGGAACAACCCGCGGAGGAGCGGGATCTAGTATTCGGCTAGCGCGAAAACCGCGGCTCCGGAATGCCATGGTCGTTCAGAAAAAAGGAATCCCGACATGAAGACGACAGTATTAATCGGCACGGTGGGTCGCGCAGCCGTAGCCCTGGCCGCTGCGGTGATGTGGACTGCACCATCGGCCTCGGCTGGTAGCGACTTCTGCAATTCTCTTCCGCCCGCTCAAATTCGCGATTGCACCTGTGGTTCCGACAACGTCCCGGGCACCCAGGAGTATCAGGATTGCCTGCACGGGAATGCGGCTCCGAAAGCACCGGCGGCCGAGCCACCCGCCCCTAGTCCCTAACGCGTCGGCCCGCGCCGGCGCTCGCCGTGCCGTGTCAGACCCCGATGGCATAATCGCACATATGTTCGAATCAGCCGAACCGAAGCGGTCGTCGCCCGAGGTGATAGCCCGGTTTGACGAGCTGTTCGAGCGGCGCTATCCGAGTCGCACTGTTGAGTCGGCCGCGCTGCTGGATCGGATCGCCGGGTCGTGGCGCGACCAGAATCGCGCTGCCGCCGCCGCCCTGGCCGCCATCGGCGAATTGTTTGCGTATCGATTGACTCGCTGTTCGGACACCGAAGACTGGGCGGTCGACACCGAGGCCGCGGTAAGCGCCGAGGTAGCCGCCGCCCTGCGGATGAGCCAGGCCCTGGCAGGCAGCCAGCTACGTTATGCCCGCGCCATGCGCGAGCGCTTGCCGAAGCTGGCCGAGGTATTCAAGTCCGGGGACATCGACCAGCGGACATTCGCCACGGTCGTCTATCGCACCGACCTGATCAGTGACCCCGAAGTGCTCGCGGCGGTCGATGGGCAACTTGCCGTCGTCGTGCCGCGGTGGCCGTCGATGACTCGGGGCCAGCTGGCCGGGCAGATCGACAAAATCGTTGCCAAGGTTGATGCTGACGCCGTGCGCCGGCGCACGGAACGACGCACCGAGCGTGAGGTGTGGCTCGCGGATCTCGGCGATGGACTGTCACAAATCCACGGCAGCATGCTGACTCCCGAAGCGCACGCCTTGGACAAACGGCTTACCGCATTGGCCCGCACGGTGTGCGAGCACGATCCACGCACTCACGAGCAACGCCGCGCCGACGCCCTGGGGGTCCTCGCAGCGGGAGTCGATCGGCTTGTCTGCCGCTGCGGACGTGACAGCTGCGTCGCTGGAAAGCGGCCTGCCGCAACATCCGTGGTGATTCATGTGATCGCCGGACAAGCCACGACCGCCGCGACGGCATCCGAGGTGTGCGCCGACGGGCTGATCGGACCCGAGCTCGTCGCCGAGCTCGCGGCAGGGGCGAGGCTGGTCCCGCTGATCCATCCGCTGGACGCCGCACCCGAGCCCGGATACGTGCCGTCGCGCAAGCTCGCCGACTTCGTGCGGTGCCGGGACCTAACGTGTCGCTGGCCCGGCTGCGACCACCCGGCATTCGACTGCGACCTCGACCACACCGTCCCCTTCGCCGACGGCGGCCGCACTCACGCCTCGAACCTGAAGTGCTACTGCCGTACTCATCATTTGGTCAAAACGTTTTGGGGCTGGCACGATCAGCAATTGCCGGACGGCACAATCATTCTCACCTCGCCTGCGGGCAAGACCTACGTCACCACCCCGGGCAGCGCGCTGTTGTTCCCTAGCCTATGCGCACCCACCGGCGACCTGCCGGCGCCCAAACCCAACCGGCCCACTGACTACTGCGGGGACCGCACCGCGATGATGCCCCGACGACGCCGCACCCGAGCCCAAGACCGCGCCCACCGCATCAAAACCGAACGACAACAAAATCACCGAGCCCGCATGGCTCGAAAAGCACAGCACCCCAGCTACTTCGGACCACACCCCCCACCCGACCCCAGCGACCCCCCACCTTTTTAAGTGTTTCCGGCAGGTCTCTCCGCTACGGAGATACGACGCCGAAGCGCCGTCACTCGCCGGCGACGCTAGGCCTTATTTTTCGCCAATGCCGCAGTCCGCTTGCTCATCGATCGGCCAGTGGCGTCGGCCTCAGCGTCCATCTGCGAAAGCAGCTCAGGCAATCCCTTTCGCACCTGAGTTTCGGCGGCGGATGTGGCCAGCAGCGGCCGCAGCCATCGCAGCACACCTACCCATCGGGGGCAGTAGATACGCCGCTTGCGGCGCTCAATGCCGTTGACAAATGCCCCCGCACACGCCTGCACCGAGGTCGTCTTGCCCATCGGACCGGGCAACTTGCTCAGCGCGGTTCGAAAGCTAGCGATGTCGGCACCGATGTCCTGGATCATCGGCGTGTCTATGAACCCCATATGCGCCGAGCCGACGTCGACGCCAAGGTGGGCTACCTCAAGCGCCAGCGCGTTCGCAAAGTGCTCGACGCCCGCCTTCGACATGCAGTACGACGCTGCACCGGGCTGCGCGGCGTAAGCGAACATCGACGACACGACCAGCACGTAGCCGCGCCGATCGATTACCGATGGCAATGCAGCGCGGACCGTGTGAAATACGCCCACCACGTTCACGTCGATCAGTGCCTTGAAGGCGGCCGGTTGGACGTTAAGGACAGTCCCGTACGTCGCGATGCCCGCGTTGGCGATGACGACGTCGACGCCGCCGAATCGGCCGACCGCCCGGCTCATCGCACCCTCCATCGATGCGAGGTCACGAACGTCGGCGACGAGCGTCAGCACCCGGTCACCGTCGAGGTCACTGGAGATGTCATGCAACGCCGTCTCATCGAGATCAGTCAGCACTAATTTCGCGCCCTTGGCGTACAGCTGCCGACCTACCTCGGCGCCGATCCCCCGGGCTCCGCCGGTGATGAAGACGACCTTGCCCTTGACAGAACCCATCGCTGAAACCTACAACCCGCCACCCGGCGGAGTACCGCATTCTGCCGCTCATCCTGAATTACTCAGACCTGGTCGGCATCACGTCGACCCTTACGGGGGATCGCCGATCTAGGGCGCGTCAGCCGGTGACGACGACGATCACGCCGGGCGGCTGATCGGCGACGTCCTTGGTCCGCGGCGCTACCTGTGCTTTGAGCAGCTGGCCGACGGCATCGGCGGTTTCGTGCTCGCCGGGCGCGTCGGTGAAATACACCGTGGTCTTCGAAACGTCGGGCAGCGTCAGATTGTCGATCTTGGTGACGTTGAACCCGCCCTGCTTGAGCTGGTCAGCGGCCCTACCCGCGACGCCTTTGGAGCTGGAGATGTTGAAGACGAGCACATCGGCCTTGGGCGCGGGCTTGGCGGAGGTGTTCGGCGCTGCGACGCTGGTCTTCACGCTGGACAGCGCCGAATCGTCGTCGGTGTTACTGCCCGATCCCATCGCCTGAAATCCGACCAGCAAAAAGATGACACCCAGGAACAGCAGCACCATCACCATGGCCCGCAACGGGAGGCCGGTCGAATCGGGAACGCGCTCATTCATCGATGTCACTGTATCCAGGAGTGCGGGGAAACCCACACCGACGCCCAGTGAGCAGGCAAAATTCTCAGGTGAGCTCGAAGCCCAACCGTCGAGCGGCCCGCGCCTTCTGCCGGCTGGCCCGCAGCCGGCGGAGTCGCTTCACCAGCATCGGATCGGCGGCCAGTGCCTCGGGTCGGTCGACCAACGCGTTCAGCACCCGGTAGTAGGCCGTTGCTGACATTCCGAACAATTCTTTGATGGCTTCTTCTTTAGCTCCGGCGTACTTCCACCACTGACGCTCGAAGGCCAAAATGTCGTGTTCGCGGCGAGTCAACCCATCGGCGAGTTCAGAGTCGTCGCCCGATCGATTAGCCCGCGCCATAGCGCTGTCCATATCGCTTCCTCGACCCTTTCGGCAAAATCTCGAATGCTCGCTGCTCCGGCGATTATTCAACCACGTCGACCACGGTTGACCTGGAAGCCAGGCCCGCGAGTCGGCTGACAAGGTGAGGTTGCCTGCCGCACGCGTACTCCGCAACCGGGGCAGGTGGATTCGGGCTTGGTTCGATTGCCCGTCTCCTCCTCCCTCCGCTCTGCGGAGGGCATCGGCATGCTTAAGCTTTGCGGTCATGGCAGTCGTACCCATTCGCATCGTGGGAGATCCCGTCCTGCACACTCCCACCACGCCGGTCCCCGTCGCGGCGGATGGATCACTGCCGGCCGATCTGGCCGATCTGATCACAGACCTCTACGAGACCATGGACGCGGCCTACGGGGTCGGTCTGGCCGCCAACCAGATCGGCGTGAATCTGCGGGTGTTCGTCTACGACTGCCCCGACGAGCGCGGGCAGACGGAGCGGCAACGCGGCGTCGTGGTCAACCCGGTGCTGGAAACCTCGGAGGTACCCGAGACCATGCCCGACCCCGATGACGACGACGAAGGTTGCCTGTCGGTGCCGGGCGAGTCGTTTCCCACCGGGCGGGCAAAGTGGGCCAAAGTCACCGGGCTCGATGCTGACGGCAGCCCGATAACACTCGAGGGCACAGGGCTTTTCGCACGCATGCTGCAGCACGAGACGGGCCACCTGGACGGGTTCCTCTACCTGGACCGGCTGGTCGGGCGCCACGCCCGCTCGGCCAAGCGTGCGGTCAAGTCGCACGGCTGGGGCGTCCCCGGACTGTCGTGGACGCCGGGTGAGGTCCCGGACCCGTTCGGCCACTGATGATTTCGTGGCCCGAGCTCGGCGCCAGGGTGATGGTGCGCTACCGCCTGCCCGCCGGATCGGTCCCGCCGCTGACCGATGTGATCGGCCACCTGCTGCAGGCCACACCGCTGGTGCGTATCCAGACGAAGACGGGCGAGATCGTGGAGGTCGCCCCCGACGAGGTCGTCGCCCAGCGCACGCTCAGCGATAAGCCGGTGCGCGCGTCGGAGATTCGCGCGCTCGAGCACGCGGACGCGTTGGCCTGGCCGGGAATCGAACGGCAGTGGCTGGACGGCTGGCTGCTGCGCGCCGGCCCCGACGACACGTATGCCGCTAATTCCGCTGTGCCACTCGATATTTCCGCGACCCAGTCGGCGATACCCGGGATCGTCGACTGGTATCGAAGCCGCGACCGGATCCCCCGGCTGGCTGTCCCCGATCGTCTGCTGCGACTTCCCGACCAGGGTGAGCACGCCAACCGGATGATGGTGTGCGATGTCCACCCCGGTCCCGACATCGAGCAGTCGGGTGCCGTGATCACCGACGCTCCCGACGGCACCCGCTGGGTAGGGCTGTCCCGGATCCGGGAAGGCAGCGGAGCGCTGCTGGCTTGGGGCGCGTCGCATGGCGCAACGCGCGGCTACGTCCGGATCGCCGAAGCTGATCGCGCCACCGCAGAACTGGCCCGGACGCTGGGCTTCGTCCTGCACCATCACGCGCGCTACATCACGCTCACGTAGGTTCGACGGCATGATTGATGGCGACGACCCGCTGCGACCGGCTTCGCCGCCCTTGCGATCGCCGCACCTGCGCCTGGCCACCTGGAACGTCAACTCGATACGCACCCGACTGCCCCGAGTGCTCGATTGGCTGGAGCGCGGCGAGGTCGACGTGCTCGCCATGCAGGAGACCAAGTGCTCCGACGAACAATTTCCCACCATGCCGTTCCTCGAACTCGGTTACGAGGTCGCCCACGTCGGCTTCAACCAGTGGAACGGCGTGGCGATCGCGTCGCGAGTCGGCCTGGACAACATCGAAGTCGGCTTCGACGGCCAGCCGAGCTGGAGCAGCAAGCCCGATGTGGCCGCCGCGGCCGAGGCGCGCGCGCTGGCCGCCACCTGCGCCGGGGTGCGGGTGTGGAGTCTGTATGTGCCCAACGGTCGCACGCTGGACGACCCGCATTACACCTACAAGTTGAATTGGCTTGCCGCTCTGCGTAATACCGCCGAAGGCTGGCTGCGCGACGATCCCACGGCGCCGATTGCCCTGGTCGGCGACTGGAACATCGCCCCGACCGACGACGACGTCTGGGACGTCGACTTCTTCAAAGGTGCCACCCACGTCTCCGAACCGGAGCGCACAGCGTTCGACGCCATTATCGACACCCAATTCTCAGACGTGGTAAGGCCTTTCACGCCCGGCCCGGGCGTCTACACCTACTGGGACTACACCCAGTTGCGGTTCCCGAAGAAACAAGGAATGCGCATCGACTTCATCCTCGCCTCCCCCGCGCTTGCCGACCGGGTCGTCGATGCGCAGATCGTCCGCGACGAACGGAAAGGCAAGGCACCCAGCGACCATGCGCCGGTCGTGGTGGATCTTCGCACCGTTTGACGCGTAAATATCGTGCGCGCGGGTATTCATCCGCTGTTCATTTATCACCCGAGGTCATAGGATTGCGGGCATCAGATTTTCGGGCCTTAACCGAGTATCAGGGAGACATCATGGGTGTCGTTGACGGCGCCATACACAACGTGAGTCGAACGGTCAGCCGCGCCGCCTCAGCCACCACCGCCGCAGCGGGCGCCGTCGGAGGCGCCGCGGTCGACGGCGTCGTCGGCGCGGTCACCGGCGCGGCCGCGGGCGTGCAAAAGGGCATCGAACGCGGCAGCCACTCCACCCCCGCGGCCGCGTTGACACTGGGCGCGCTCGGCGTCGCCGGCCTCGTCGAGTGGCCGATCCTGCTGGCCGTCGGCGGCGGTGCCTTGCTGCTGCGGCGACTGAACAACTCGCACGACGACGGCGCGCGAATCGCGTCAGTGACCTCGGTCAAGGCGGCTCCCGCCAAGTCGACCAGCTCCCCGCGGCCGCGCAAGGCGCCGGCCAAGCGGACGCCGGCGCGGCAGTCCGGTGGCGCACAATCGCGCACCCGCCGCTGACTTTGTCGCGAGCACCTTTGCCGCTTCGAGCGGTTTCCGCGCTGGTCGAATCGCTGGGCACGGCCGCCTCGACCGGCCTCACGATGGCCGTCATCCCCGTTCGTGAGGGTGCCCGAGCGCTGTCGGCCGGCTTGCCCGCACCCACGCTGACCCGGCACAGCTGGCGCGGACGAGGTCGCGCATGGGTCGAGGTCCGCGGCCTCGACGGCCCGGACGGCGCCGAACTCGGACGCTTCGTGGTCGACGCCGTCCGCGCCCGGTCGGGCGTGAAATCCGTCAGCGTCAACCGCCCACTGTCCCGCATCGTGGTGACGCTCACCCACGATCAGATCTCGCTGCGTGATCTTTGCCGCGATGTCGACGAGGCTGAGAAGCGTTGGCGGGCAAGCGGTACCGTCGACCAGACGCGCAACGACACCCGCCCGAAGCCGCTGCCGGGCGACGGCCTGCTGCTGGCCACCAATGCGTTGGGCGTCGGCGCCACCGCGGTCGGCGTCAGCGCGGCGGTCGCGGGCCGGATCCTGCGGTGGCCGCATCTGTTCAACGGCGTCGAGGCGTTGGTGGTGGCCGTCGACTACCAGCCACGGGTGCGCAAGGTGCTCGAAGACAGCATCGGCCGCTCGTCCACCGACGCGGTGCTGTCGGTGGCAATGGTGGTGGCACACGTCCTGGAGATGTCACCGGCGTCGCTGGCCGTCGACCTGGCGATGGAAATTCTGAAAGCCGCCGAGTATCAGGCCGAAGCGCAGGCCTGGAACCGCCACGAACCCGCGCTGGCCCGCCATGCCGAACATGCCGAGGTGCACCCGCCGTCGCGGCCGGTGCCACCGACCGAGGGCCCGGTCGAGCGGCACGCCCGGCGCAGCGCCTGGCTCCAGCTGATCGGGACCGCGGCCGTCGGGGCGGTCACCCGGAACGTGGCGATGGCCTCGACGGCAACGCTGGTCACCACGCCGAAAGCCACCCGAACCACCCGCGAGTCGTTCGCCGCAGCCCTAGGGCAGGGTTTGGCCGGGCAACACGACGTGTTGCCATTGCATCCGGAGAAACTCCGTTGGCTGGACCGGGTCGACGTGCTGCTGGTCGACCCCCGCGTGTTGTGCACCGACACCCTGCGCGTGGTGCGGGTCCGCGGCGCCGACGAAGACGAGCTGACGCCGGCGTGGAACCGCGCCCACTTGCTCCTGGAGAAGAAGGGCCTCACCGTTGGCTGGCATCGGGTCGACGCGAAGATCGAGGCGCTGATCGGCCCGACGCACGACCCGCTGGCCTCAGCCGTGCTGGCCGAGGCCCGGCGCGCAGGCCTGGAGCTGATATCCGTCGAGATCGAGGATCTCGGTGAACTGCATCCCGCATTCGACGACCTGCGGCCCCTGCAACGGGCCTCGATGGACTCCGCGCTCGCCGCCGCGCTGGCCGATCTGCAGAAGGCGGGGCACACCGTCGTGGTTATCTCATCGGCTGCGGCGCAAGCACTTTCGTCGGCCGACGTCGGGCTGGGCCTGATGCCCAACTCCGACTCCGAGCCGCCACCCTGGACCGCGGATCTGATTCTGAGCGACCTCGACGGAGTGTGGCGACTGCTGCACGCCATCCCAGCCGCCAAGTCGGCGAGTCGACGTGGCATCGAAATAGCGACCGGCGCAACGGCATTGGGGGCGCTGCTGATGGTGCCGGGGGTACGCGGGAGCGGCCCCGGCCCGGTCACGACGGGGGCGGCCGCCGGTCTGCTGTCGGGCTACCTGATGGCCCGCCAGGTGTTGCGCACACCAACCCCACTGCCGGCCCCGATCCACGACTGGCATGCCATGTCGATCGAGCAGGTCCGAAAGATGTTGCCGCCGCCTGATACTGAACAGACGGCGGAGCCACGCCACGGCATCGCGACCCGGGCCATCGAAACGGCTCACCGCGGCGCCGAGTTCACCGACCGCCCACGCCAGGCGGTCTGGCAGTTTCTCAAGGCGGTGCGCGCCGAGTTGTCCGACCCGCTGACCCCGGTGCTGGCTCTCGGCTCGGCGGCCAGCGCGGTGCTGGGCTCGCCGGTCGACGCGGTGCTGGTCGGTTCGGTGCTCACCGGGAACTCGATGCTGGCCGCCAGCCAGCGGCTGCGCGCCGAGAGCCGACTCAACGAGCTTCTGGCCCAACAGATTCCACCGGCCCGCAAGGTCACGTTCACACCCGACGGCTCGCCGGTCTACAGCGACGTGCTGGCCGCGGAATTGCGGCCCGGCGACGTGATCGAGGTCCGCACTCACGAGGTGATACCGGCGGATGCCCGGCTCATCGAAGAAGACGACCTCGAGGTCGACGAGTCCACGCTCACCGGTGAATCGTTGCCGGTGGAAAAGCAGATCGACGCCACGCCGGGTGCCGATCTGGCCGAGCGGCGTTGCATGCTCTACGGCGGAACCACCATCGTCGCGGGCACCGCGGTGGCGCTGGTGACCGCCGTCGGCTCCGACACCCAGGCCCGCCGCGCCGCCGAACTGGTCTCCAGCGAGCTGCCCCAAATCGGTCTGGAGCATCAGCTCAGCCAACTCACCAACCGGGCGTTCCCGGTCAGTGTCACCGGCGGAATGCTGGTCAGCGGCCTTGGGCTGTTGCGCGCCAAGGGTATTCGTCAGGCGGTCGCCAGCGGGATCGCGATCACCGTGGCCGCGGTGCCCGAGGGCATGCCGCTGGTGGCGACCCTCGCGCAGGCGGCATCGGCCCGACGGCTGACGAATTTCGGTGCGCTGGTGCGGGTTCCACGATCGGTGGAGGCGTTGGGCCGCATCGATGTGGTGTGCTTCGACAAGACGGGCACGCTGTCCGAGAACCGGCTGCGGGTGTCGCAGGTGCATCCCGCCGAGGGCTACTCCGACGACGAGGTCCTGCGCTGCGCGGCCAGCGCCGCACCGGACGCCAACGGCGGCCCGCAGGTGCACGCGACCGACCGGGCGATCATCGAGGCGGCCAAGTCGGTCGCCGACGTGACGGCCGAAGCTGACGCGCATCTGCCGTTCCGGTCGGGCAGGTCGTTCTCGGCGTCGGTGTTCGGCGACGAGCTGGCCGTCAAGGGCGCACCCGAGGTCGTCCTGGCCGCCTGCACCGGCGTCGGACCCGAGATCGACGCGACCGTCCGTGGACTGGCGGCCGAGGGCCTGCGCGTCATCGCCGTCGCGCGCCGCCGGCTGACCCCGCACCAGGCCCAACTGGTCGCCGAGGACGAGGACGTCATCGCCGATCTGGCCCGCGGTGAGCTGTCGCTGGCCGGCTTCCTCGGGTTGTCCGACACCCCGCGGGCGCAAGCACCCGCCCTGCTCGCGGCGCTCACCGAGCGGGACGTCGGCATCCGGCTGATCACCGGCGACCACCCGATCACCGCCGCGGCGATCGCGCGCGAGATGGGCATGTCGATCACCGCCGACCAGGTGATCAGCGGTGCCGAGTGGGACGCCCTGTCCCGCAAGGATCAGGAACGGGTGGTCACCGAGCGGGTGATCTTCGCCCGGATGTCGCCGGAGAACAAGGTCCAGGTGGTCCAGACGCTGGAACGCGCCGGCAAGGTCTGCGCGATGGTCGGCGACGGCGCCAACGACGCCGCCGCGATCCGGGCGGCCACTGTCGGCATCGGCGTCGTCGCCCGCGGCAGCGACTCGTCCAGCGTCGCGGCCGACGTGGTGCTGCTGGACGCCCGCATCGAAGCGCTGTTGAACGCGATCGACGAAGGCCGCGAGCTGTGGCGGCGGGTCCAGGCCGCGGTGTCGGTGCTGCTCGGCGGCAACGCGGGCGAGGTCGCGTTCGCGATCATCGGCAGCGCGATTACCGGCAATTCGCCGCTCAACACCCGCCAGCTGCTGCTGGTCAACATCTTCACCGACGCGCTGCCCGCGGCCGCGTTGGCGGTCAGCAAGCCGAGCGGGTCGGTGCAGACCGAGGGTCGGGGTCCTGACCAGCAGGCGCTGTGGCAGGCCGTCGCGATCCGCGGCGCGACCACCGCGGCGGCGGCGACGGCGGCGTGGACGATGGCCGGGTTCACCGGGCGGCCGCAACGGGCGTCGACGGTGGCGCTGGTCGCGCTGGTCTCTGCTCAGCTGGGTCAGACGCTGCTGGACTCACGCACTCCGCTGGTGGTGTTGACGGCGGGCGGCTCGCTGGCCGTGATGGGGACGCTGATCAGCATCCCGGGCGTCAGCCAATTGCTCGGCTGTACTCCGCTCGGCCCGCTCGGGTGGGCGCAGGCGCTGGGCTCAGCCGGGGTTGCGACCGGCGCGGTGGCCGTCGCGACCCGCGCATTCGCGGATAAGCGTTCCGCCGAGCTGGAGGCCGATCAGTCGACTCCGGCCGCATCGCCACGACCTCCACAGCGCCGAGGCGCCACAGAACGGCGTACAACTGGGTCAAGGGGACGGTCAGCAGGCCAGCCACAGCTCCGCTTAGTGGGTCGGCGAGAGAATCGGTCGTCGACATAACCCCAACAGTGACCGTCTCACCAGTCCCAATGGCAACGCCAACGTTACTGAAAGGCAAATGATGGCCGAAAAGCACACGCGCCGCGCAACGTCGCAGGCAGACGCGGTGGCGCATATCCGGGAAGGCGAGACTTTCGCGCTCAACCTGCCGGTTATCGGCCAGGTTGAGATTCCGCGACCCGAAGCGCTGGCCTATTACGGCGGTTTAGCGGCCTTAGCCGCGTTCGAGCTGATCGACTGGCCGGTGGCGGTGGTCATCGCCGCGGGTCACCTGCTGGCCAGCAACCACCACAACAAGCTGCTCGAGGAGCTCGGCGAGGCCATCGAGGACGCCGAGTAGCGAACTCAGCCGTCGCCGTTCTGCAGAACGTGGCGGGCGGCCTTCGCGTCGTGGTGGATCGGCATGCACATCAACTCCGCCACTCGGTACATGAGGCTGTCCGGCGACAACACAATGACGATTTGCTGGTCCGCGAGCAGTCGATCCAGGGCCGCGAACCCGGCGCTGTCCAGGTATTTCACGCTGCTGAGGTGAAGGATCATCGGCCGCGCGCCGGGCAACTCCCGCACCGACTGATCGAAGTCGACAACGTTGGACGCATCGACCTCGCCTGTCACCGTCACCTCGACCGGGGTCGGCTCCGGGGCGGTCTGCAGCTGAAACTCCGAGCGGCTCATAACGTCACGCCCTCCACCAGACCGGTCTCGGCCAACCCGGCCCGCTCGAACGTCAGCGTGATCCGGGTGCCGGCCGCGGTGCGGACCGTTCTCACGTCGTCAGCCAGACCGTTGATCATAGTCAGCCCTCGGCCGCGCCGCTGGCTGCGTTGACTGGCCGATGAATCGCCCGACCATTGACCCGCGTCGCTGACCGTGACGGTGATGGTCTGGCCGCGCACGAACGC
>DATNFI010000033.1:0-7352 GCA_035606475.1 Mycobacterium sp. | reverse complement strand
CATCAGGTACGCCGACGCCGGGATGACCGGTCCCCCGATGCCGCGATCCTTGGCGATCTTGGCGGCGCGCACCGCGTCGATGATGACGCCGGCCGAGTTGGGCGAGTCCCACACCTCGAGCTTGTACTCCAGGTTCAGCGGAACGTCCCCGAACGCGCGACCCTCGAGGCGGACGTAGGCCCACTTGCGGTCGTCGAGCCAGCCGACGTGGTCGGACGGGCCGATGTGCACGTCCTTGGTCTTGAACTCGCGCTGCACGTTTGACGTGACGGCCTGAGTCTTGGAGATCTTCTTGGACTCCAGCCGCTCGCGCTCGAGCATGTTGAGGAAGTCCATGTTGCCGCCGACGTTGAGCTGCATGGTGCGATCGAGTTGCACGCCGCGGTCCTCGAACAGCTTGGCCATCACGCGGTGGGTGATCGTCGCACCGACCTGGCTCTTGATGTCGTCACCGACGATCGGCACACCGGCGTCGGCGAACTTCTTGGCCCACACCGGGTCGGACGCGATGAACACCGGCAGAGCGTTGACGAATGCCACCCCGGCGTCGATCGCGCACTGGGCGTAGAACTTGTCCGCCTGCTCCGAACCCACCGGCAGGTACGACACCAGCACGTCGACCTCGGCGTCGCGCAGCACCTTCACCACGTCGACGGCCTCGGTGTCGGAGATCTCGATGGTCTCGGCGTAGTACTTGCCGATGCCGTCGAGCGTCGGTCCGCGCTGCACCGTCACGTTGGTCGGCGGCACGTCGGCGATCTTGATGGTGTTGTTCTCGGACGCGAAGATGGCTTCGGACAGGTCGAAGCCGACCTTCTTGGCGTCCACGTCGAACGCGGCGACGAACTTCACGTCGCGGACGTGGTACTGGCCGAACTTCACGTGCATCAAGCCGGGAACGGCACTGTTCTCGTCGGCGTCGTAGTAGTACTGGACGCCTTGGACCAGTGAGGACGCGCAGTTGCCGACGCCAACGATGGCGACTCGTACCTCTGCGGACGCCTGCGGCGCGTTCTGCTCACTCATTGGGCGTTCTCCTTAACTCTCTTCGTGGGGGAATGCTTGGCCCTAGGCCTGCTCTGCGCTGCGTTGCGCAACACGTTCGGCCGCGATCAACTCATTGAGCCAGTTGACTTCACGCTCGCTGGACTCCAGCCCAAGTTGGTGCAGCTGGCGGGTGTAGCGGTCCAGCGAATTGGTGGCCCGCGCAATTGCTTCACGCAGACCTTCGCGACGTTCTTCGACCTGGCGGCGACGGCCCTCCAGGATGCGCATCCGTGCTTCGGCCGGCGTGCGGTTGAAAAATGCCAGGTGCACGCCGAACCCGTCGTCGGTGTAGTTGGACGGGCCGGTGTCAGCCACCAGCTCGCTGAAACGCAGCCGGCCCGCGTCGGTCACCTCGTACACCCGCCGGGCCCGACGCACCGGCGTTCCGGCCGGGGCGGCGTTCTCGGCGATCAGTCCATCGGTTTGCATTCGCCGCAGCGCGGGGTACAGGGAGCCGTAGGAGAAGGCCCGAAATGCCCCGAGCAGACCGGTCAGCCGTTTGCGCAGCTCATAGCCGTGCATGGGTGACTCGAGCAAGAGTCCCAGGATGGCGAGTTCTAGCATCGAGTCACCTCCTTTGTCCGGTCGATTGCGGCGTCGTTATGTCGAGCAACTGTCTCGCGCAATAGTATCGGGCCGATATATTCGGCGCTACTCCGGGATTCCAGTTGCCGTTTTCGCTCCGTTCAACCACTGGTCGCCCCTCAGTCCGGGGGCAGCGCCACTCGGGTTGGAATCAGTGTGGTTGCAAGCCTGTTGGTGACGGGCCATGCCAGGCATAACCAGACAACGTGTCAATTCATCTGCATTGGTTTCTCCCGACGTACGGGGATTCGCGCGACCTGATCGCCGGCGGGCATGGCAGCAGCATGCGCGGCGACCGGCCGGCCGACCTGAAATACCTCACCCAGCTCGCCCAGGCGGCCGAGATCAACGGCTTCGAGGCGGTGCTGACGCCGACCGGCCTCTGGTGCGAAGACGCCTGGCTGACCACCGCCATGCTGATCGGCAGCACCGAGTCGCTGAAGTACCTGGTCGCGTTCCGCCCAGGCCTGATCAGCCCGACGCTGGCCGCCCAGATGTCGGCCACCTTCCAATGGCAATCGCAGGGTCGGCTGCTGCTCAACGTGGTCACCGGCGGCGAGAGCGCCGAGCAGCGCGCCTTCGGCGACTTCCTGGACAAACAGGACCGCTACACACGCTGCGGCGAATTCCTCGACGTCGTCCGCCGACTGTGGACCTCCGATACGCCGGTGACCGTGGCCGGCGATCACGTGCGCGTCGAGCAGGCGTCGCTGGCACGACGGCCCGATCCCCTGCCGGGGGTGTTCTTCGGCGGCTCGTCCCCGGAGGCCGGTCGGGTCGCCGCTAGGTATGCCGACACCTACCTGACCTGGGGTGAGCGACCCGAGCAGGTCAAGGAGAAGCTGGACTGGATCCGTGGGCTGGCCGCGGCGCCAGGCCGGACGCTGAGCTACGGCATTCGGCTGCACGTCATCTCGCGCGACACCAGTGAGCAGGCCTGGGCCGAGGCGGAGCGGCTATTGGGTGCGCTCAGCCCCGAGACGGTTGCCGCCGCCCAGCAATCTTTGGCGCGCTCGGAATCGGTGGGCCAACGCCGGATGCGCCAATTGCATGGTGGCGGTGACGATTACACGGCCGGGGCGGATGTCCGCCGCCTGGAGATCTACCCGAATCTGTGGTCGGGTGTCGGGCTGGTCCGCGGCGGCGCCGGCACGGCGCTGGTCGGGTCGCACGCCGAGGTCGCCGAGCGCATCGCCGAGTACGCCGATCTCGGGCTGGACCACTTCATCCTGTCCGGCTACCCGCACCTGGAAGAGGCGTACATCTTCGGCGAGGGCGTCCGCCCGATCCTCGCCGAGCGGGGTCTGCTGGACGACAGCGCGCGGGTCGCGCACGCGGCCGAGCCGGTCAGGTCGGCCTTCTTGCCCAGCGTCGGGGAGGTCAGCGCTTCGTAGCGGGAAACGTGACCGACCTACCTCTCCGCACCGCCCGCACGGACGTACTCTGGTCATCGTGCGGTTGCAGCGACAGGTGGTGGACTACGCCCTTCGGCGACGGTCGCTGCTCGCCGAGGTCTACTCCGGTCGCACCGGCGTCACCGAGGTCTGCGACGCCAACCCCTACTTGCTGCGCGCGGCCAAGTTTCACGGCAAGGTCAGCTCGGTCATGTGCCCGATCTGCCGCAAGGAGCAGCTGACGCTGGTGTCGTGGGTGTTCGGGGATCACCTCGGCGCGGTGTCGGGGTCGGCGCGGACGGCCGAAGAGTTGGTGTTGCTAGCGTCGCGGTTCGACGAGTTCTCCGTACACGTGGTGGAGGTATGCCGAACCTGCAGCTGGAATCACTTGGTCAAGTCGTATGTGCTCGGCATGACACCCGCGGCTCGGCCGCCGCGCAAGTCACGCAGCACCCGGACGGCGCGCGACGGCGCCCGCACGGCCAGTGAATAACGAAGGGCAGCAAGACCACTCAGCCGCTGATCGCCCGAAAGGGTCAGGGGCAGAGGGCGGGTCGAAGCAGCCGCGGCGGCGTCCACCGGTACCGCCGGACGACCGGCTGACCACGATCCTTCCCCCGGTGAAAGACGATGTGCCGAACCGTTTCAAGGACCCGATCGACGCGGTGAAGGCCGCGCTGGACGGCCGGCCCACGTCGCGGCGCGACCCGCTGGAGATGGCCTCGGCTGCACTGGACGCCAAGTCACGCCCGCGCAAACCGCCGAGCGGGGGACCGCCGCCGAGCGGCCCGCCGGGCGGCCCCCCGAAGGGCCCCGCTGGTCCGCCGCGGAAGAAACCACCGCTCCCGGGTTGGGCCCAGCGTCTCGACTGGGAGTGGCTGCGGTACGTCAACTGGAGGTGGGTCCGGCGCGGGATCTACGTCAGCGCCGTGGTGATCCTGCTGCTGCCGATCGTCACCTTCGCGATGGCCTACTTCATCGTCGACATCCCCAAGCCCGGTGACATCCGCACCAACCAGGTCTCCACGATCCTGGCCAGCGACGGCTCCGAGCTGGGCAAAATCGTTCCGCCCGAAGGCAACCGGGTCGACGTCAACATCGACCAGGTGCCGGTGCACGTCCGCCAGGCGGTGATCGCCGCCGAAGACCGCAACTTCTACTCCAACCCCGGCTTCTCCTTCACCGGCTTCGCGCGGGCGTTCAAGAACAACATCTTCGGCGGCGACACCCAGGGTGGTTCGACGATCACCCAGCAGTACGTCAAGAACGCGTTGGTCGGAGCACAGCGCGCCGGGGTCGGCGGCCTGATCCGCAAAGCCAAGGAACTCGTCATCGCCACCAAGATGACCGGCGAGTGGTCCAAAGACGATGTGCTGCAGGCCTATCTGAACATCATCTACTTCGGTCGCGGCGCCTACGGCATCTCCGCGGCGTCGCGCGCCTACTTCGACAAACCCGTCGAGCAACTCACCGTCGCCGACGGCGCGCTGCTGGCCGCGCTGATCCAGCGGCCGTCCACATTGGACCCCGCGGTGAACATGGTGGGCGCCCAGGGCCGATGGAACTGGGTGCTCGACGGCATGGTCGACGACAAAGCCCTGACGGCGAAAGACCGTGCAGCCCAGCAGTTCCCGCCGACAGTGCCGCCCGAACAGTCGCGCGAGCAGAACCAGACCACGGGGCCCAACGGGCTGATCCAGCGCCAGGTGACCAAAGAGCTGATGGAGCTCTTCAACATCGACGAGCCGACGCTCAACACCCAGGGGCTGCAGATCACCACCACGATCGACCCGACGGCGCAGAAGGCCGCCGAGGATGCGGTGGCGAAGTACCTGGCCGGGCAGAACGCCGACATGCGGACCGCGGTTGTGTCGATCGATCCGCACAACGGCGCGGTGAAGGCCTACTACGGCGGCGCGGACGCACACGGGTTCGACTTCGCCCAAGCGGGATTGCAGACCGGGTCGTCGTTCAAGGTGTTCGCGTTGATCGCCGCGCTCGAGCAGGGCATCGGCCTGGGCTACCAGGTAGACAGCTCGCCGTTGACGGTCAACGGCATCAAGATCACCAACGTCGAGGGCGAAGGCTGCGGGGTCTGCAACATCGCCGAGGCGCTCAAGCGTTCGCTGAACACCTCCTACTACCGGCTGATGCTCAAGCTGAAGAACGGCCCGGAGGACGTGGCCAAAGCCGCACACCAGGCCGGTATCGCGGACAGCTTCGCGGGGGTGTCGCACACGCTGTCCGAAGACGGCAAGGGCGGCCCACCCAACAACGGAATCGTGTTGGGCCAGTATCAAACCCGGCCGATCGACATGGCCTCGGCATATGCCACGCTGGCCGACTCCGGCATCTATCACCGCCCGCACTTCGTGCAGAAGGTGGTCAACGCCGACGGCAAGGTGCTGTTCGACGCCGCCGGCTCCGACAATTCCGGCGAGCAGCGGATCCCCAAGGATGTCGCCGACAACGTCACGTCGGCGATGCAGCCGATCGCGTCGTACTCGCGCGGACACGCGCTCGCCGGCGGACGGCCGTCCGCGTCCAAGACCGGCACCACCCAGTTCGGTGACACCGACGCCGACAAGGATGCCTGGATGGTCGGCTACACCCCGTCGCTGTCGACCGCGGTGTGGGTCGGCACCGTCAAAGGCGACATACCGCTGGTGACCAAGGGCGGCGCCGCGGTCTACGGTTCCGGTCTGCCGTCGGACATTTGGAAGGCGACGATGGACGGTTCGCTCAAGGGCACCACCAACGAGACGTTTCCCAAACCCACCGAGATCGGCGGATCTGCCGGCGTCCCCGCCGCACCACCGCCGCCACCGCCGCCTCCGCAGATGACGGTCATTCAGCCCACGATGGAAATCGCGCCGGGCATCACCATCCCGATCGGTCCGCCGACCACCGTCCCGGTGGTGCCTGCGCCACCAGGGCCGCCGCCGGGGGCGCCCTTGCCGGGACCACCGCCGCCGCCGTGACCGTCGCCGAGACGGATCGCGCCGACATCTCTCCGCGGCGGTTGGCCAGCGATCTGCGCTCCGCCGATGACCGGGATTGCCCGAGCCGCAACGACTTTCTGGGTGCGGCCCTATCGAATGTCGTGGGCGGCCCGGTCGGACGGCACGCGCTGATCGGGCGCACCAGGGTCTTGACGCCGCTGCGGGTGATGTTTCTGATCGCGCTGGTGTTCCTGGCGCTGGGCTGGTCGACCAAAGCGGCGTGCCTGCAGACCGTTGGCACCGGGCCGGGCGATCAGCGCGTCGCCAACTGGCAGAACGAGCGGGCCTACTACGAGCTCTGCTATTCCGACACCGTGCCGCTGTATGGCGCAGAGTTGCTGAGCCAGGGGCGTTTTCCGTACAAGTCGAGCTGGATCGAGAAGGACGGCAGCGGTCGGCCGCAGACCCGCTACGACGGCAAGCCCGCGGTGCGCTACATGGAATATCCGGTCCTCACCGGGGTCTATCAGTACGTGTCGATGTCGCTGGCCAAGACCTACACCACGATGAGCAGAATTATCCCGCTGCCGGTGATCGCCGAGGTGGTGGTGTTCTTCGACGTGTCCGCGCTCGGGTTGGCGCTGGCCTGGCTGGCCACCGTGTGGGCCACCGCGGGCCTGGCCGGCCGGCGGGTATGGGACGCCGCTCTGGTGGGGGCGTCGCCGTTGGTGATCTTTCAGATCTTCACCAACTTCGACGCGCTGGCAACGGCTTTGGCGCTCGGGGGGCTGCTGGCCTGGGCCCGAAGGCGGCCGGTGCTGGCCGGGGTGTTGTTGGGTCTGGGCGGTGCGGCCAAGCTGTATCCGCTGTTGCTGCTCGGCCCGCTGCTGGTGTTGGGCGTCCGGACCGGACGGTTCCGCGAGGTGGTCCGCACCGGGATCGCGGCGGCGCTGACGTGGCTCGCGGTGAATCTGCCGGTGCTGGTGCTCTTTCCGCGAGGCTGGTCGGAGTTCTTCCGGCTGAACGCCCGCCGCGGCGACGACATGGATTCGCTATACAACGTCATCAAGTCGTTGACCGGCTGGCAGGGCTTCGATACGGACCTGGGTTTCTGGCAGCCGCCGGACGACCTGAACACGGTCGTGCTGGTGTTGTTTGCATTGTCCTGTGCGGCAATCGGTTACGTCGCGCTGACGGCGCCGAGACGGCCACGGGTAGCCCAGTTGGTGTTCCTGGTGGTGGCCGCGTTCCTGTTGACCAACAAGGTGTGGAGCCCGCAGTTCTCGCTGTGGCTGGTGCCGTTGGCGGTGTTGGCGCTGCCGCATCGGCGAATCCTGTTGGCGTGGATGACCATCGACGCGTTGGTCTGGGTGCCGCGGATGTA
>DATNFI010000032.1:0-37693 GCA_035606475.1 Mycobacterium sp. | reverse complement strand
TATGGCGCCAGATCGGCAAAATTTCCTACATAACTGGCCATTCGGCCCGATGAGTTTGACCGCGGTCCGTGGTCTATATCTCCAACACGAAGCGAGGAGATCACCAATGACCGCCACCTACACCTTCGACGTCTTTTCCAGCCTCGACGGCTTCGGCGGTGTCAGCGGCGGCGATTGGGGTGGCTATTGGGGCAAGCAAGGTCCCGAACTGCTCGACCGCCGCCTCGCCCTGTATGACGGCCAGCAGCGAATGGTGTTCGGCGCCAACACATATCGCCTGTTCGCGCAGATGCTGGCCGAGAGCACCGAGGAATCAGACGTCCGCGACCCGTGGGTCACCCGGATGCGGCACCTGCCCGCGACGGTGGTGTCGTCGACCCTGGTAGCGCCGCTCGACTGGCCGGATGCGACGGTCGCGAACGGCGACGCCGTCGACGTCGTCACCGCACTCAAGCGGGAGTCGGAGGTGCCGTTGCGCTCGCACGGCAGCCTGTCGATGAACCGGGCGCTGATGGCGGCCGGGCTCGTCGACTACCTACAGGTGACCCTCTTCCCCGTGATCACCGGGCGCAACGGCGACGACCCGATCTTCAAGGGCGCGGCCGACTTCGACCTGGAGCTGATCGAAAACCGAACGCTCGACGGCAATATCCAGGAGCTCGTCTACCGGCCCACCCTGCACCCCTAGAACAGGCGGCTGTCCGGCGACGGGCCCGCCACCGCGCCGACCAGTCCGACGCCGGTGACCAGCGGCAGGTCCAGCGCAGACAGCAGCCCCGGCCGCGCCTGGCAGACCGCCGGGATCGCGTTGACCATCCGCGACGCCCCGGCCATCCGCGCGCCGAGGTCGTGGTCGTGGTCGTCGGCCATCTCGAACTCACACCGCATGGTCGGCGAACCCTCGATCTCGACGCGGTACAGCCCGCGACCCGACGCCGGCCCGTAGCCGAGGTCGCGCGGCGGGATCGAGATGTGTGGTTGCGGCCAGTCCGGTGCCAGGTCGTCGTGCATCCGCGTCACATGGTCGATCACGAAAGTCGGCCTACCGTCGACATATCCGGTCAGCGTCGAGCGCATCGCCCCGACCGTGCCCGCCTCGATGCGCCCGGTAGGCGTGTCGAACGACTCCTCGGCGACCACCCGCTCGACGTTCTCTTCGAGGTTGTCGATCTTGACGCCCAGTCCCGCGGCGAGTTGGTGCACCACCGGCCCCCAACCGAAGCTGAACATCCCCGGCGCGGCGGCGAACGCCACGAACTCCGGCGGCTTGCCGAATCCCAGAATCTCGTAGACAGCGTCCTTGTCGGGATAGGTCGCGTAGTTGAACATCTCGGTGATCCGGATCGACTCGATCACCCGTGACACACCGGTAAGCGCCAGCGGCAGAACATCGTTGGCGAACCCGGAGTCGATGCCGGTGGTGAAGAACGACGCGCCACCGGCCGCCGCCGCCTCACGCAGCGGCGCGGTGAATCCCGCATCGACGCCGTCGGGGTACACCAACGGCACCACCGAACACGACACCACGTTCTTGCCGGCCCGCAGGATCGACACCATGTCGTCGATCGCCTCGGCCGGACGCAGGTTGGCCGCCGCGGCGTACACCACCACATCGGCGTCGCCGGCCAGCAGGGCCGCGGGATCCTGCGTGGTGATGACGCCGGTCTTCGCGGCCCCGCACAACTCCCCCGCATCGCGGCCGGCTTTCGCGTCGCTGTGCACGATCACGTCGACGAGTTGCAGATGCGGGTGATCGATCACCCCACGCAGGGCGATCAACCCCATCGACCCAGGCCCCCAAACGCCGACCTTGTACATTACTTTCTCCTAATATTAGGACTTAATAGATCATATTTCGGACGAATGGTAAGAAGGTCGCGATGGATTCGTCAACAGTGCCGCCGCCGGCGAAGTCGCCACCCACCGGCCGCGTGATGGATGTGCTTGCGGCGCTGTCGGATTCACCGGACGGCCGGACATCGGCCGAGCTGGCCAAGCGGTGCGGGATCAGCACGTCGACATGTGCGCTGCTGCTGGCCGAACTCGAAGCGCGCAGTTGGGTGACCCGTCGCGACGATCGCCGCTACACCCTGGGCAGCGGGCTGTTCGGGCTGGTGCACGGCCTCCGCGCGCAGTTCCCGCTGCTGGACCGGGGCCGCGAGACGCTCGCCTTCCTGCACGGCACGCTCGGCGCCGGCTGTTCGATGTCCAAGATCGGCCAGACGCACCTGACCACCGTCGACGCCGTCGGCCATGGCACCGATGGTGAGCACGCCGTCGGCCAGCGATTCCCGATCGGACCGCCGTTCGGCCTGGTAGCGATGGCCTGGCGCGACGAGGAAGCCATCGACGGGTGGCTGCGCCAGGTGACACCACGGCTGACCGACGCCGACATCGCCGGGCATCGGCAGGTGCTCGCCGAGATTCGCGAGCGCGGCTACGGCGCCTGGCGATTCGACGCCGCCCACAACTCGCTGCACGATCGACTGGCCACGGTGCTCGCTTCGCTGGAACCGACCGCGCAGGTGACGCGCGAGCTCAACACCCTGATGACGATGGTGACGCTGCAATCGGTCACGAGGTCGCTCGAAATGGACTTGGCGTCAACCGAATTCGTGGTGCTGCCGATCTTCGGGCGAGATGGCCAGCCGGAGTATCAGATCGAGATCCACCTGGGCCGCCGCGGCGCACTGGCGCTGCCCGATCTCGAGGCCGCCCTGCGACACGCCCAGGCGCTGCTCCGGCCCGGGGTAGCGTGACGACGTGCCCGCCACTATCGACATCCGGCGCGCCGCCGACCGGGCGGCCACCACCACGTCGTGGTTGAACTCGCGGCATTCGTTCTCGTTCGGCGATCACTACGACCCGGGCAACACCCACCACGGCGTGCTGCTGGTCAGCAACGACGACATACTGGCGGAGGCTGCCGGTTTTAATACCCACCCGCATCGCGACATGGAGATCGTCACCTGGGTGCTGGACGGCTCGTTGGCGCACCGCGACTCGGCGGGCAATGCGGGCGTGATCTATCCCGGTTTGGCGCAACGGATGTCGGCCGGCTCGGGAATCACGCATTCCGAGAAGAACGCGTCGGACACCGAGCCGGTTCGCTTCGTGCAGATGTGGGTGCAGCCCGATGTGGCCGGAATCGATCCCAGCTATCAGCAACAGGCCGTCGCCGACGACGAGCTGAACGGGCGGCTGGCCGCGATCGCCTCAGGGATTCCGGGACACGACGCCGCGATCAGCATCCACAACCGGTCGGCGGCGCTGCACGTGGCACGGCTGCAACCCGGCGATTCAGTGACGCTTCCGGTTGCGCCGTATCTGCACCTATTCATCGCCCGCGGGCAGGTGGAGTTCGGGCCTGCCGAGCTCAACGAAGGAGATGCGGTTCGTCTCACCGCGTCGACAGGCGTAGTCGCCGCCAGGAAGCCCGCGGAATTGCTCGTCTGGGAGATGCACGCAGCCCTCGGCGACTAGGGTGGGCGCGAACGAACAGGAGCCGATGTGTCTGAACCACAAGCCCGTCACGCGTCGCCCGATGTCGGTTACGGCGATGACGACTCCGGCATCTACCAGGTAGTAAAGCCGAGATCGACTCGCACCGTTCGGTTTTGGGCTCTTCCGATTCTCGTCACCCTGGTGTTGCTTTCGGCGCTTTCCGCGTTCTATCTCGGCGGAATCCTGCAGCCGATGACCAATCTGCGCCATTTCCCGGTCGCGATCACCAACGAAGATGCCGGGCCGACGGGCGCACAGGTTGTGAAGGGGATCCTAGCTGGGTTCGACCACGATGCCTACGACGTCCGGGTGCTCAACCCCGAGCAAGCCAAGAAACAGTTGGACACCGCCCAGATCTACGGTGTCGCGGTCATACCGCCCAACTTCTCGTCCAAGCTGCAGGCCTACGCGAAAAGCACGCTGACGCCTGGGCGGGTCGAACGGGCGGTCATCGTCGTCTCGACGAATCCGCGAGCGGGGACCCTCGGCGCCAGCATCGCCGGCCAAACCCTACAGCGCGAGGTCGCCATGATTGGTCAGCGCGTCGGCCAACGCCTTTCGCAAGAGGTCGCCGAGCAAACCGGTAAGAAGCCCGAGCCCGGAGCCGTGGCGCTGATGCTGGCCAACCCCGTCGAGGTCAAGTCGACGGTGCACAACGCGTTGCCGGACGGCACCGGAAATGGGTTGTCCGCCTTCTACTATTCGCTGTTGCTGCTGCTGGCCGGCTTCATCGGAAGCGTCGTTGTCAGCATGTTGGTGAATCCGATGGTCGGCATAGCACCCACTGAATTCCGCCCTGTCGACCGGCCGGGCGAGAACATTTCACGCTTCCGTATCCTGACGATCAAGTGGGCGATGATCGCCGTCGTCGCGCTGCTCGCGTCGGCCGCCTACATGCTGATCAGCGGCAATTTGGGCATGCCCATCCAAAACAGCCTGGCGCTATGGCTTTTCGGCTCCTTCGCGATCCTGGCAGTAGGCGTGGTATCGACGTCACTGATCGCAGCCATGGGCTCCACCGGGCTGCTGATCAGCTTGTTCGTGTTCGTGATCCTCGGTATTCCGACGGCGGGTGCGGCGGTGCCGCTGCAGGCCACGCCCGCGTGGTTCGAATGGCTGGCGAGTTTTGAGCCGCTGCACCAAGTGTTCGTCGGCGCACGGTCATTGCTGTACCTCGGCGGTCACGCCGACGCCGGCCTGTCCCAATCGCTGGAGTGGTCCGCCGGCGGTCTGGTGATCGGTGTGCTGTTCGGCGCCGTCGTCACCCGTCTCTACGACCGACGCGAGCGAGCCGTCCCGGCGGCCGAAACCCCGGCCGATCCCGCTGAGGTTGCATACCCCGAGCAGTAAACGTCCAGCGAGCGAACGTCATTGGACTGCCGCTGATCCGTCACTCCGCTGTTATGCATGTTGCTGTGTAATACCTGAGTAATGACGTTCGCGCCGAAGGGGCAACCGTGCCACACCTCGCCGCCGCCTTCCGGCGCACCGCAGTCTGCGTCGCCACCGGCGCACTGTGCCTGACGCTGGCGACCAGCACGGGCCAGCCCGTCGCCCGCGCCGAAGCCCGTGAACTGCTGGCCAGCGCCATCGCGAATACCCAAGGCTCGTACCTGGTTTACAACTTCGGCGGCGGCCATCCGGCGCCGATGCTCAACGCCGGCGGCAAGTGGTACGACGGGACCGGTGGTGGCCACCTGATGATCATCAAGGCGGCGTCGCAACGGCTCGAGCCGCATCTGCTGGTGGACAGCCATCAGGGTTACCAGTCGCGCTGTGAACGCAATCCGCACGCGCGGACCAGCGACGGGCTGATGCAGGCCTCGGAAACCTATACGGCAGTGCAGGCTTGGCAGGCGCTGGGCAAGCCGACGATCGCGATCAACGCGAACTTCTTCGATATCCGCGGCCAGAAGGGCGGCTCGTGGCGTTCGACGGGATGCAGTTCGCCGCTGGGCACCTACGTCGACAACACCCGCGGGCAGGGCCGGGCCAATCAGGCCGTCACCGGCACCATCCCCTACGCCGGCAAGCAGGGCCTCTCGGGTGGCAACGAGAACTGGAGCGCGCTGGCCACCATGGTCTTACCCAAACACGGTGCGCCGGCGGTGTTGTGGCCGCGGGGCGGTCGCGACGGGCACGACTACGACGCCGCCACCTCGACCGTCACCGGACTGGTCGATCGGGGTGAGCAATTCGTGGCGGTGAGCGGCCTTGGGTTGCTCTCGCCGGGAAATACCGGGCAGCTCAACGACGGTGGCCCGAGTGCGGCCCGCACCGCGCTGGCCTACTCCAAGCCGCGCGACGAGATGTATGTCTTCCAGGGCGGCAGCTATACGCCGGACAACATCCAGGACCTGTTCCGCGGGCTCGGCAGCGACACCGCGGTGCTGTTGGACGGCGGCACCTCATCGGCGATCGTGCTGCGCCGCGACACCGGCGGCATGTGGGCGGGAGCCGGTGTGCCCAAAGGCAATTGCGACACCTACGAGGTGCTGTGCGACGCGCATGAGCGATCGCTGCCGGGCTGGCTGGCGTTCAACTAGAACTTGGGTGTGAGGTCCAGCGAGGTGATCGTGGTCATCTTGGTGACCAGCCAGCGCGCGTGGTCCTTTTGCAGCACAAGCCGATACGACAGGTACTTCAGCGACGGCACGTCCTTGGTGTTCGGGCTTGTCGACGCGGTGTTGGTGTAGACGATCGCGGTCGCATCCGAACCGCTGAGCGACTCCACCGCCGCGCCGACCACCTGGGTGGTGTTGGTGATCTTCGCCTGCTTGTTGGGCGCGATCAGGGCGTCGAGGTATTTGCGGTAGGCAGCCTGGAAGTCGCCGCTGAGGTATTGCGACGCCCGATCGGCCAGCTTGTCGATGTTCTCCGGGGTGTAGGTCCACAACGTCGTGATCGCGTTGGCGGCGGTGCGGGCGACGTTCAGCTTGGTGGCCACGGTGGCGCGATCGGTCAGATAGGGCTGCATCATCGCCCCGGCGAATGCGCCGGCGGCGATGAACAGCACGGCCGCCACCGCGGCGGCGATGACTGACCACTTGGTGGCCGGTCGCCGTTCGCGGAAGCGGACGACGCCCTCGCCGTCTTCGGTTGTCTCGTCGGCGTTTTCGCCGTCCTCCGACACCTCGCCGTCCACCGATACCTCGACCGCATCCGACTCGACGGGCGCAGCTTCAGTCTCAGCGGCGGCGGTATCGACGGCCGGCTCCTCGGTCAGATCACCTGTTGCAGGCTGCTGATCTTCCACTGCTTACCTTCCCGCTGGGCAACGACCACCCAGCGATTTGTGCTCTCGACCTTTTGTTTTCCGTCCGGCGATTTCATCGAGATGTCAGTCGCCACCATCACGCTGGCGCTGCCATCGTCGTTCCAGCGCTCGACGCCGGCCGCCAAGGTGGTGCCCTTGGTGGGCTCGGCCTGCGCGATCTGGACCAGGATCTCGTTGTGCTTGTCGTGGTACTGCTTGGCGAAATCGCCTGTCGCGTTGGCCATTACCCGGTCGTAGTAGGCGTTGGCGTGAAACGGGTCCAGCGTGGTGAAACCGGTCATGAAGGCCTTGACGTAACCCAGCACGTCGACCTCTTGCATGGCATCCCGATGATGCGACCGCTGGTCGACCAGGACCAGCGACGACGCCGCGATGGCACCGGCGGTGAGTACCGTTGCCCCGGTTACGGCTGCGGGCATCGCCCAGCGCCGCGACGGCTTCCACCACTGCGCCCTCAGCGTCGGTCGCCACGGCAACCTCGACCACAGCGTCCGCCTCGGCACCTTCAGCAACGGCTCTTCGCCGGGCTGAATTCGTCTGCGGGGACTCACTTTTGGCCCTTCGGCGGAGCGGGTGCCGGCGCCTTGGGCGGGGCCGGCCTGGGCTTCGTAACGACGTCCAGGTTGTCGACCAGCCAGTGGCCGTCCTTGCCCTTGGCGAGCGAAACCCGAACTGTCGCAGTAATGAAACGTTCTTCCTCGCCGCCGCCGCGGTGGCCCTGCATGAACAGCAGCATCGTCGCGCTGTGCCGGTCGGCCGACAGCACCGTGCTGTCGGTGACCCAGTATTCGTTGACCGCCGGGTGACCCTTTTGCACCGACTCCTGCTGCTTGACCAACTCCGGTCGATACTTGTCGGTGGTCAGCGACCGGGCCCGGGCGAAGTCCTGCTGCAGCGATTTCGGGTCGTAGGTGAGCATCTGCGCCACGATCTTGGGCCCTTGCGCGCTGACCTCGCTGCGGGTCTGATCGGCGGCCCGGTCGGGCAGGTAGATCGCGAAGATGCTCACCGCCGCGCCGGCGACGCAGAGCGCCACGGCCACCCCCGCCGCGATCAGCGTGTGCCGCTTGATGTCTGCGGGGCGCCGTTCGCGGTCGACACAACGCACTTCGGTCCGCAGCAACAGGTCGGCGAACGTGCGTCGGCGCGAATCCCATAGCGGCCACAGCCATCCCACGAATACCGAGAGCGTGTCGAGCAGGTGTGCCAACTCGCGCAGCATCAGCCGTCCCGGCCCGACGGCGGCACCGTCGGACTGCACGACCTCGATGCCGAGCAGCGCGCGCCCCAGGCTCCATCCGAGATACGCCGGCAGGATCGCCCGGTTGGCCATCGTCGCCAGAGCGGCGGCCACCAGCACCGACAACGACGCCCACCACCACGGGCCCTGCGCCGGCACGGCCAACCAGACCAGCGCCATGGTCACCACGACGGCGAGACCGGGAAGCACGTCGACGGCCAGCGCGGCCGCGCGAATGTGCCAGCCCGCCAACCCATTCGGCGCTGGTTCGTCCACTGCCGGTGCGTCTTGAGTATCTGTGGCCTCTTCGACCAGCACCGTCACCTCGCCACCTGGTCGAGCTTGGAAATGCGGTACTTACCCTCTTCGCGGACCATCGTCACGCGCAAGCGGTAGCCGGCTTCCTGGTTCGCCGACTCGGCATTGGACACCTTCACCCGCAACGGCACCAAAATCTCGATGGAGCCGTCGGCGTTGTTGCGTTCGACCGCGGCGCGCAGATCGGACACCTCGACGTGGGCGTTGGCGGCCTGGTAGGCCTCGACCAGTAGCCCGCTGTACAGGATCGCCTGCGATCGGAACGCGCCGGCGCCACACTCGATGATCTTCTGCGCGCTGGACGCCATCGCCCCGATGTCGGGAGCCTGGGTAGCGCCCACGCAGTCCTTCGCCGCCGCCAACGCAGCCGCATCGTTGCGGGCGGTGGCCCGGCTGTCGTGGTGTGCACGTAGCGCCAAGCAACCTCCGAAACCGACACCGCCGGCCAGGACGACGAGCGCCGCCGCCACGCCGATGAACCAGCGCCGGCCCAGGCGCGAGTCACCGCGCGGGTCGTCCTCGACTTCGGTGACCGATTCCTCGGCAGCGTCGGATTCCGTTGAATCCTCGGCAGTTTCCTCAGCGGTGACATCGTCGCTTACCGAATCCGGTTCCAACGACGGATCATCCGTGTCGTTCGGGGTCAGCCGGCTGGCGCCAGCATCTCCTTCCATCCGTCATCTCCTGTGTTGCGTGAGTTGTTGACGGAGTACTTAGAACCGTCGGGGCCCGCTACCTCGCCACTCATCGGACTATAGACGGCCGCTGGCGGCCCGCCCGGAGAGTAGATGCACGGGTTGGGCTGTTGCCCGTTGCACTGCACCGAACCCGAGCCGGGCCGCTGCAGCGGGTCGCTGATCGGCGGCGGCGTCAGTCCCCCCGGTGGGAGCCGGTTGGCCGGCAACGGGTTCAGGCCGTTGTTGACCGACGGGGCCGGTATCACGTGACCGGGATCCACCGGCTGGTCACAGCGGGCGCCGGGCGCCGGGCAATTCCGGAGCTGGAGCGGGTCGCCCCACCACGGGTTGGTGCCCAGCGGCTCGTAGGGCTTATTGCTGCGGCAATCCATCGGCGTGGGGGCGCGCTTGCCCGGAACATCCATACACGGCATGTTGCGCGCACCACGGACCACGTTGGCCTGGAAGTCCTGCGGAATACTGCAGTAGTTTCCGTCACGCATTGGCGCGATCGACGTGTCTGCCGGCGCGCGCCACTCCGATGCCGGACGGAATCCGGTCAGGCAGGGCGGCGGGTAGTTGATCGCCAGCGACAGGTCCAGCGCGGCCATCCGGTCTTTCTCATACGGCGCGGAGATCGCCTGGACAATCGACCCGAGCTGTGGCAGGAACACCAGCAATTGCTCGGCGCCGGGGTGGTAGCGCTTGAGCATGTCGAGCACGATCTCGAGGTTGGCCAGCGTCTGCGGCAGCGACTCGCGAACGCCGCTGAACACCGTGTTCACCTGGTCGGCCGTCGGCGCCGCCTGCGACAACGCGCTTTTCAGGTGCGAGTCCTGGCCGGCCGCCTCGCCGCCCAGGATGTTGAGGTTGTGCGCCCACCGCTCGATCGCATTACTCGAGACGGCCTGGCTGTCCAGGATCGGCGCCGAGTTCTGGACGATGTCGTCGACCTGGTTGATGTTGGTCTTGAAATCGCCGACGATCGCCTGGGTCGAGTCGACCAGCCGCTGCAGCGCCGGGCCCAGTCCGCCGACGGCTTCCGCCGTCTCGTCGAGCAGCTGCCCGATCTTGTCCCTGGGCAGCACCGTCAGCCCCCGGTTGGCGGTGTCCAGCGCCGGGCCGATCTCGCTGGGGACCGTGCCCTTGGTCATCGTCGAGCCGGGCGCGAAGTACCCGTGCGCCTTGCCCTCCGACACCAGGTCCAGGTACTGCTCACCGACCGCCGACACCGAATGCACATTGGCCACCGCGTCGAGCGGGATCTTGTAGTTGCTGTCGATGCTCATCGTCGCCTCGGCGCCCTTTTTTGTCGGCTCGACGGCGGTCACCTTGCCGATCGTGATGCCTCGGTAGGTCACGTTGGACGTGGGATACAGGCCGCCCGACGCCGGCAACTCGGCCTTCAGCTGGTACTGGCCGATACCCACCAGTGACGGAATGCGCAGGTAGTACACGCCCAGCACCAGCAGGGCCACCGCGGTCAGGATGCCGAAGATGACCAGCTGGCGCCGAATGAACGTGGTCAGCATTGCCGGTCCGCCCTCTCCACCAGTGGCCCGCCGGGTGCATCGTTCGGGTTCGGCGTGTAGCGCACGTCCGGGATCATCGTGTTCGGGTCGCGGCCATACGACTGCTCCAGTGCCCGCAGCACACCCGACAATCCGGTTCCGGTGAGGAACGCATTGTCGACCGCCGACAGCGTCGTGTCGACTTCGAGCGACGAGTTCATGAAGTCACCGCGGATCAGCTTCGGCGCGCTGTCCAGATCGAACGGCGCGGTGAAGATCAGCTTCAGCGCGCCGAGCAGGTACGGCGACGCCTTACCCAGCTCCCGCAACGGGCACTGCAACAACTGCAAGTTCTGGTGCAGCGGCGCCCGTGCCTCGCCCAAGTACGTGGCGGCGGCCTGGCTCAGCGCGCCCACCGACTCGACAGCGTTGATCAGATGCTGCGTGTATTCCGGGGTTGCGAAATACTTGATCAGCGGCGGGAATTCGGTCAACGCACGGTCCAGGGTCGACGACCGGGTGCCGACGTATTCCAACAGCCGGTTGGTCGAGTCGATGGCATGCGTGATGTCGTCGCTCTGTTCGTTGAGCCGCCGGGTGAAGGTGTCCAGCTTGCCCAGAAACGCGCGGATCTGCGGTCCCCGGCCGGTCAGGATCTTGCTGACCTCGTTCTGCAACACTTCCAGGTTGGGTAGGCCGCCGCCGCGCACCACCATCGCCAGGCTGGCCAGCGTCTGCTCGGTGCTCGGATACGCCGACGAGTTCTTCAGCGGGATGGTGTCGCCGTTTTTCAGCATCTGCGACGACGGGTCGGGCGGTGCCGCCAGTTCGATGTGCTGAGAACCCAGCAAGCTGGTCTGGCCGATCTTCGCGGTGGCGTTCTTCGGCAGCTTGACGTTCTTGCTCAGGCCCAGCGTCAGGGTCGCAACCCAGTTCTTCAGCTCGATCTTGCGGATCGAGCCGACGAAGACGTCGGCAACCATGACCTTGCTGTTGCCGTTGATGGCCAGGGTGTCGGGCATTTGCACGTACACCGTGTAGGAGCCATCACCACCACCGGGACCGCCGGGCAACCCGACGTTCGAGATGCCCTTCCAGCCACAGGAGCTCAAAACCGTTGCGGCGACCAGCAATACGAGGCTCTGCCAGATCCGGTGGCGAACCTTGCACATCATCACGCGCATCACCGGCTGTTGGTTCGCCTTACTCCTCGCGCGGAGCGCGCTCGTCGTGCGGCTCACTGACCCCCTCCTGGTGCCTCAGCGGGCAGCGCGGGTCCGGGCGGTGGGGCCGGCGCTCCGAGTGGCGACGGTCCGGGCGCCGGCGTCGGCGCGACGGGACCGGGAATCACGTTGGGTCCGGGCGGCGGTGGCGGGATCGGCGCCGGGTTCCCGGGCACGCCGACGTAGGGCAGCGGTCCGGGCTCTTCGTTGTAGGCGTTCGGGTAGCCCGGCGGGGTCTGGTACTGCGACTGCACCGGCGCGATGTCCGGCCCGCCCATGAGTTCGGCCAGCGAGTCGGGGGTCAGCAGCCCGGCCGTCACCGGTCCGACCTTCACACCCTGCATGCCGGGCGCGGTGATCCAGCCGTGCTGGGTGTTGCGGTGTGAGGTCGGGGTGTCGGGTACCCAGATACCCGGCACGGTGGTGTCCTTGTAGCCGTTCGGCGGGTGCAGCCGGTTCTCGGAGTAGGCCACTTCCTTCGGCAAGGTCGCAGCGAGGCTGAACAAGTTCAGGCCGAACGGCGGGTAGTTGAACTTGATGGCGTCCAGAATCGGCGCGAGGTACTGCGCGCACAGTTCGGCGGATTCCTGATAGCCCAGTCGGCTGCCCGCCTGGATGGCGCTGCAGATGAACTCCATCGGGTTGGCGAATCCTTGCGTACCGAGCACACCGGCCGGCTGCCCGACGATCGCGCTGTGCGCCGGGTGATAGATAAGGTTCGCGTTCGACAGCGCCGTCGGCAGCACGTGCAGGCCGGTCTCCAGACCATTGAGCGGTTCCGTCTGAACCAGCGTGTTGGTCGTGTCGGCGAGCTGGTTGATGTCGTGCGTCAGCACGTCGGCGTTCTTGTCGAGGAACGGCCGCACGGTGCTCAGCAGGCCGTCGAACTGCTGAATCGCGTTGGACAGGTCGTGATCTGTGCCGGTCAGGCTGTTGGTGAACTGAGCCAGGTTCTTGTTGAGCGCCACGAACTTCTGGTCGTCGGCATGCAGCGCGTTGACGAACAGCGCGAGGCTGCGCACCACCGCGAAGAAGTCGCCCCGACCCTGGTTGAGCGCGGTCAGCGCGCGCGACAGGTCGTTGAACGTGGTGTTGATCTGCTTGCCCTTGCCGGCCAGGCCGTTGGCGTACGCCTCGATGACGTCACCGAACGGACCCTTGGGCTGCTCCTTGGTCGGCCCCAGCTTGGAGATGACGTTGGTGATGGTGTTGCGCAACTCGTCCCACTCGGTGGGCACCTGGGTGCGCTCTTCCGGGATCACCGCGTTGTCGGCCAACACCGGCCCACCCTTGTAGGGCGGCTCCAGCTGGATCAGCCGCGACGCCACCAGCGTCGGGTTGAGGATCACCGCCTGCGCGTCGGCGGGCACCTTGTACTTGTTCGCGTAGTGGAAGGTGACCTTCATCTTGTCGCCGGCCGGCTCGACCTTGTCGATCGCGCCGACTTTCACGCCCATGATCTCGACTTTGTCGCCGTTGTAGATCGCGTTGGCCACCGGGAAGTAGGCCACCACGGTGTTGGTGGTCAGCTTCTTGTAGAGCTGGAGGCCGAGGTACGCCAGCACCAGCGCCGCCACGATGGCGAGCGCGCCGATGATGATCGCCGCCCGAGACAGCTTCGGCAGGCGGAGGTTCCGGAAATCAAAGACGGTGCTCAATTCTGGTTACCTCCTTGCGCACCGCTGCCACCAGCTCCGCCCGTGCCCGAGATGTAGGGCGCCGGCAGGTTATTGCCCGGCCCTGGCGGGGCCGGCGGTCCGGGTGGGATCGGTCCCGGTGGCGGTGCCGCCGCCGGGTTGGCCGGCGCGGGTCCCGGCAACGGTCCGAGCGGCTCGGTGCGTCCCCCGGGCGGACCCGGTGCGATCGGCACCGGAGTGCCCGGCACGTCGGGTGGCGCCATACCGGGGCGCCCGGCGATCGGAATGCCCGGGGTCGGCGGCAGACCGTTGGGGTTCGGCGGCGACGACGCGATGTCGGGGTTCGGGTACGGACCGTTGGGCCCGAACGGACCCGCGTTCTGGTTGACGCCCGCACACGGCATCGGGTTGCCCGGTCGCGGCAGCAGCTCGGGCGGCGGCGCGTAGGAGCAGGGCGATCCGGGCGGGACGGCCGGACCCGGGTGATCCGCGGTGCCTTCGAGCAGCTGCGGAGCCGGCGGTGGAGCACCGTTCGGGAACCGGGTGCCGTTGGGGTCGGGGAACTTGGCCGCCGGCAGGCCGGCGCTGCGCCAGAAGTCCTCGGGGTCGATGCCACGCTTCTTGAACGCGGCGTCCACCCACGGTTGCAGGATCCACGGCGGCAGCAGGTTGGTCAGCTGCACCTTGAAGTACGGCCCGGACGCCACCGTTTCATTCAGGCCCGTAACGGTCTTGCCGATGATCGTCAGAATCGACGCTAGATCGTCCTTGCGCTTGTCCAGCAGATCGCTGACCGTCCGCAGCTGCTCCAGGACGTGGTTCAGGTTCGGGTTGTCGTTGATCAGGTTCTGCACCTGAGCGGAGAACTCGGCCACATTGCTCAACAGCGCGCTGATCGCCGCGCTGCGCTGGTTGAACGCGGCCAGCAGGTTGTTGGAGTTCACCAGCAACCGGTCGACCTGTTGGCTGCGGTCACCCAGGATGCTGGCGATCTGGTTCGCCTGCGCGAGCAGATGGGTGATCTTTTCGTCACGCTTGCCGATCGTGTCGGAGAACTTCGCCACCCCGTCCAGTGCCGCACTCAGGTGCGGGTAAGTCTGATCGATGGTCTGCGACAACACATTCAGCGACTGCTTGACGGTGTCGATGTTCCATCCGGCCGCCGCCTTGGTGACATCGAAGAACGCGTCGTAAATCTGGTAGGGAGTGGTGCTTTGACCAAGCGGCAACGTCCCGCCGGGGTGCAGGGTCGTGGTGCCGCGCGGCTCGATCTCGAGCACCTTCTTACCAAGGATGGTGTCGGTCTTGATCGCCAGCCTGCTCTCGGTGCCGATGGTGTCGCTGCCCGTCGAGAACTTCATCACGACGTGGTCGCCCTGAATGTTGATGCTCTCGACCTGGCCGACGTCGACGCCGGCGATGCGGACCTTGTCGCCCTTGTTCAGCTGTCCGGAATCGGTGAACTGCCCGAAGTAGCTGGGCTGCGCGAAGATCTGCGGGATGCTGGTCAGGGTCTGACCAACGGCAACCGCAAGCACCGTGACGATCAGACCCATCAGGCCGATCCGCCTCCGGTTGGCGGGTTCCAGCGTTCTCATTGCGGCGTGCACCTACCCGTCGGCTGCGACCAGACGCGGACCGTACGGACCGGGCCACCGGCTTGGAGTCCGTTGGTCTTCAAGGTGAGGTCACACAGATAGAAGTTGACCCAGTCGCCGTAATTACCGACGGCGTTACCCACGATGTTCATTCCGACCGGTGTGCGGTGGAGCTGGTCGTCGTAGAGGTCCTTCTGGTCGATGATCGGCTGCTGGATCGGCTCGAGGTAGTTCAGCGTCTTGTGCAGCAGGGTCCGGTTGTCGGCGAGCAGGTCGGCCACCGTCCCAGCACCGTTGCTGATGTTCGCGATGCCTGCCGCAAAGGGGTCGGCGTGGTTGTTCAGACCGGTGACCAGCTTCTCGAAATTGTCGACGGTCTCGTCAAAGTCCTTGCGGTGCTTGACCGTAGTGTCCAAGACGATATTGAGGTTCTTGACCACCTCGCCGATCGCCTGGTCGCGCTCGGCAATCTTGGATGTCAGCGCCGCGGTCTGGTCGAGGATGTCGTTGATGGTGCCGCCCTGACCCTGGAAGACGGTGATGATCGCGGTCGCGATGTTGTTCACCTTCTCCGGGTCCAGCGCCCGGAACAGCGGCTTGAATCCACCGATCAACGCGTCGAGGTCCAGTGCCGGCGAGGTGTGCGAAAGCGGAATGAACCCGTGCGCCGGAAGCACCCGGTCGGAACCCTCGCCGTCGCCGCGCTTGAGCTCCAGATAGCGGTCACCGATCAAGTTGAGGTAACGCACTTGCGCGGTAGTGGACTGATACAGCGGGACGTCGTGGTCGACGTCGAATTCGACCCGAACCCGGTGCCCGCCGTCGACCAGCTTGATGGCTTTGACCTTGCCGATCTCGACACCGGACGCCCGCACGAACTGGCCGTTCCGCAGCCCGCTGATGTTCTGGAACTCGGCGGTGTAGGTGTTGGTCCGGTCGAAGCGCATCTGGCCGAACACCACCACGATGAGTGCGGTGAAGAGCAACAGCACCGTCGCGACGATGCCGAGCCTGACGAGGGTTCCGGTGATTTTCATGGGTTGATCGTCTGGTCTCCCATCTGGCGGCCCCAGACGTACTCGACGGCGTACGGGGAACCGGTGTCGACGTGGTTGTAGGGAGCGAGGCTGTTACCGGTGTCCATGATCAGCGTGGGGGCCGGCCACAGATCACGGGTGATGGTCTGCCAGCAGCCGGGCGCACCGCCCGGTCCGCCGTGCGCGTTCACGCGCGGCAGGTTATCCGGATAGACGTAGGGGTTCGGCGCGCCACCGACCAGTCCGGCCAACCCGAGCAGCCCCTGTGAGGCGATCGTGAGACCCAGCCCGGGCAGACCCAGGGCCAGACCCAGTCCGGAGAAGATTTCGGTCTCGGACCGCAGCGAATAGCCATTGGCGCCACCGGCAAACGCGGCGACCTTCGGTTCGCCGTCGTGCAGGTTGCGGACGGCGCAGAACAACTCCGGGCTGTAGGTGTCCAGCAGCTGAGCCGTCGGAACCAGATCCTTGGCGCCACGCGCCAGATACGGCCCGCCCTTGTTGAAGATCTCGGCACCGGTGGCGCCGAATCCGGCCGCCGCCAGCAGCGCCTGATCGAGATCCTTCTCCTGGGCGTGCACGGTGTGCGCCGTCGTCGACGCGTTGTTCAGGAAGTCGAACAGGTCGGGCGACGCGTTCGCATAGGTGTCGCCCAGGCGGGCCAACTGCTGAATGTCGTGGCGGATGATCGGCATCCGCGGGTTGATCTCGTCGAGCGCTGCGCTGCCGTTGATGATCGACTGCCCGAACTTGTCGCCCAGTCCGCTCAACGCCTGCGCCGCCGCGCTCAGCGTCAGGTTGACCTTGACCGGGTCCACCTTCTCGGCGATCTGGGTGATGGTCTGGAACAACGTGTTGATTTCCGTCGTCACCGACCGGGCGTCGATCACGGTCGACGGCGTAATCTGTTGTGGCAGTGGGTTTTCCGGCGCGGTCATCGACACGTACTTCTCACCGAACACCGTGGTGGCGACGATCTTCGCGTCCACATTGGCCGGGATCAGGTGCAGGTACTTGGGGTAGACGTCCAGGGTGAACTTGACCGCGGGCTTGCCGTCGCGCTCGATCTCATCGATGTTGGCCACCCGGCCGATCTGCACGCCGTTGTAGGTGACCTTCGAGCCGGGGTCCATCACCAGGCCGGCGCGGTCGGACAGCATGGTCAGCTTGGTCTTGTCGGTGAAGTCACCCTTGTACTGCAGGAAGACCAGCCACAGCACCAGCGCGCCGACCAGGAACACGATGAGCCCAGCCACCCGAAAGGGCTGGAACGGAGCCTTGTTGACCTTTCCTCGTGGACTCGTCATCGCCACCTACACCGTGAAGTTGAAGTTGGGATTGACGCCGTAGAGCGCCATTTCGGCCAACAGGATGACGATGGGGTTTGCCACCAGCGAGAAGCGCATTGAGCGGCCGACGGCCTCGCCCACACCGACCGGCCCACCGCTGGCGTTGTAGCCGTAATAGCAGTGCGACAGCATGACCACCGCGGCGATGATGATCACTTCGACGAACGACCAGAACACGTCGTCGGGCCGTAAGAACGTTCGGAAGTAGTGCTCGTAGGTGCCCGAGGTCTGCCCGTAGAGGAACGTCGTGACGATCTGGGGCGAAAGGAACGACAGGATCAGGCCGACCGAGTACAGCGGGATGATGACGACCAGGCCGGCCAGCATCCGGGTCGACACCAGATAGGCCGTCGACTTGACGCCCATCACCTCGAGCGCGTCGATCTCCTCGCTGATCCGCATGGCGCCCAACTCGGCGGTGGCGCCGGCGCCGACCGTCGCCGCGAGCGCGATGCCGGTGACGATGGGCGCGACCAGACGGACGTTGATGAAGGCGGCGACGAAGCCGAGCAGTGTCTCAATACCGATGTGGCCCAACGACGCAAGACCCTGGATGGCCACCAGCGAACCGGCAGACATCGTCACGAAACCGATGATGACCGCGGTGCCACCGATGACCGCCATGGCGCCGGTGCCCATCCCGACCTCGGCGATCAGGCGCAGAATTTCCTTGCGGTAACGGGTGAACGCCCACACCATGTCGCGCACACCGATGACCGCGAACCAGCCGATCTTGCCGGCCTCGTCGAGAGGTTTGGTGGCGGCGTCGCTGTACCTGCGGAAGTTCTCGGATGCCCGCGGGAAGCGGCTGCGGATTACCTGAGCGGTCGACACGTCACATCCCCGTTCCGAATCGCACACCGATGGTGGTCAATACGACGTTCACCGCGAACAGCGCCACCACGCACAGCACCACGGTTTCGTTGACGGCGGTGCCCAGTCCCTTGGAGCCACCGCTCACGGTCAGGCCGCGGTAGCAGCCAACCAGTCCGGCGATGAGCCCGAAGGCCAGGGCCTTGATCGTCGCGATGACGACTTCCGGCAGGCCGGTGACCAACGTCAGGGTGGCCAGGTAGGCACCGGCCGACACGTTCTGCATGTAGACACCGAACAGGAATCCGCCGACCAGACCGACCATCGAAACCAAGGCGTTCAGCAGCATTCCGCACAGCGCGCAGGCCAGTACGCGGGGCACCACGAGGCGGTGAATCGGGTCGATGCCAAGGACTTCCATCGCGTCGATTTCTTCGCGGATGGTGCGCGCACCGAGGTCGGCACAGATGGCCGTCGAGACCGCACCGGCGATCACCAGCACGGTGTTGATCGGGCCGATCTGGGTGATGACGGCGATGCCCGCGCCGGCGCCCGAGATGTCGGCGGCGCCGACCTGGATCAGCAGGATGTTGAAGGTGAAGATGAACAGCGCGGTCACCGGCACCGATACGGCCATGGTCGGCAGCAGCGCCACCCGCAGGATGAACCAGCACTGCAGGATGAATTCTTTCCACTGAAATGGCGCGCGGAACAACGCCTTTCCGGTGAGTACACACATCCGGAAGAAGCCGCCGACAAGGACGAGCGGCGGGCCGAGCTGGTCGCGGATGTAGTCAGTAACGCGCGGCTGCGTTGTGGTCACTGCCACCCCTTCCCGATGCAACCCTGCGCCGTGCGGCGGAGCGGCGAATAGTCTCGCACAGCTCCTCCTCGCCCCGTCCTCAGGTGTGTGACCTCCGTCTCACTACTGGCAAGTAGTAAGGCGGACCACAGGACTGTACCCGATGGGCTCGCGGGCGTGCATGGCATCGGCGTTATTAGCCTTTCGTCTAGTTGACCTGCGGGTTATCCGTTATGTCAGCTTGCGCGACCATCGGTAGATCCGGTGGCACAAAAGCACTTTAAGGTGGCAGTCCATTCGGCGATACCGACCCGAAAAACACGCCGTCGAACTTTTGGGGTCGGCCAAGATTGGTGGTCGCCGGGTCGCTGGCCGTGGGTGACCGACGGCGGTTGGCTGGACCTGATTTTCGACCCCCGGCGGCTAGCGGGTGCGGGGCGACGGCGGTCTAGTATTTATCCAATCGCATTTGTACAAACGTTTTATATCTGCCGAACGGGTGCCGAGTATTGAGCATCGCGGAACCAAAGGAGATTCGCATGCGTGTCGTGGTGGACCATGATCGTTGTGAGGGCAATGCCTTCTGCGTGAACATCGCACCGAAGGTGTTCCAGCTCGACGACGACGAGCACGCCATGGTGTTGACCGACCCCGTCCCTGTCGAGCAGGAGACGCTCGTCGAGCAGGCCATCGAAGCGTGCCCTCGCGCGGCCTTATCCCGCCGGGACTAGCCGTAACCGTCAGATCTCCCGTTACACAACGGATTCACGTTGCCCGTTTCAGACCATGCGTGCGCGGCCGACATCTTTACTACACTCAATTCCGTGAAAAAAGGCCTGGCCGTCCTGGGTCCCGAACCGACGCCGGTGCTACGGGCCCCGGTCGCACTGTCCGAGCAGCGGCTGCGGGTGCTCGAGTACGTGCGCGAACACTCCCCCGTCCGGGTCGCCGACGCGGCCGCCTTTCTGGACCTGCACCCCAACACCGTTCGTGAACACCTCGAGGCGATCGCCGGGCTTGGGCTCGTCGAGCGCTCCACCGCAACGGCACTCGGTCGCGGACGGCCGGCCACGTTGTATCGCGCCACGGCTGCCGACCCCGCTGTGGCGGTCCGCGATTACGCGGGACTCGCGATCGCGCTGGCCGGTCAGCTGGCTCGCACCAGCGCCTCCCCCGGCCTGGACGCGCGTGCCGCCGGTATCGAGTGGGGGCGCGAACTCGTCGACGAGCCGAGCCCGTCCGGCGATCCGCGGCAGTCCGTACTTGACGCACTGGCACGCCTTGGCTTCGCGCCGGACGACGAAGACGACGCCCCGGGGGTCCACCGGGGTATCGCGCTGCGCCGTTGCCCGTTGCTGGACGCCGCCCGCCGTTACCCCGCCGTCGTGTGTCAAGTCCACCTCGGCATCGTCGAGGGCATGCTGGACCGCCTCGGTGCCCCAGACTCGCGGGGACTCGATCTCAATCCGTTCGCCGAACCAGGTGCATGCCGGCTATTCCTGCCCGATCCGGTGGTACGACGTCGTGACTGACCGACGAATCCAACGCTTACAGCGTGTGTATCAAAGCCGTTCTGCGCTTGGTACGCCGCACATACTCGGCAGAGCCTCGATATTGCTCGATCTGCCGGGTCATCGTGGCACCAAGGTCTTCGAGTTCTTGATCGGTGAGCTCGACTTCTGGCGGAGCCGGAATCATATCCCGCTCTTCTTCATCAGCGTGCGCTTCTAATACCGTCTTGAACGAGTTCCACTCGTTCTCGTAACCCGCAGCGCTCTGCGGAGTTCTCAGCAGCACCGAAAGCTGGTCGATTACCTGTCGATGTTGAGCGTGCGCGACCGCGAGCAACTTGCTGGCCGCGCTCAGCGCCGGGTAATAGATGTCGTCCTCGATGCGAAAGTGGATGTCGAGTTCGATCAGCATCTCGTCGAACAAAGCGTGACGCTCTTCGCTGTCCACCGCCGCCGCACTGACCCGCTTACCTAGGCCCCTCAGCACCACGTGGTGTTGTTTAAGTACCTCGTACGCATTCACTGCTGGTGACCGCTCCGCCATCGCATCGTCCCTTCGTTCGCACCGCAGGCATCGCCCACGTGGGTCAGCAGGACAATTTGTAACACACAAATATCTGGTCGTTAGAGATGGAGGGTCCCAACATTCAATTCGAGGTCGATGCGAGGACGACGCAACAGCGCTCCGGTTGAGGCCGTAACCGGGGCTTGGGGCTATGCGGTGTCAGCGCATCGGTGATGCCGGTAATCAGCGCAAGATTCATACCGCAGGCCAGATCGGTCTGTTCTTGGGCCAGCGCCCGGAATGGGCAGTTGACCATGTAGAGCTCGTCGGCAACTTGGCGAGGTTCGTACCCGCACTCACTGAGTAGGCGCGCGGCGACCTCGAGCGCCGGTCGCCCATCGGCCTGAGCGCCCTCAGCGATGACCCGGCCATAGTCGTAGGCGATGCGCTTCAACACCTCGCCGGCAGGCTCTCCCGTCTCAGTGGACTGCACAATCGCTTCGGCCATCAGCCGACTAGAGAGTTCGTACTGGCGTTGCGGGAAGCTGACGGTGATCTCGCGGGCGGTTCGCCGATACAGCTTCGAGGTGCGCCCCGCTCCCGGGCCGGTCCGACCTGTTAACCGCGCGTACTCGCACTCCAACAGGCCCTCGGCCTCGAGCCGGTCCAGGTGGAACTTGGCTTGATGGCGCGCGATGTGCAACGCGTCGGCCGCTTGATCACGGCTCACCGGACCTGATTGCGCGCACACAAACCTGTACAGCTCAAAACGCACCGGGTCGGCCAACGCGCCGATCCCGGCGACATCGCGTCTCACCTGGCCCATTGCCGCCGATTCTACGAGGAAGATCGTTGACATCGCATCGTACAGCTTCTAAGGTAGAGCATATTATCCGTTAGCATGTGGGAGCAACAATGTCCATGGATACCTCGACTGAGCCCCGCCGCTAATCATGATGCGCACTAACGGGTTTAAAGCCGAACTCATTGCCGCGAGGCACTTCTTGTTGCGGGTCGTCGCGCGCACCGGATTCTGGGCTGCCGGAATAATTCTGGCGGCGTGGGCCGTGCCCGGCGTCTCTTTGTCAAAATCCGCCATCACCATTGGCGTCCTGTGTTTTTCCATATCACAGACATGTTTGTCGTTCTGGATACTGAAATTGCCGCATGGATACGCGTCACTACTTCTCGGGTCTAGCGGCCTGGTCCTAACCGTTGCCGCGATAAGCGTGGCTTCGCTGTCGTCGCATGGGTTTGGCATTCGAGGCCTGACTTCTTGGCTCGCCACCACGGTTGTGGTGTGGTTGGTGACAACGATTGGTGCGATTCTTTCATTCGATGTCTACCTGCATACTGCGGCCAGGGCGACCTAATCAAACCCTGCGCGAAATCCAATTAACGCGTTGGTGAAAGGAGCGTCATGGGCGATACGCATCATGATCCCACGGATCGTCACCGGACCGCACATCCCCGCGCAGGACTCGTGATGAAGGACAATTTCTTCTGGCCTGGATTTATCCTGCTCGGAGTTGCCTTCTTCGGGGTCATCTGCGCTGTCGTGGTCGCGGCCTATCATCACTACGAATGGCTGACCGCGACGGTCCTGGTTGCCATTCTCGGCACGATCGCCGGCGCGCTGTGGTTCGTCGTCGAGCTGCGCCACGTCACGCAACTAGAAAAGCGGGGGCATTTCCCGGCAAGTTCGTGACGTGCTCACGTCGCCGCTTCTTCCAGCTTGAGGTGCGCCACACACAAATCCGGTTCGACGAAAGCATCCAGTCGATCAATAGACACCGGTGCTGCCCAGCTTTGCAACGCCCCTTGCATCAGCCCCAGGTGTATATGGCAGACAACAGGCTTTTGCACTTCGGCGAGCTCGAGAAACGGGCAATGTCGCAAGCCGAGCCGTTTCTCCGCTGCGACGTCGCGGCGCTCGGGGGCAAACCCTAGCTCGTCGAGCAGCCCGGTCAGGGACTCGATCGATTCCTCGACACCCGGCTTGTTCGCTGTCCGCGCACCCAGTCGCTGCCCCCAGTTACGACCAACGGCCAGCGCCTTGGCCAGCGGAGTTTTGCCGGCAGCGATTCCCATCGTCAGGACCTCGGCAAGTAGCCGGTACTGTCGCGGCCCACCGCGATCCATCTGCTGGACAGCCCGAAACAACAGCGGTGGACGTCCGGCCCGGTTGTGGTCTGCCGCTACCCGCTCCACCCGGCCGTCGCTGGTGAGGAAGTTGAGGTGGAAGCGGACGGTGTTGGGATGCACTCCCAACACCTCGGCGATCGCTCGAATGTCCATTGGAGCGGGCGCTGCCTTCAGTACCCGCAACACATCGCGCCGTCGTCCGGCGCGCTCCTCCGATGAAATGTCGATGTCGTCACGCTCCTTCGTCGGCGGGGTGCGGGAGGCCAGCCACCAGCGGTGTGTCGACGCCCAGCGGACCGAGCTTGGCCGCCGCGCCGGGTGACCCTAGCGGCGCGTCGCGGCCAGGCAGACACTCGAAAAAGAACGCCGCGTTGTCAGCCTGATAGGGCTGCAGGTCTTCGGGAAGGTCGTCCTCGTAGTAGATCGCCTCCACCGGGCAGACCGGCTCGCATGCTCCGCAATCCACACACTCGTCGGGGTGGATATACAGTGCGCGGCCGCCTTCGTAGATGCAATCGACCGGACATTCCTCCACACAGGACCGGTCCATCACGTCAACGCATGGCTTTCCGATCACATAGGTCATCGGCTAGAGTTTACACAATCAGTTTTAGAAAAACTGACGGAAGCGGGTGACGCCATGGGCGGCCGTGGGCTCGAGAGCAAACACTCGGGCGCGGGTTATCGTGCAGAGCTGCGCCTCGCTGAGGACATCCTCGACCCGCAGAGCTGGGCCGGCGGACTGGACGACAAACGGGCGATCGCGCCGCGACTGCGAGTGGGCGATGACAAGTGGTTCAACCTGCTGTGGCTGCTTCCCATCGGGTTCGCGCTCCTGGTCGCCGCGGTGGCAGTCGGCAAAGGCCTGCACAACATGCCGGCGGTACAGGAATTCATCCAGCGGTATCCCGGTACCCATGTGACTTCCGGTGTGGCCCCGGGCATCCCGGCTTGGGCGGGTTGGACGCATTTTTTCAACTTGTTCTTGATGACGTTCATCCTCCGCTCCGGGATTCAGATTCTGTGCGACCATCCGCGGCTGTACTTCCGGCGCAACTGCACGCCGGGTAGGGACGAATGGCTGCGGGTGGCCAAACCGGTACCGGACGACCCGCTGTGGACAGCCAAGGATGATTCGGTGGGCCTGCCCGGCCAGTTGGGGCTGCCTGGAATTCGCCATTCCATTGGGCTGGCACGTTGGTGGCATCTGGGCATGGACGTCCTGTGGGTGATCAATGGAGCGGTCTTCTACGTGCTGTTGTTCGCGACCGGGCAATGGCGTCGCATCGTTCCAACCAGCTGGGACGTCGTTCCCAACGCCGCCTCGGTGGCAATCCAGTACTTGTCGCTGGACTGGCCGACCGACAACACCTGGGTGGCCTACAACGCAATGCAGCTGACGGCGTACTTCACCACCGTCTTTGTCGCCGCACCGCTGGCCTTGATCACCGGGCTCGGAATGTCGCCGGCACTATCGATGCGTCTGACGGTGATCAGTAAGCGATTCAGCATCCAGGCCGCACGATCGCTGCACTTTTTGGTGCTCGTTTATTTCGTGTTCTTCATCGTCGTGCACGTCACGCTGGTCTTCACCACCGAAGCATTGCGCAACCTCAACCACATGTTCGCCGCCCGCGACGACTCCAGCTGGGTCGGGTTCGCGATCTTCGCGGCGGCCATGGTGCTGGTGGCGATCGGCTGGGTGGCGGCCACTCCATTCACCTATCGCCACCCCCGCGTGGTGCAACGGGTCGGCTACGCGCTCGTCGGCCCGCTACAACGGCTTTTCGAGTACACCAACCCAAAACCTGGAGCGTTCACCGAAACGGACATCTCGCCTTACTTCTGGCACAACGGCACCTACCCCGAAACCGTTGAGTACAAGGAGCTCGAGAAGAACGACTTCGTCGATTGGCGGCTAAGGGTCTACGGCCTCGTGCAGACTCCAACGGAGTTCTCGCTGGCCGACCTGCATGAGCTGCCGTACCACGAACAGATCACCCAGAATTTCTGCATCCAGGGCTGGTCGGGCGTGGCCAAGTGGGGCGGAGTGTCGATGCAGACGATCATGGACATCGTCAAACCGCTGCCCGAGGCCAAATGGGTGGTGTTCTATTCCTTAGGGCCCGGCGCTGACGGCGGCATCTACTACGTTGCCCACCCGATCGAGCAGATGACACATCATCTGAGCATGCTGGCCTACGACATGAACGGCGAACCGGTGAGCTACGGCCACGGGGCGCCGCTGCGGTTGCGCAACGAATTGCAGCATGGTTTCCGACATGTGAAGTGGCTCAAAGGGATTGAGTTCGTCGCGCACTACTCCGAGCTCGGCAGCGGGTACGGCGGCTACAACGAAGACCACGAATTCTTCGGGCGCCACCAAACCATCTAGGCGTGTCAGCCGACGGTGCCCAATCCGGTTTACGCGGGGTTCCGCGGTCCGGTCCGATCGGCTAGTGTTTATACACGTTTGATTGTATAAACACTGCGGAGGCGTCAAACACCATGTCAGACAACGAACTCGACGTGCGACCGCTTCGTAAGTCCGACAAGCCCCCAGCGATTTTCGCCGCCTACGGCGGTCTGCCGGTCGGACGCTCGTTCGTGCTGGTCGACAACCACGATCCCAAGCACCTGCATGAGGAATTCGAGGCCGACCACGCCGGCAGCTACGACTGGCAGTATGTCGAGAAGGGCCCGACGGCTTGGCGGATCCGGATCAGCAAACTCAGCACAACCCCGCCGCCCCGGGTGCTGGCCAACACTTCCAATATGGCGGACGCCGAGGTTCAGCCCGACGAGGCCGGGGTGGTGTGGAAGCTCGAATCCCGCGAGCGGGATCTGGATTCCACTGTCGTCGCATTGGCGCCCAACGGTGGAATCGACGCCCACCGCGGGGCCAAGGTCGACGTCTTGATCCATGTGTTGTCCGGCAGTGGTCAGCTGATCACCGAGCTGGGTGACATCGACCTCACCCCCGGTGTCCTGCTCTGGTTACCACGACGATCGCGGCGACAGTTCGCCGCGGGTCGGCACGGATTGCGCTACCTAACCGTGCACCAGAAGCGACGGATCCTGTCCCCGACTCCCGCTGTGCCGCAGGCATTCTGAGGATCAGCGTCATGCCCTACCGCTTGATCAACCGCAACCGCCACGCCTCCGGCCCGCGCTGCTCGTAGCTGATCTCGAGCCGCCCCGAGACGCGGTGGTCGAGTTGATGTAGCAACGGGATCGGGTCATGCGGAGCCACCAGCACCAGTGCGCCACCGACCGGAACGGCGTCGAACGCGCCGAACACGGTGGCATGCCGGATCGCGTGCGGCACCTCGCGGACATCGAGCACGGGATCCTCGGCATCGGACTCGCCACAACCGCAGCTGTGCGACGGCGCGGCGCCGTGGGCATCGCCGAGAAGTTCGTGCATGCCACCGATCACCTCGACCAGGGAGACGTCGGGGTCGGCGGCCACGATCGGCACGATCCGCTCGTTCTCGTCAACCAGGTGGGCGTCGAACAGCACCCGCAGGGCCTGAGCGGATCCGGCCGCGCGCACCGGCGGTTCCGTGCGGATACCGTCGACGAGCGAGGCGATGATGCGGTGCGCCGCGACCATCGATTCGACCAGGGGCCGAGCGCGTTCGGTGCGGGCAGCGGCCGGGTACAGTCGCTGCTCCTCGGCGGCGGCATGGGGCAGGAGCTCGCCGGTCAGAAAGACCATGGCCGCGGCTCGCGCCGATTCGAAGTCCACACCGCGCTCCACCGCCGACAAGATCGCGTCGGTGAGCAAGGCAAGTCGCCCGGCCAGCTGCGCATGGTGACTCATGATCGCTTCGACAGCCTCAGCGTCGGCCGCTGTGGACGCCACGATCACATCGTTTGCCGGCATATTGGATTCCCTTCCGATGGATCCGATCGCTTGCTGAGCAGACGTGACTCAGTTGCGCTACGTCTCCGTAATTTACTACAGTATTTTCCGTGAGAAAAGGGCGGGTCGCTGTCGCCTCGCCGGCAACTGCCGATGCTCGACCCTCGATGTCGCGCTGAACTCGGCCAGCCTGCCCGCGTTGCGCAAAACCGGCTGCCGGGCAAAGGCATTGATTTGTTCCACACCGGGCCACGATGACTTGTGCGGCCAATGATCGCGAAACCATCTTCTAGACAGCGGTTTTCCGCTGTGTCAGAGGCGCGTCATGCGGCGTGACGCGGCTCATAGTGAATTTATCCAAACCTTATTGTGTAATTACGCCTGCATCTACGTCGCCTCTATGAGTTCGAGGAGCACACCGATCTATGACGATTCAGTCAGCGTCATCACAACCCGAAAAGCTGTCCACCAGTGCGCCCTTGATCGGTAGGGGTTGGGCTCAGGGGGTGGCTCTGGTGATGATCTTCGGGTTTTTGGTCATGGGCATTCTCGCGTACCGCACCTACACCGCCTCGATGCCATTGCCCGCCAAGGTAGTTGACGAATCGGGTGAGGTGCTGTTCACCGGCGCTCAGATCACCCGCGGCCAAGAGCTTTATCAGGCACGGGGCCTGATGCAGTACGGATCGGTGCTTGGGCACGGCGCCTACCTCGGGCCGGATTACACCGCCGAATATCTGCGCAGGGCCACCGAGGACGTGGGGGCGCAGTGGCGAGAGCAGGGAGCAGCCGACGCGAAACAACGGGTGGTGAGCGAGTTTCGCAGCAACCGCTACAGCACCGACACCAAGACGTTGGTCTTCACCGGAAAGCAGGCGGTCGCGTTCGACCACATTCAGCGGTACTACGCGGATTATTTCGGCGAGAACTCAACCAAGTACGGGCTGCTGCCCCACATGATCACCAGTAAAACCGAGATCCATGACCTCACTGCATTTTTCGCGTGGACGGCGTGGGCGTCGGCAGCGGAGCGACCGGGCCACCGCTACAGCTACACCAACAATTGGCCCGCCGAGCCGCGGGTCGAAAACGGCCCGACCGCACCGGTGGTGGTGTGGTCGGTGTTGTCACTGGTTACGTTGCTGGGCGGGATCGGAATTATGTTCGCCGTCTACGGACGCTGGAGTCAAAAGATTGGCTGGCAGAGCGCTGAGGCGGCCACGCTGTCGTTTCGCCAGCCCGGTGAAGTTGGGCTAACCGCGTCGCAGCGCGCCGCGGTCTGGATCTTCGCGGTCGTGTCGGTGCTGTTCTTGGCGCAGACGCTGATGGGTGGTGCCGTCGAGCACTACCGCGCGGACTTGTCGGCGTTCTACGGGCTGGATCTGGCCAAGTTCTTGCCCTACAACCTGGCTCGCACCTGGCATGTGCAGCTATCGCTGTTTTGGACGGCGGCGGCGTTTTTGGCGGGCGGCGTCTTCTTGGTGCCGTTCATCAGTCGCCGCGAACCACGGCGACAGAGTTGGCTGGTTTACGGTCTGCTGATCGCGCTTGTCGTGGTGGTGGCCGGTTCGCTGATTTGCGAAGCACTCTCGATCTACGGCGTGATCCCCGTGAACGGTTTGCTCTCCCAGCAGTGGGAATTTCTCGACCTGCCGAGGTTGTGGCAGATCCTGCTGACCGTTGGTCTGTTTTTGTGGATTGTGATCATATGGCGCGGCATTCGTTCTCGGCTCCGCAACGAGTCGAAGATGAATCTGCCATGGATGTTCTTCTTCACCGGCCTGGCGATCCCCAGCTTCTATGCGGTAGGTCTGTTGGCCGGTAACGACACCCACTTCTCGGTCGCCGACTTCTGGCGGTTCTGGGTGGTCCACCTTTGGGTGGAAGATTTCCTCGAGCTGTTCACCACCGTGATGGTGGCCTACATCTTCGTTCTGCTCGGGGTGGTGCGCGAACGTATCGCGCTGGGGGTGATTTTCCTTGACATCATCTTGTACTCCGCCGGCGGTGTGATCGGCACCATGCATCACCTGTATTTCTCAGGAACACCGGTGGAGCACATGGCTTTAGGGGCGTTCTTTTCCGCAGCCGAAGTAATCCCGTTGACCTTCTTGACCGTAGAGGCGTGGGCATTCCTTCAGCTGGGTTCGCGGCAACAAAGCCATGAGACTCCGTTCCCGCACCGCTGGGCAGTGATGTTCCTCGTGGCGGTCGGATTCTGGAACTTCCTGGGAGCGGGCATCTTCGGGTTCTTGATCAACCTGCCCATCGTGTCGTATTACCAGATCGGCACCGCGCTGACCGCTAACCACGCCCACGGGGCGATGATGGGCGTCTACGGCATGCTCGCTGTCGGGCTGGCGATGTTCGCGTTCCGCTATGCTATCCCCGCCGATAAATGGCCGGAAAAGGCTGCGCGACTGTCATTTTGGTGCATGAACATCGGGCTGGCATGGATGGTGTTTGCCACCCTGCTGCCGCTGGGAATTCTGCAGCTGTACCACTCGGTCAACACAGGATATTTCGAGGCGCGTTCGCTGGGGTACATCACCCGCCCCGGCAATTCGCTCATCGAATGGCTGCGCATGCCCGGCGACATGATCCTCATCGTGGGCGGCGTGCTGCCCTTCGTGTGGATCGCGTGGACGGCGATACGCAATCTGCGTAGCACACCGGTCAGCGAGGAAATCCCCGAATCCGCGCTCTACATCGAATTCGACGCCGCGAGCGCGGAACCACAGCGGGAGCGAAAGTGATAGTGCCCACCGCGACGGCATGGCTGGTGGCCGGGTATGCCTTGGCGCTGGTTGCGATCGCCTGGTGTCTCGACGTGAGTGCGCAGCGCGTGTCGGGGCGCGCCGCGCAGTGGCGCATCGGCCAATTCCGCTATCACACCGATCATGACGCCTGGGTGTGCCCCCAAGACCAATGGCTTTGGCCGAGTTCCTTCGACCCCGCGCATCGAGTGATGCGTTATCGAGCCAAACCCAGTGTGTGCAATAGCTGCCCGGTCAAACCGACCTGCACCACCTCTGAGTACGGGCGGGAGATCAGCCGCGAGATCGACCCGTGGCCGCACTCCGAAGCCGGGCGCTTCCACCGTGGTATCGCCTGCTGCGTAGCCACTTTGGGAATGCTGATGCCGCTAGTGGCGCTGATTCGACTCCACTCTCCCGCCGACCTGGTGGTCCTGATTTCGGTCGTCGCCATCGTGATAGCGGCGGGGCTCCCACTGGCCCGTCATCTGTGGAAGAGCCCATCCAACGCTCCCGAACACCTACCGCATCGCACCGGGGCGCAAGACCAGATGGATGTTGCACTCAATCGCTATTCGACCCGATGGGGCGCAAGTCGGCCAGATCAGGACGCATCACCGTGAGCGCGGCATTGCTCATCGCCGTAGTGACCATAGCGGCCGGGCTGGTTGTGGTAGCAGTGTTGTCACTGGCCGTGGTACGCGAGTACGAACGCGGGGTGGTGTTCCGGATGGGCCATGCCCGGCCCCTCTACCAGCCAGGGTTGCGGTGTTTAATTCCCGTGGTGGACAAGATGATTCGGATAGATCAGCGCGTAGTGACATTGACTATCCCGCCGCAGGAAGTGATCACACGTGACAACGTGCCCGCCCGCGTCAATGCGGTGGTGATGTTCCAGGTGGTCGAGCCCCTCAAAGCGATTCTCGCGGTGGAGAACTACGCGGTGGCCACCTCACAGATCGCACAAACGACACTGCGCTCGCTACTGGGCCGCGCTGACCTGGACACCTTGCTGGCCCAGCGCGAAGACCTCAACAACGATCTTCGGACCATCCTCGAGGCGCAAACCCAGCCCTGGGGTATCGAAGTCCGAGTCGTGGAGATCAAAGACGTGGAGATCCCCGAATCCATGCAACGGGCAATGGCCCGCGAAGCCGAAGCCGAACGCGAACGCCGCGCCAAAGTCATCAACGCCCGCGGCGAACTACAGGCATCCGATGAGCTACGCCAGGCCGCCGAGACGCTGTCCAAGAATCCCGCGTCGCTTCAACTGCGCTACCTGCAAACACTTTTGGAGCTAGGGGCCGATCACAACTCAACCGTGGTGTTCCCACTGCCGGTCGACATACTCACACCATTCCTGCAGCGCTGGCAGAATGCCCGGCCGGACTGACCCAAGGCCGAACCGCCGGCGTAAGCGGTGAGGTGGTGTCACAACTCGACCCGGATCGCCCGCTCCGGGCAACTTGCCGCACCGTCGATGGCCTTCTGCAGCAGGCTGGCGTCGACCTGTGGCTTGACGACGACGCAGTAACCGTCCGAATCAGCTTGGTAGATCTCTGGGGCATGTGCGTAGCACACGCCCCAGCCCATACAGCGATTCCGGTTGACAACCACCCGCACTAACTCGCTTGCGTCCACGTCGGCCGCAGCGAAGCGGACGCGTACGTCATCTGGTGTGGCCGGGTTGAGCCCCCGCTTGGCAATGAGATTGAGCGCGCGATCCACCATCTGGGCGTTGGTGGAAGTCCGGAATACCAACGGGCAATCTCCGATGCCCACCCGGATACCGAGCCCATGGTCCAGTGCATGCTCCCAAAGTGCTTGGCACCGTTCGGCGGAGCTCATCGCATACGGCACGACGACGACCTCGTGGTCGATCCACTGTGGAATGCGCGAGACCAGGAAGTCGAGGACATCGAGATCGGGATCGTTATAGGCCACCCAACGGTCGGAGAAGAACAATTTGATGTTCAATGGCTGCCGCAAGATACCGACGCGGGCAGCCAGTATCACCCAGCGCAAGTCGGTGGCGTTGAACACCGAGATGCTGGGCACCAGGCCCAGCTTGGCGAACCGATCGAGTTCTGGTGGGTAAGGCGGATGTGAGCAGTTCACATCGTCGGAATCAGCTGCCTTGAACTGGCTCTCGTCTTCTAGCCACAGGACGCGGTTGACGTGTTGCGCCGGGTCGAACGGGGCCAACGTCAACCGGGCGCCGGCCGGCGGGTGCTCGGCCAGCGCCCAGATATGTTCGAGGCTGCCCACGTAGCCGGGATAGGCCAGCACGTCGCAGTCGCGGGCGGCCGTGGCCAAGATGGTGCGTGACACGTCGTCGTCAGCCCATGCCTGCCTGCCGTCGTCGTAGCGGGCACGGTAGTGGACGGCAGTGGCTCCGCGCTGAATGCACTCCACCACGTTGCGGGCCGTCTCCGCTGCGCCGTAGGGCACGTTCGGGTTTTGGTCCTTGCTGGCGTCTTCGTTGACCCCGACTTCGAGGTACACCTTGCCGTCGTCGCGAAAACTCATTGCGCTGCAGCTCTTTCGTCGCAGACTTACATGGCCGGCCGTCGCCGAGAATGGCGACGCCCGTCCTGTATTTTTACAAGGTATATTGTGAAAAGTCTAGACGTCAACGAGTCCGAGGGCCGGCTGGACCAAAACGGCCACAACCGGCGCTCGTATGTCGACTACCTGTGCCTTACGCCGGATCCGTTGATGTGGAACCGCTTTGAGGGACGGACGAACCGCCGTAGCGCGTCCGTAATTCGGTCTTCAGTACTTTGCCGGCCGGGTTGCGCGGCAGGGCGTCGACGATCTCGAGCCCCTTGGGGTGTTTGTAGCGCGCCAACCGCTCGCGGAGGAACTCGTCGAGGTCTTCGATGCGCAGATTTTCCTCGGTGACAGCCGCTACCGCGACCGGCACCTCGCCCCATTTCTCGTGCGGCCGACCGATCACCGCGACCTCGACGATCGCCGGGTGACTGGCCAACACGTTCTCCACCTCCGCGCAGTAAATGTTCTCGCCGCCGGAGATGATCATGTCCTTCTTGCGGTCGACGACCCAGACGTAGCCTTCGTCGTCCATCCGGACCAGGTCGCCGGAGTGGAACCAGCCGCCGTGAAACGCTTCGGCGGTGGCCTCCGGGTTGTTCCAATAGCCGCTCATCAATGTGGGTGCCCGATAGACGATTTCACCGACCTCGCCGATCGGCACATCGTTCATCTCCTCGTCGACCACGCGGGCCGCCACCGTTGGGATCACCTTGCCTACCGAACCGAGCTTTCTGATCGCGTCTTCGCCGAGCAGCATGCAGGTCACCGGAGACATCTCGGTCTGACCGAACGCAGCCAGGATCTGCGATCCGGGGAAGGTTTCCGACATCTGTCGCAGCAGGGTGTCGGACGCGGGCGCGGCGCCCCACGAGATGACCCGAAGCTTGACGTCGCGTGGATTGGCCTGCTGCGCATTGCATACCGCTTGCCACTGGGCGGGGACCAGGAATATCCCGGTGACCTTTTCGGCGGCCAGCACATCGAGCAGATGTCCGGGATCGAAAGCCCCCAACGGATGAATCACCGTCGGAAGCCCCATCAACAAACCGGTCAACAGGTTGCCGATTCCGGCTATGTGGAAGAACGGGACCCCGATGAAACCGATGTCGTCGGCGGCGAACCCGTGAGTGTAGAGGTTGGCAGTGGTCTGACAGCTCAAGTTGGTGTGGGTCAGCACCGCGCCCTTCGGGCGGCCGGTGGTGCCGGAGGTGTACATGATCAGCGCCGGCGAGTCGTTGGGAACGTCGGCAGGCACGGCCGGCTCCCCCGGTTCATTGAGGAGATCTTCGTAGGCCAGCAGACCCTCGTCGGCCGAGTCGCCCGCGACCACGATGGTTTCCAGCACCGACGTGACGCCGCGGACGCCCGCCGCCACCGCGGCCAGCACCGGCTCGGTGATGATCAACCGGGCCTCGCAGTCGTCGACCAGGAACGCGATCTCGGGCGGGGTCAGCCGGAAGTTGACCGGGACGGCGATCGCTCCGATCATGGTGGCCGCCAACACCGATTCGACGAACTCGGTCCGGTTCAGCATCAGGATCATCACCCGGTCGCCCGGGCCGACCCCGCGCCGAGTCAGGGCTCCGGCGAGCTTCGCGACGCGGTCGCGTAGGCCGGCCCACGTGACCGTGTTGCCGAGGAACCTCAGCGCGGTCGCACCCGGCTGCATGTAGGCGTGCCGCTCGAGTTGGTTGACCCAATTCTGTCGTCGCGCCAGATACGGCTGCTCGCTCGCGGCGGCGTGGGTGTGATGGGTGCCGTGGCCGGTCAGCTGCGCGGTCAACTGATCGCATCCCTTCTCGTCAGCAAGTTGATATTTGATAAAACTTCGTGTTGTCTGGGTCACACTATGGTCTGGCCGGCACGAAGACAACCCCGGTGACGCCGCCGAGCGCGCTCGCCGCGACACGGCTTCCGCTGCGCCGGGCGCAATTGTCCGACGAGGTAGCCGGCCACCTGCGGGCGGCGATCATGTCGGGAGTGTTGAAGCCCGGGACATTCATCCGGCTCGACGAGACCGCCGCGAAGCTGGGCGTCAGCGCGACGCCGGTGCGCGAGGCCCTGCTGAAACTGCGCGGCGAGGGAATGGTGCAACTCGAGCCGCACCGCGGGCATGTGGTGTTGCCGCTGAGCCGCCAGGACGTCGACGACATCTTCTGGGTGCAGGCGACCATCGCCAAGGAGCTTGCCACGTCGGCCGCCGAGCGCATCACCGACGCCGAGATCGACGACCTCGAACACCTCACCGATGTGCTGGCCACGGTCGTCGCGGCCGGCGACGTCGAAGCAATAGCAACGACGGAGTTCGCCTTTCACCGCACCTTCAATCGCTCCACCGGACGAATCAAGTTGGCGTGGTTCCTGCTGCACGTCGCCCGGTACATGCCGTTGATGGTCTACGCCACGGATCCGGAATGGGGCGCCGCCGCGATACGCAACCATCGAGAGGTGGTCGCGGCGCTACGGCGCCGGGACGCGGCCGCGGTCGTCGAGCACACCGCCTGGGGTTTCGACGACGGAGCGCGCCGGCTTACCGAGCGGTTGGCCGGTACCGGGATCTGGGACTAGACCACCGGCGACGATGCGGGCGTTTTCGGCCCGCTGAGGAGCCGGACAATTGGAGCCGGATAATTCAGGAAGCCGCGAGCTCTTCGGCCCGCTTCTTGAGGTTGTCGGCGAGGTAATCGATCACGTTGCCGGCCAACTGTTTCACCATCGGCGCCGGGATCGGCATCGTCGGCTCGACGTCCAGGTCGACGGTCAGCAACGACGACGAGCCGGTGTCCACCACGCTGAACAGCTGCTCCTGCTTCTTGAACAGGTTGCCCTGTTGCAGCACGGTCTGGATCTGCGTCGGGCTGGGGTAGTAGACCGCCTGGATCAGACTGTCTTCGAGGGCTTCGTATTTCGCGTCGAGACGCAGCTGGCTGGGCCGCCCGTCGTCGTAGCGGGCCAGCACCCACAGGCCCTGGACTCCGTCGTTCCATTCGGGGTAGCGCTCGAAGTCGGCGACGATGGCCAGGATCGAGTCGGCGTTGGCGGCAACCTCGACGGTCTTGCTGACAAAAGGCATTCGCCGAGCTTACCGAGAACGCTCGGGCGCCTCACTGACGCCGGCCGTCGACAGCAGCGCCCGGATGTCATCGGGAATGGGTATCGGTCGGCGGGTCGACTTGTCGATGTAGACGTGCACCCAATGCCCGACTGCGGCGATGACCTGCGGCTCGTCGTCATCGGCACGGAAGACGCCCAACCGGTAGGTCACGCTGCTGTTGCCGAGCCGGGTTACCGCCACCCCGACGACAAGTCGTTCCGGGAAGTGCAGTTCGGAGAAGTAACGGCAGCCCGATTCCGCCACGATGCCCTGCGCCGACGTCGTCACCGGATCCAGCGTGACCCCGGCCTGGATCCAGCCGTTGATCGCGGTGTCGAAAAGTTGGTAGTACACCGCGTTGTTCAGGTGGCCGAACATGTCGTTGTCGGCCCATCGGGTCGGCACCGGCCAGTGCACTGGGAAGTCGCGACTGGTGAGGCCGTCAGGTGTGGGCGGAACCGAACTCATGGTTGTATTCGACCATGCTGGAAATCCGGGGTGCCGTATTGGAGCGGATCGGATCGCCCCGGCCGTACGCCCAATCCCGGCCCATCACCATCGCCGACGTCACGTTGGCCCCGCCCGGGGCCGACGAGTTGCTGGTGCGCATCGAGGCCGCCGGCGTGTGCCATTCGGATCTGTCGGTGGTGGACGGCAACCGGGTACGACCGACGCCGATGCTGCTCGGCCACGAGGCGGCCGGAATCATCGAGCAGGTCGGCGACGGCGTCAACGACGTCGTGGTCGGTCAGCGCGTGGTGATGACGTTCCTGCCGCGGTGCGGTCACTGCGCGGCCTGCGTCACCGACGGGCTGACGCCGTGTAAACCGGGCAGCGCGGCCAACAGCGCAGGCACCCTGCTCGGCGGCGGAATGCGGCTGACTCGCGGCGGCGACAACGTTTTTCACCACTTAGGGGTGTCCGGCTTTGCGACGCACGCGGTGGTCAACCGGGCCAGTGTCGTTCCGGTGCCCGCGGATGTCCCTCCCCCGGTCGCCGCGCTGCTGGGCTGCGCGATGCTGACCGGTGGCGGCGCGGTGCTCAACGTCGGCAAGCCGCAACCGGGGCAGACGGTGGGGGTGGTCGGCCTCGGCGGCGTCGGCATGGCCGCGGTGATGACCGCGCTGTCCTATCCGGGTGTCCAGGTGTTCGGTGTCGACCAGCTACCCGAAAAGCTCACCGGCGCGCGCACTCTCGGCGCGCACGAGGCTTATACGCCGCAGGAGGCCGCCGACGCCGGCGTGAAGGCGGACGTGGTCGTCGAGGCGGCCGGACACCCCGCAGCGCTGGAAACGGCGATCGCGCTCACCGGCGCCGGCGGGCGGACCATCACCGTCGGATTGCCACGGCCGGATGCACGAATCAGTGTGTCGCCGTTGGGGTTTGTTGCCGAGGGCCGGTCGCTGATCGGCAGCTATCTGGGCTCGGCGGTGCCGGACCGCGACATCCCGCGGTTCGTCGAGCTGTGGCGGTCGGGCCGGTTGCCGGTGGAATCTCTGGTGTCGTCGCGGATCACCCTCGACGACATCAACTCGGCGATGGACAACCTGGCCGACGGGATCGCGGTCCGTCAGTTGATCACCTTCTGAGCTCGGCCTAACCAGCTCCGGAGAACGCTCGCCGCAACGCGCGGCCCTGCAGGGCGAACAGGTGCTCGGAGACCTCCCAGTCGGGCAGCAGCGAGTCGAACCCGTGGCAGGTGCCGGGGACAACGTGCAGTTCGGTGGCGACCCCGTCGCGCAGCAGCCGCAGCGCGTAGTCGAGTGCCTCGTCGCGCAGCGGGTCGATGTCCGCACAGCTGATGAATGCGCTTGGCAGCCCGCGTAATTGGTCGCGCCGGGCCGGGACGGAATCCGGCGACGGCTCGGTGGGCCCGAGGTAGTAGCGCCACATCAACTCGGCGGCGGGTCGGTCGAACGCCGGCGTCTCGGTGAACTCCGTCTTCGATCCGGTCACCCGGTCGTCGAGCACCGGTTGATGCAGCAGCTGGAACACCAACTTATCGGCAAAGCGCTGGGCCAGGCGCGCCGCCAAGGCGCCGCCGGCGCTGCTGCCAGCCACCGCGACGCGTGAGGTGTCGTCGGCGTTGGCGGTCGACCAGTTGAGCACGCTCGCGGCGTCGTCGAGTGCGGCCGGGTACGGATGCTCGGGCGCGAGCCGGTAATCCAGCGAGACCACCGTGCATTGCCCGCGGCGGGCCAGTTCCACGCACTGCCGGTGGTCGGTATCGAGATTGCCGAGGACGAATGCGCCTGCATGGCAATAGATCACG
>DATNFI010000031.1:0-27186 GCA_035606475.1 Mycobacterium sp. | reverse complement strand
ACGAGGCGCAGGTTCGCTTCCAGCAGATGGTTTTTCGCGCGATCGCCGTCGCGGCAGATCCACACCATGTCGCGACGCTGAGCGGCGGGCAACTTCTCGCCCTTCTCGGTCAGCTCGGTCATCAACTGCGTTGCGTAGAGCCCGGCTTCGATGCGCTTGGCCAGCTCGACTTCCTCTTCGGCGTTGAGCAGCGCCACCTTGCCGATCTGCTTGAGGTACGCGCGAACCGAGTCCGCGGAGGCCGTCAGTTCGGCGTCTTTGCGGGCCTGGCGCAATGCCTCCGACTCGTCCTCGTCCCAAACGAAATCGCCTGAGGCCTTGTCCTTTTCGCTCGGCTCGACGATCTCTTCGTCGTCAGACTCTTCGCCGGCGGCTTTGGCGGGCTTTTTCGCGACGACCGCGTCGGTGTCGGTCGGCGCGGCGGCGTCAACCTCGGTGTCGTCGACCGGGTCAACCTCGAGGTCTTCGTCCTCGAGGTTCAGGTCTTCGTCGGCGAGGTCGATCTCCTCGACGGGGCCGTTTTCGAGTTCGGCATCGCTATCGAGGTCCGGCTCGTCGGTGGCAAGATCGGTAGTCGTCGCGGCGTCATCGGCGCCCTTTGTGGTCGCCTTCTTCGGGCGGCCACGGGCTGGTGCGGCCTTGGTTGCGGCGCCCTTGGTGGCGGTGCGGGTCTTAGTGGCGGTGGCCGCTTTGGCGGCCTTGGCGGGTGCTTTGGCTGCCTTGGTGGCAGAGCCGTTGGTAGCCTTGGCCGGCGAACGCTTGGTGGGAGCTTTGGCTGCGGTGCGCTTCACCGGCTCATCGGTTGCCGGTCGTGCTTTGGTCGCTGCCACGTAAACCCCTTCGGTAGAACTCTCTTCCGGTGCCCGTAGGCATGCTCAACCGGAATACGTCAGCTATGTCGGATTATCAGGCTGGATATTCGCCGCTATCTCCTCGGGCGGCTGCCGGTGACCATTGTAACGACCGCAGGGCATTACCCCCGCCAGTGAGCGCAAATCAGTGCGTCACGTCGCGCGTCGCCGCCATGGCTGCACCGACGATTCCGGCGGTGTTCTGGAGGGCGGCCGCGACCACCGGGGTGCGGTTTTTCAGCAGCGGAATCCATTTGTCCGCTTTGCGGCTGATTCCGCCGCCGGCAATGAACAGCTCGGGACACATCGCGTTCTCGATCGCGATCAGCACCTTTGTCACCTGCTTGGTCCACTTTTCGTAGCTCCAGCCGTGCTTGTCGCGGACCGAGGACGCGGCGCGGCGTTCGGCTTCCTTACCGCCGACCTCGAGATGTCCGAACTCGGTATTGGGCAGCAATATCCCGTTGTGAATCACCGCCGAGCCGATACCGGTACCGAATGTGAGCAGGACCACTACACCGGTGGTGTCCTTGCCCGCGCCGTAACGTTCCTCGGCCAGCCCGGCCGCGTCGGCGTCGTTGAGCACGACGACCTCCTGGCCGTTCAGCCCCGCGCTGAAGATGTCGCGTGCGTTGGTGCCGATCCACTTCTTGTCGACGTTGGCGGCGGTCCGGACGATGCCGTCGATGACGACGCCGGGATACGTCACGCCGAGCGGGCCGGACCACCCGAATTCGTTGACGACGGCCGCGATCGTCTTGGCGACTGCCGACGGAGTGGCCGGCTGCGGCGTCAGCAGCTTGTAGCGGTCGCCGACGAGTTCTCCGGTGTCCAGGTCGACGATGCCGCCCTTGATGCCGCTGCCGCCGACGTCGATACCGAAACCGCGCCTCGCCGGCGTCACGGCCACCTCGCTCGTCGGTGCGGCGTGGGGCGAGTCGGCAGTGGTCATCGAATCTCCTCGGCGAGACGTTGGCGTCGACGAAAACCCTAGTGCGTAGCTGGGTCGTTGGTCGGTCTGTTACCCCGACGTTGCTGAACCCGGCACGACCTGTGCTGCGATGGGTCGGTGAGCACACCTGAGAACCAGCCGGCGCAGCTGCGGGCGGTGGCCGAGACGCTGGCCGCCGAGGCGGCGGCATTCGTGCGGCGACGCCGCGGCGAGGTCTTCGGCGCGGATGCGGGCGCCGACGGCGACGACGCCGTACAAACCAAGACAACCCCGACCGACCCGGTGACCATCGTCGACACCGAAGCCGAACGGCTGTTGCGTGATCGGTTGGCGCAACTGCGATCCGGCGACGCAATCCTCGGCGAGGAGATCGGTGGCCCGACTGATCCGGCGAGCGTCGCGCCCGGTGCGGTCACCTGGGTGCTCGACCCGATCGACGGCACGGTGAACTTCGTCTACGGGATCCCGGCGTATGCGGTGTCGGTGGCCGCGCAGATCGATGGCGTCTCGGTGGCCGGCGCGGTCGCCGACGTCGTCGGCGGACGGCTGTACTCGGCCGGGGCCGGGCTGGGTGCTCACGTCACCGACGCCGAGGGGGCCCGCCGCCTGCAGTGCAGCGGCATCGACGATTTGTCGCGGGCGTTGGTGGGCACCGGATTCGCCTACTCAGGGCGGCGCCGCGCGGTTCAGGCGCAGCTGGTGTCACGGATCCTGCCGATGGTCCGCGATATGCGCCGAATCGGTTCTGCGGCACTGGATTTATGCATGGTCGCGGCGGGCCGGCTCGACGCCTATTACGAGCATGGCCTGCACGTGTGGGACTCCGCGGCGGGTGCGCTGATTGCCGCCGAGGCCGGTGCGCGGGTGGTGTTGCCGCAGCCCGGCGACCCGGACTACAACGCGGCGTTGGTGGTCGCCGCGGCGCCCGGCATCGCCGACCAGTTGCTGGCCGCGCTGCGCCAATTCGACGGTCTGGCACCGATTCCGGGCTGACGGGTCAGCAGTTACCGGCGTGAATCTTGGCCAGCAGCGTGGGGTCCGCCGGTTCGGTCTTGCCCGGACGGAGGCCGGAAAGCACCGCGGCGATGTCGTCGCTGTGCGCCAGCGCGCCGAATTCGGTACCGATCGCCAGGTCGACGGAGTCGTCGGTGCGGTCGTCGCGGTACAGCTCGGCGCACGGCGCGACCAGCCACACCGCCGCCGCGCCGGCCTGACCAGCCTCGCCGAATCGGATCTGGCCCTGGCAGTTCAGTCGCGTTTTCGCGTAGACGGGGTCGTTGGCTGCCGTCGGCTGTGCGAATCCCAGGTCCCGCAGCGCGCCGGACACGTCGGCGGCCTGACCGCCCCGTCCGCTGGCGTTCAGGACCCGGACCTTGGCGTCGGCGAGCTTGGCCGGGGCGACGTTGATCATCGTGCTGCGCGACACCGCGGTGCCTAGGCGCGGCTGGGACGGGTCGGTCTGCTCGGGCGGCGGGTTGCACACCGTCGCCTCGTGCACTTCGGCCGGCCGGGTCAGGGCGACCGTCCACACCACGGCGCTGGCCACCAGCAACACCATCAGCAGGGCAACCGCCGGCCGAGCGTTGCGACGCCGGAAAGGCCGACCGTGCTTGTCGAACGCTGTGCCTTCAGTGATTTGCGCGACCACGTACGCACTCTAAGCCGCGGTTTATAGACCGAGGTAGCGCGGCTAATTCTGCGGTGTGACGTAAATCACACCTAAACACCCTTGTATCGGGGCACGAATCATTTGGTAGATGCGTTCGACGCTGGTACAAAACGTTGCTTGCAGTGTTACGAGGGGACAGATGATGGCTACCGATTATGACGCCCCAAGGCGTACCGAAACCGACGACGTTTCAGAGGACTCTCTCGAGGAGCTCAAGGCACGGCGAAACGAGGCGGCGTCGGCGGTTGTCGACGTCGACGAATCCGAATCCGCCGAGTCGTTTGAGCTGCCCGGCGCCGACTTGTCCGGCGAGGAGCTGTCGGTCCGTGTCATCCCGAAGCAGGCCGACGAGTTCACCTGCTCGAGTTGCTTTCTGGTTCAACACCGCAGTCGGTTGGCCAGCGAAAAGGGTGGCGTGATGATCTGTACGGACTGCGCGGCCTGAGTTTGACGGTCCGGCAGTTGCCGGCTAACTGCGCAACGCCGACAACACCCGCTCGGGGTGGCGGGTACTCACCAGCCAGTAGGGCGTCGGGTCGTCCGTGTCGTCCAACACCACCAGCACCATGGGGCCCACCCAGCCGCGGTGAACCACGAAGGCGGCCGGGTCGAACTGGCGGCCCAGCGCCGCGGACTTGGCCGAGCGGGGAATGTCGGCGGAGCGCGAGATGACCGCGACCGGCAGATGGGCTTCGCCGGCCCACAGCTCGACTCCGCTGTCACTCGCGATGACGCGGACCTCGATGCGACCCAGCCAGAGCAAGGCCCCGGCGGCCACGACGAACAACGCGACGAACGGGATCCAGTCGGGCAGGCTCGGCACGCCCATGTTGACTTCCACGGCGATCAGGGCCGCCAATGCGAAACCCAGTGGCCACCACCACCACGGCACCCACAAACGCTCGCTGTACCGCACGCCGTGCGGCGTGACTGGCGTCCCTGACACCCGGTCAAGGGTAATCTGTGCCCCCGTGTCGACCAGTCTGGCGGTTGTTCGTCTCGACCCCGGGCTTCCGCTGCCCGCCCGGGCCCACCACGGTGATGCCGGTGTAGATCTCTACAGCGCCGAAGACGTCGAGCTGGCGCCCGGACACCGGGCGCTGGTGAGGACGGGAATCGCGGTGGCCATCCCGGTCGGGATGGTGGGGCTGGTGCACCCGCGGTCCGGTTTGGCTGCGCGGGTGGGACTTTCGATCGTGAACAGTCCGGGCACCATCGACGCGGGTTACCGTGGTGAGATCAAGGTTTCACTGATCAACCTCGACCCCGCGGCGCCGATCGTGGTCAATCGCGGTGACCGGATCGCGCAGCTGTTGGTGCAGCGCGTCGAGTTGGTCGACTTGGTCGAAGTGACGTCGTTCGACGAGGCCGGTGTGGCCGATACTTCCCGTGGCGCCGGTGGCCACGGTTCCTCTGGCGGACATGCGAGTCTCTGATGGCATTAGGCAGACGTAAACCCAAAGAGCAACGGCCGCTCGACGAGCCGGAATCGGCGGGCGCGCACCGCAGGGCTGAGCCCGCCCCCGCGGAGACCTCAGTCGGCGACGACATGGATGGCCCGTTCGACATCGAGGATTTCGACGAGTCGTCGGATGCGACAGAGGGTCGCCTGGACCTGGGCTCGGTCTTGGTGCCGCTGCCCGAGGCGGCGCAGCTGCAGGTCGAGTTGACCGAGAACGGCGTCCCGAGCGCGGTGTGGGTGGTGACGGCCCATGGTCGTTTCACCATCGCGGCCTACGCCGCACCCAAGACCGGTGGACTGTGGCGAGAAGTCGCCGCCGAGCTGGCCGATTCGCTGCGCAACGACGGCGCCTCGGTGACCATTCAGGACGGCCGATGGGGCCGCGAGGTGGTCGGCACCGCAACCGGTGTGGTGCGCTTTATCGGAGTCGACGGCTATCGCTGGATGATCCGTTGCGTGGTCAACGGCTCCATCGAAAGCGTGGACGCGCTGACCGAGCAAGCGCGAAATGCATTGTTGGACACGGTGGTTCGTCGAGGCGACACGCCGCTGCCGGTGCGCACGCCGCTGCCGGTCCAGCTGCCGGAGCCGATGGCGTCGCAGCTGCGCGAGGCCGCGGCCGCCCAAGGCGTCGCCGTACCGCCCGTCGACCCGACCGACGCCGACGACGTCAGCCAAGAGGAACCGGCGGGGTCCGAACGCCGCAGTGCCTCCGGCTCGGCAATGCAGCAGCTGCGCGGAACCGGCGGCTAGGCCGCACGGCGATCGCAAGCGCGGCGGAGCCGGGTGCAGCGGGTCGCCGTAATTAGGCCGCGGCCAGCGCCGCCAGGCAGGCGGCGCCCAGCGCGGCCGGGTCCGCACCGATCTGGTCCAGCGTCACGGTCCGCAGCGCCGCGTGCGGCGCCGCGGCCGCCCACTGCCGCCCGACGTCGATCGGATGAATCGGATCATCCTGCGCCGCCGCAACACCCAGCGGCGGCGCGAGCCGCTCAAGTTCGGCGTAGGTCGGCGCGACAAAGCCGGCGGCCTCTTCCATCGCATCGGGCAGGTGCGGCCACTGGCGCAGCCACGACCGGGCCAACTCGTCGGCCAGCCACGACGGGCTGGACGCGCGCATCTGCGCCGTCGTGGTCTCCAGGCCGTCGGTGCGCAGCTGTCGTGCGGAGTGCTGCGCCGTGACCGCGGCGGTCGCGCCGTTGGGCGCGCCCGTCCATGCCGGCAGCGCGGCCAACACGGCGACCGTGCGGTCGGGATGCTGTAACGCCCAGGCGACGGCCACCGCGGCGCCGATCGACACACCGCCGACCGCGATAGGTCCGCCTCGCGCGGCGTCGTTCAAGGCCTCCAGGTAGCCGTCGATCAGACGCGTCGGTTGTGGTCGCGGTGCCAGCAGCCGGACCCCGGCGGCGCGCAGCGGCGCGCCGAACGCACGGGCGATGTAGCTGTCGTCGGAGCCCGTTCCCGGCAGCATGACCGCGGTCACCCCGCGCAGGTCGATAGTCACCCCTAGATATTGCCTGGGCGCCACTTGGCGTTTGGGGAACCATCGGGTCTACGGTGTCCGTTGTCATGAGAGGATCGCGATTATCCGGTCCGATTAGCAATGAAGACGCTCAGGAGAGGCCATGGCGGCGGAAGGCTATCTGCGCCGGCTGACTCGTCGGTTGACGGAGGACCCCGAGCAGCGTGACGCCGAGGATTTGTCCGACGAGGCGGTGACGACCGGCGCGCAACGGGCCGTTGACTGCGAACGCGGCCAAGAGGTCACCGTCGTCGGAACTCTGCGCAGCGTCGAATGCAACGGCAAAGGCTGCGCCGACGGGGTTCGCGCCGAACTGTTCGACGGCACCGACACCATCGAACTGGTGTGGTTGGGACAACGCCGGATTCCGGGGATCGAGTCGGGCCGCACGCTGCGGGTACAGGGTCGGCTCGGCAAGCTGGAGAACGGCAGCAAAGCGATCTACAACCCGCACTACGAGATTCAGCGGTGAGCCGTGTCACCGGCGCGGGCGACACTGCTGACACCGTCGACAGCGAACTAGACGGTGTCGGCGTCGGCCGCACCCCGGCCGACCGGATGATGCAACAACTGGGCGGAGTTGCCGGCATCGTCTATTCGTCGCTACCGGTTCTCGTCTTCGTCGGCACCTCGCGGTTGCTGGGCCTGGGCGCTGCATCCGGCGCCGCCCTGGGGGTCGCCACGCTGATCCTGCTGTGGCGCCTGGTCCGCCGCGAATCCGTCCAGCCCGCCGTGTCCGGCTTGATCGGCGTCGCCGTCTGCGTGCTGATCGCCTACCTGCTGGGGGAGTCGAAAGGCTATTTCCTGCTGGGCATTTGGACGTCGCTGATCTACGCGGCGCTGTTCGCGGTCTCGATCGTGATCCGCCGGCCCGTCGTCGGCTACATCTGGAGCTGGTTGCACGGGCACGATCGCGGATGGCGCAGCGTGCGTCGCGCGGTCTACGCGTTCGACGTCGCCACGTTCACCTGGGTGATGGTGTTCGCCGCCCGCTTCATCGTGCAGCGGGTGCTCTACGACACCAACCACACCGGCTGGCTGGTGGTCGCGCGGATCGCGATGGGCTGGCCGCTGACCGCGGTCGCGGCGCTGGTGACGTTCCTGGCGATCAGGACGGCACAGCGCGCCCTGGACATCGCTCTTACGCCGACGGCAGCAGATGCTGACGCAGTTCCTCTTCCGCCTCGGTGACCGCGACGAACAACAGCTCGTCGCCCCCCTCCAGCGGCTCGTCGTCCTGCGGCACGATGACGCGGGGTCCGCGCAGGATCGTCACCAGCGCGACGTCGCGCGGCAGCTGCAGTTTGCGCACCGGCTTGCCGCCCCACGGCGTGTTGTCCGGCAGGGTGATCTCGACCAGGTTGGCCTGACCCTTCCGGAACTCCATCAGCCGCACCAGGTCACCGACCGCGACGGCCTCCTCGATCAACGAGGCCAACATCCGGGGAGTGGACACCGCCACGTCGACGCCCCAGGCGTCGGTGAACAGCCACTCGTTGCGCGGGTCGTTGACACGGGCCACCACCCGCGGCACCGCGAACTCGGTCTTGGCCAGCAGGCTGAGCACGACGTTGGCCTTGTCGTCGCCGGTCGCCGCCACCACCACGTCGAATTCGTGCAGCTGTACCTGCTCCAGCACGCTCACCTCGCAGGCGTCGCCCAGCCGCCAGTGCGCGGCGGGAATGGCGTCCTCGTCGATGTGCTCGGGCTTCCGCTCGATCAGCGTGACGTCGTGCTCGTTGTCGATCAGTTCGCGGGCCACCGATCGGCCCACCGCGCCCGCACCTGCGACAGCGACTTTCATCGGCGCCGCTCCTCCTCATCGCTGCGGTCTGCATCGTCGCCGGCGGTCACGACTCTGCGTCCTCGCTCGGCGGCAGCGCCGCGATGGCCAGTGCTTCTGCGGCGTGACCAGAGATCGCGGCGATGTAGAGCTGGTCGCCGGACTGAATGACGGTTTTGGGCTCCGGGAGGATCCCGGTGCCGAAGCGGATCAGAAACGCGACCCGTGCGCCGGTGGCGGCCTCTAGATCGGTCGCCTTGCGGCCCACCCAGTCTTCGTGCAGCGCCACCTCCAGGACGGCGACTGTCCCGCTCGGGTCGCGCCACCGCGCCGTCTCGCTTTCCCGGGTGAGCGCGTGCAGCAGCCGATCGGTGGTCCACGGGACGGTGGCAATCGTGGGGATGCCGAGGCGTTCGTAGACCTCGGCGCGCTTAGCGTCGTAGATCCGCGCGACCACCCGCCGCACACCGAAGGTTTCCCGGGCCAGGCGGGCCGAAATGATGTTGGAGTTGTCGCCGGACGACACGGCGGCGAAGGCGTCTGCCCCCTCGATACCGGCCTTGAGCAGCACGTCCCGGTCGAACCCGAGACCGAGCACCCGCTGCCCGGCGAACTCGGGGCTGAGCCGACTGAACGCCGTGTCATCGCTGTCGATCACCGCGACGTCGTGGCCGATCCGGGACAGGCCATCGGCGACCGACGAACCCACCCGGCCGCACCCCATCACAACCACGCGCACTAGAGGTCCTCTCGGCCCGCCAGCCATAGTGGCCAGTCGGTTTGGGAGACATTCTCGTCCACCGAACCGTACCGGGAGGCGCGGTTGCCTTTACTCTTGGCTCTCGTGTCCAAACTTTCGACTGCGGCGCGCCGACTGGTGTTGGGTCGGCCGTTTCGCAGTGACCGGTTGAGCCACACCCTGCTGCCCAAGCGGATCGCCTTGCCGGTGTTCGCCTCCGATGCACTCTCGTCGGTCGCCTACGCCCCCGAAGAGGTCTTCCTGATGCTTTCGGTGGCCGGCCTGGCTGCGTATTCGCTGACGCCGTGGATCGGTGTCGCGGTGGCGGCGGTGATGCTGGTCGTGGTGGCGAGCTCCCGGCTGAACGTGCACGCCTACCCGTCCGGCGGCGGCGACTACGAAGTGGTCACCACCAACCTGGGCTCCAATGCCGGGCTGACAGTGGCTAGCGCTCTGATGGTGGATTACGTTCTCACTGTTGCTGTTTCGACGGCGTCGGCGATGTCGAACATCGGCTCGGCGATTCCGTTCGTGGCCACCCACAAGGTGCTGTTCTGCGTTGCCGCGATCCTGCTCGTGATGGGACTGAACCTGCGCGGGATTCGCGAATCCGGTGTGGCGTTTGCCATTCCGACCTATGCGTTCATCGTCGGTGTCGGCGCCATGCTCGCCTGGGGGCTGATCCGGATCTACGTGATGGGCGAGCCGGTGCGTGCCGAATCCGCCGGGTTCACGATGCACGCCGAACGCGGTTCGATCACCGGCTTCGCGTTTGCCTTTCTGGTGGCCCGGTCGTTCTCCTCGGGCTGTGCCGCGCTGACCGGAGTCGAGGCGATCAGCAATGGGGTTCCGGCGTTCCGAAAGCCCAAGTCGCGCAACGCGGCAACGACGCTGCTGATGCTCGGTGCGATCGCCGTCAGCCTCCTGATGGGCATCGTCCTGCTGGCCAAGGAGACCGGCGTTCAGATCGTCGACGACCCCGACAGGCAGCTCGGCGGCATCCCGCACGACTACCAGCAGAAGACACTCGTCACGCAGATCGCGCAGGCTGTCTTCGGTAGCTTCCACCTCGGCTTCCTGCTGATCGCCGTCGTGACCGCGCTCATCCTGGTGTTGGCGGCCAACACCGCGTTCAACGGTTTTCCGGTGCTGGGCTCGGTGCTCGCGCAGGACAGTTACCTGCCTCGGCAGTTGCACACCCGCGGCGACCGGTTGGCGTTCTCCAACGGCATCGTGTTCCTGGCGTTGGCGGCGCTGGCGGCGATCATCGCGTTCCGGGCTCAAGTCACCGCGTTGATCCAGCTTTACATCGTCGGGGTGTTCATTTCGTTCACGCTGAGTCAGATTGGCATGGTCCGGCACTGGACTCGGTTGCTGCGCAACGAGACCGATCCCGCCGCCCGGCGCACGATGATGCGTTCCCGGGTGGTCAACACGATCGGCTTCGTGGCCACCGGGGCGGTGCTGCTCGTTGTCATGGTCACCAAATTCCTGGCCGGCGCATGGATCGCGATCGTGGCCATGACGCTGCTGTTCGTGTTGATGAAGATGATCCACAAGCACTACGACACGGTCAGCCGGGAGATCGAGCGGTCCGCCGACGATCACGACATGGTGTTGCCCAGCAAGAACCACGCGATCGTGTTGGTGTCGAAGCTGCATCTGCCGACCCTGCGCGCGTTGGCCTACGCCCGGGCGACACGGCCAGATGTACTCGAGGCGGTCACGGTGAGTGTCGACGACGGCGAGACCCGTGTGCTGGTCCGCCGCTGGGAAGACAGCAAGCTCAACGTGCCGCTGAAGGTCATCGCCTCGCCGTACCGCGAAATCACCCGTCCAATACTGGATTACGTGAAGCGGGTCAGCAAGGAATCGCCGCGCAGCGTGGTGACGGTATTCCTGCCGGAATACGTGGTGGGCCACTGGTGGGAGCATGTGCTGCACAACCAGAGCGCGCTGCGGCTAAAAGGCCGGTTGCTGTTCATGCCGGGCGTGATGGTGACATCGGTTCCGTGGCAACTTAGTTCGTCGGAGCGGCTCAAGACGTTGCAACCGCACGCGGCTCCCGGCGACGCGCGTCGAGGGATATTCGATTGATCTCCGACATCACCGCGCCGCCGCCACCGGCGCTGGGGGAGCTGACGCTGACCGTCGGCCCGCCGGCGAACGGTGGCAGTTGCGTGGCGCGCCACGACGGCCGGGTGGTGTTCGTCCGCTACGCCCTACCCGGCGAGCAGGTACGGGTGCGGGTCACCGCGGACCGTGGATCGTATTGGCATGCCGAGACGATCGAGGTGATCGAACCCTCCGCCGACCGGACGGCGTCGCTGTGCCCGATCGCCGGTGTGCACGGCGCCGGATGTTGCGATCTCGCCTTTGTCGAGCCCGCTGCCGCACGGGCGCTGAAAGCCGAAGTGGTGTCGAATCAGCTTGCCCGGCTGGGTAATTACCAGTGGAACGATCAGCATGTACAGCCGCTGTCGCCGAGCGGTCCGACCGGCTGGCGGACCCGGGTTCGACTCGACGTCGGCGCGGACGGCCGCCCCGGTTTCCACCGCTATCGCAGCGATGAACTGGTGGCCGATCTCAACTGCGGTCAACTGCCGGCGGGGATGACCGATGGCCTGACCGATGCGGCATGGCCGCCCGGCGCGCACCTGCATGTCGTCGTCGACGATGACGGTCAACGGCATGTGGCGCGCACGGTCCGCCATGGCCGGCGCAACGCGACCGAGGTGGTCGAGGGCAGTCATCAGGGCGTGCAGCGAGCCGGTCGGCACAGCTGGCAGGTGCCGGTGACCGGCTTCTGGCAGGCCCACCGCGACGCGGCGCGGACCTACAGCGACCTGGTGAGCGACTGGGCCCGACCCGATCCGGGTATGACCGCGTGGGATCTCTACGGTGGCGCGGGGCTGTTCGCCGCGATCCTGGCCGACGCGGTCGGGGAGTCGGGGCAGGTGGTCAGTGTCGACAGCGCGCGTGCGGCGTCGCGCGCGGCGCGCGCGACGTTGGCTGATCTTCCTCAAGTGCGGGTGGTCAGCGATTCGGTTCGGCGGGCGTTGACCGCGCAGCACGGACGGGCCGATGTGGCCGTACTGGATCCGCCGCGCGGCGGCGCCGGGCGTGACGTGATCGACCTGCTGGCCGCGGCGGACGTCCCGCGGATCATCCATATCGGTTGCGAGGCAGCATCATTCGCCCGCGACGTCGGGTTGTACCAGGGTCACGGTTACACGGTGCACAAGCTTTCCGTGTTCGACTCGTTCCCGCTGACCCATCACATCGAGTGCATCGCGCTGCTGGCCCGCTGAGCGCTGGCACGGGCGAAGCCGCCAGCTCAAAGGCGCCTGCGTGGCGGCGGAGCGTAAAGAAAGCGTTAGGGAACGGCCACACCCGACCAAGAAGGCCTAGTGTCGCTTTCCGGACACGTTCGTCGAGGGCTGAATACGCCGGTCGCACGACCCGATCCTGATCGCATCCGGCCGACCTGGGTACGGAAGGGAGAACAGTGTCGGTGGTTCCTTACGTCGGCTCGCCGTCAACCTCGAGTTGGACCGTCAGTTTCCGGTGAAGTCGTGAATTCTCCGCTGGCCATGGCGGACGCAGCCGATCTTCCTGACGACCAGAAGGTTTCGTCGACCTTTGCCGATGCGTGGAAGCGGCTCTTCCTCGGCAAGCCGCTCATCAACGAGCAGCTAGAAGATGAGAGCTTATCGAACACCGTTGCGCTGGGCGCGCTGTCGCCGGATGCGATCTCCTCGACGGTGTATGGCCCCGAACAGATCATGGTCGAACTACTGCCGGCCGCCGGACTGGCCGCGTTCGTCCTGGTGCTGCCGATCGCGGCCGTCATCCTGCTGATTCTCATGCTGGTGACCGCATCCTACCGGCAGGTCGTCATGGCTTACACCCAACGTGGCGGCTCGTATGTGGTGGCGCGCAGCAACTTCGGACCGCGGATCGCCCAGATCTCATCGGCAGCGCTACTCATCGATTACGTGGTGACCGTGGCCGTGCAATGCGCGTCTGGGACATTCGCGGTGGTGTCGGCGATACCTCGGCTGGGCCCGTACCATTTGGAAATCACTGTGGCGGCGCTGCTGCTCATCTCGTATGCCAACCTGCGTGGAATGAAAGAAGCGGGCCGAATATTCGCGGTGCCGGTGTATGCCTTCATCGCAATGCTGTCGGTGCTGATCGTGACCGGCGTCATCCGCGACATCGTCTGGGGCCTACCGAAATACGATGCCGAACATATCGCCGGCGCTGTGCCCGTCCACCATGGCAGCGGGTTCATCATGGGCGCCACCGTCCTGATTCTGTTGCGCGCGTTCGCCAACGGCGGCACCTCGCTGACCGGGGTCGAGGCAATCGCCGACGCAGTCAACGTCTTTCAGCAACCCCAGGGCCGCAACGCGCGTCGAGTACTGACCGCGATGGCCTGCATCCTCGGATTCTTGTTGGTCGGTGTCATCTACCTGGTGCACGCCACCCACGCCACCCCTTATGTCGCCGAATACCCATCGATGCTGTCCGAGGTTGGCCGCGCTGTTTTCGGCGACGGCGTGATCGGCCAGCTCATGTACGTACTTCTGCAGGCGGCGAGTGCCGCAATCTTGTTCTTCGGCGCCAACACCAGCTTCAACGGCTTTCCGGCATTGACTAGCTTCGTCGCCGAGGACAGCTTTTTGCCGCGACCGATGATGAAACGCGGTCACCGGCTGGTGTTCTCCAATGCCATCATCGTGCTCACCGCGCTGGCGGTGACACTAGTGATTGTCACCGGGGGATCCGTTGACGCGGTGGTCCCGCTGTTCGCGATGGGCGTGTTCACCGGTTTCTCGATGGCCGGCTACGGCATGACGAAACACCATCTGACCCACCGTGACCCGGGTTGGCAACGCAAACTAGTCATCAACCTGTCCGCGGGCATCCTGTCTACAGCCGTGGTCTTGATCTTCGCCGTCGCGAAGTTCACTGAGGGCGCCTGGTTGGTGGTGGTGGTCTTTCCCATCCTGGTGTTCGGGCTGATGCGACTTAACCGCCAGTATCGCGACGAGGCCTCCGTTCTGGAGATGTCGCGCACTGAGCGGCCCGAATTGGCCAGACATCCGCAACACGAGATCTTTGTGTTCGTCGATCACTATGACCTCGCCACGGTCGAGACGCTGAACTACGCAACCGAACAGCATCCCGAGCAACTGACCGCGGTGCACTTCGCGATTGATGAATCGCATGCGATGCGACTGCAGGACCGCTGGGAACATTTCCAACAGCAGATTCCACTGCGGATGGTTCATTGCTGGGATCGCAACCTGATCCGGAGGGCGCAGGAACTCGTCACTCAGGAAATCAACAGCAAGCCCGGCATCAAGGTGACTGTGCTCCTGCCGCGGCGGACCTACACACCACTGGTGGGTCGGCTGTTGCACGATCGCACCGCCGACAAGATAGCGAATGCGATCAGCCGCATTCCCGGTGCCACCGCGCAAATCCTGGTTTACGACATCGGATCTCGGATCGCGCGAGCAACTGCGGACCGATGACGGCTCACGCCAGCACGAAATACCGCAGCCACAGATAGAGCGCGCACAAGACCGTGGACAGCGCGGTGATCACGATGCCTTTTCGGGTGAATTCCCAAAACGAGATGGAGTAGCCCGACCGCAGCGCGATCCCGATCATCACGATGTTGGCGCTGGACCCGACGGCGGTGAGGTTGCCGCCCAGGTCACCGCCGAGCGCCAGCGACCACCACAACACGTTGTGATGCTCCTGGTGCGGCATGGTTGAGGCGAGGTGAGTGACGATCGGCGTCATGGTGGCCACGTACGGGACGTTGTCGATGAGCCCGGATGCCAGCGTCGATACCACCAGGATCAGCATGGTGGTGAACAGCATGTCGCCGCCGGTGGCGCCGGCCGCCAGCTCGCCCAGGCGTTGGATGAAGCCGGTCTTGAGTAGCGCGCCGACCATGATGAACAGGCCGACGATGAACAGCAGGGTGTCCCACTCGACGCTGGCCAGGTAGTCCGACTTCTCCGTCTTGGACACGAGGATGAGGGCGCCGGCGCCGAGCAGCGCGACCAGTGAGGGCTGAATGTGGATCGACGGGGAAATGATGAACCCGACGAATACCACGCACATGACCACTGCGCATTTGACGAGCAGTTCGCGGTCGCGCAGAACCTCACGCTCATCCAACGACATCACATCGGCAACTCGCTCGGGAGCGACCGTGGAAAATCCGCGGAATAACAGCGGTACAACCGCAACGAAGACGAGCATGATGATGACGACGATCGGCGCCATATTGAGCAGAAAAGCGTTGAATGACAGACCTTTACGTGCACCGATGATGATGTTGGGCGGGTCGCCGACCAGCGTTGCGGCACCGCCGATATTGGAGGCGAACACCTCGGCGATCAACATCGGTACCGGGTTGATCGCCAGTCGATCACACACCAATAGCGTGACTGGAGCGATCAACAGCACGGAGACGACGTTGGGCAGCAGGGCCGAAGCCATTGCCATGACCAGCGTCAACATGACCATGATGCGCACCGGAGATCCGTTGGCGCGCTTGGCCGCCCAGATGGCGGCGAATTCGAACACTCCGGTCTGCTGCAGGATACTGACGATGATCATCATGCCCAGCATCAAAAAGATGACGTCCCAGTCGATGCCGGTCTCCCGGGAGTAAAAGACATCGGGCGCGTCGATCGCCGGCAAGATGACCATCGACCCCGCGCCGACCAATGCGACCGTCGTCTTGTTGAACCGCTCGCTGATGATGAAACCGTAGGAGACGACGAACACCGCAGTGGCGATGTACATCTGGATTTCTGATGACGTCATTGTCGCAGCTCCGCGCGCTCTGCCACTTCGATACTCACGACAGAAACGTTTCCACAGACTCAGTCGCGTGCATGCAAACAATACTAAATTGCACAGCGCATTTCGGGCGTGGGCGTTAACAAATCCTTACGCCCTCTTCGCCTCATAGAGCGCTCGCCGGCGTCGTCTTAGGTCAGCACAAAGTAGCGCAACCACAAGTAGAGGGCGCACAAGACTGCGGACATGGCCGTCACCAGTACGCCCTTGCGAGTGAATTGCCAGAACGAGATGGGATGGCCTGATTTCAGCGCGATCCCGAGCATAACGATGTTCGCGCTAGAACCGACGGCGGTGAGGTTTCCGCCCAGATCACCGCCGAGTGCCAGCGCCCACCACATCACGTTGTGGTGGGCCGGAACGACCGAGGCCAGGTGATCCACGATCGGCGTCATCGTCGCGACGTAGGGGACGTTGTCGATGATGCCGGACAGCAGCATCGATACGCACAGAATCAGCATCGTCGTCACCAGCACGTTGCCGCCGGTGGCGTCGGACGCCATCTGGCCAAGGCTCCTGATGACGCCGGTCTTGAACAGCGCTCCGACCATGATGAACAGGCCGACCATGAACAGCAGGGTGTCCCACTCGACGTTGGCCAAGTAGTCCGAGTTGTCCAGTCCGGAGATCAGGATGAGGGCGCCGGCGCCGAGCAGAGCGACCAAAGACGGCTGAAGATGAATGGCTTCGGAGACAATGAATCCGACCAGCACCAGGAGCAAGACGGCAACGGACTTGATCAACAGTCCGCGATCCTGAACCGCTTCCTTCTCGTCGACCGTCATGACATCGGCGACCCGGTCGGGATCAGCAGCGGACAGACCGCGAAATAGTAGCGGTAGCGCGGCGATGAACACCAGCAAGACCAGGAGCACAATTGGCGCCATGTTTACCAGAAAAGCGTTGAACGACAGCCCTTTACGCGCGCCGATGATGATGTTGGGCGGGTCGCCGACCAGTGTGGCCGTGCCGCCGATATTGGAGGCGAACACCTCGGCGATCAGCAGCGGGATCGGGTTGAACGCAAGACGCTCGCACACCAGCAGGGTCACGGGTGCGATCAGCAGCACGGAGACCACGTTCGGCAGGATGGCAGAAGCCAGCGCCATGATGACGATCAACAGGATCATGATGCGCAGAGGCGATCCGTTGGCGCGCTTGACCGCCCAGATCGCGAGATATTCGAATATGCCGGTGTGCCGCAGGATGCTGACGATGATCATCATGCCCAGCATCAAAAAGATGACGTCCCAATCGATTCCGCTGGCTTGCGAGTAGAAGACGTCGTGGGATTCGATCACCGGCAACGTGATCATCAGGCCCGCGCCGACCAGCGCGACCTTGGTGTTGTTGAACTTCTCGCTGATGATGCATGCATAAGCCGCGACAAACACGGTGATCGCGAAGTACGTCATCGGCGAGAGTTCCTCGATGACGTTCTCGGCATTGACTTAGCCTATTACACGACTCGGGCCGCCATGCCGTGGTCGACCGCCGGTCGACTGCGGGCCGGCGCGGCGCCGCATAGTCTTCGCGTCACGAAAACTTCAGGCGTTCTTCATGAATGGCGACGGCCTCCAGGACGCCGCCAACTCCCGGCTACTCTTCTTTGAGTGCGGCCGACAGCAGCCGGGACGCGGTGATCACACCGTGCAGCTTGCCGTCCTTGACCACAGCTACCAGCGGGCTGCGCAGCCGGGCCATGACCTCGGCCACTTCGATGATGGTGTCATCGGCCTCGGCCACCGGGATGTGCTGGCGCTGTTTGGGCAGCATGTCGCGGATGGTCTTGCCGCCAAGCTTTTCGGCCGCATGGTCGGCCATCGACTCGGTGACTACGCTCGCCAGCCCCGGGTCGTCCTGCACATAGCCCGGCACGATGAACCGCACCACTTGAGAGGCGGGGAGCACCGCAAACGGTGTCTCGGAGGTGTCGGTCACGACCACCAACCCGTTCAGTCGATGCTCGGCAAGTAGACGCACCGCGTCTAGTGCATTCGAGTCGATTTTTACAACCGGGAATTTCTCGTCGAGATCCTCTGCCCGCACACCGCCACAATACTTCCGCGGAGAGCGTTCGGGCACTGGGATGGGTGTAAGCGTATTCTCAGGTTGCGTTCGAACCGGCATCCGAACAAGTAACGCGGCCGGGCGACTAAGCGGCCCTCAGGATTTGAGCGCCGCGGCCAACAAACGTGATGCCGTGATCACGCCATGCAAGAACCCGTTCTCGGTGACGGCGATCAGTGGGCACCGCTGCTGCGACATCTCGGCGGCCACCTTGATGACGCCGTCGCGTGCATCGACAGCGGGGACTTTGCGCAGGTCCTTCGGCAACAGGTCGCCCACCGTCTTGCCGGCCAAGTTCTGGGCGTGATCGGCCAGTACGTCGCCCAGCACCCCCGCCAGCGTGACGTCGGCCTGCACGTAGCGCGGTAGTACGAAATAGAGCATCTCGGACGCCAGAATCACCGCGAGAGGCTTATGCGACGCGTCGGCGACAACGAGACCGGGCAGACCGTGCTCGGCGATCATGCGGGCAGCGTCCATGGCGTCGGAATCAATCTGCACGATCGGAAACTGCTCGTCGAGGTCCTTTGCCCGCACTAGGCCACCATACGACCAAATCGGAGCTCTAAGCGAAGTAGCGCAACCACAGGTAGCCGAGACAGAGCACAAACGACATCGCGGTCACTGCCGCACCGCGTTTAGTGAAGTCCCAGAACGAAACCGGATGACCCGAGCGCCCCGCGATGCCGACCGCGACGATGTTCGCGCTGGCGCCGACCGGGGTGAGGTTGCCACCCATCACGGTGCCCAGCAGCAGGGCCCACCACAGCACGCCGGAGCTGGCGTGCCCGGGGATGGTATCCGCAAATTGCGCGACGATCGGCGTCATTGCGGCCGCGTACGGAACGTTGTTGATGACGCTGCCCAACGTGAACGAAATCGTCAGGAGCAGCAGTGTCGCCCTCCAGGCATCACCCTGGGCGACGTGGCTGGCCACGTCAGCCAGCTCCTTGATCACGCCGGTCCGCACCAAGGCCCCGACCATAACGAACAGCCCCGCGAAGAACAGCAGCGTCTCCCACTCGACGCTGCCCAGGTAGAACTCACGCTCGATACCCGAAATCACAATCAGGATCCCGGCACCGGCCATCGCCACCAGCGACGGCTCCATGTGGATCTGCTGATGCAAGACGAATCCGACGAACACCAGGACCAGAACGATCGAGCACTGCTTGAGCAGTTTCGGGTTACGGATCGCTTCGCGCTCATCCAGCGCCATCACGTCGGCCACCCGCGCCGGATCGGCGACGAAGAAGCCCGGGTAGAGCCGCGGGAGGATCAGGATCAGGCCGGCCAGCACGAGCAGCACCGCCGGTGCCATGTTGGCGCTGAACTCGATGAAGCTGAGATGCGCTCCCGTGCCGATGATGATGCTGGTCGGGTCGCCGACGAGGGTCGCCGCGCCGGCGATGTTGGCGGCGATCGCCTCGACGACGAGGAACGGCGCCGGGTTGATCGCGAGACGGTCGCACACCAGCAGGGTGACCGGTGCGATCAACAACACCGTGGTGACGTTGTCCAGGACAGCGGTGCCGAGCGCCGTGACGAGGATCAGCAAGATCAGGATGCGTAACGGAGATCCCTTGGCGCGCTTGGCCGACCAGATCGCGACGTACTCGAACGCACCCGTTTGGCGCACGACGCTGACGATGATCATCATGCCGAGGAGCAGAAACAAGACGTCCCAGTTCACGCCGGTGTCGCGGGAGTAGAAGACGTCCTCGGAACTGATGAGCGGCAAGAAGAACATCAGGACCGCGCCGGCCAGTGCGACCTTGGTCTTGTTGAACCGCTCGGTGGTGATCAATGCGTAGCAGACCACGAACACGGCCGACGCGTAGATGGAGTGGAACAGGGCGCTGCTCATCGGCTGTCCTGTCGGGCGTGTGTGTTGCTCGGCATGGACGGATCAGTGGCCCTCAACGCGCGTGCGCCGCTGCCAATGGGCGTGACAGCATGATCACGCCGTTCAACCCTGACGCCCGTCCGCTAAGCGCGGTGGCGCCGACCGAGCAAGTCATGCCGCACTCCCGAATAGCCCGTAATTGCAGGAAGACCCGAAGCACGTCAAAGAACGCCGACCAGGCTTCCCGGCACACCGGGGGCTTACGTTAGCAGGCTTGTCTGTGTTGTATCTGAGCGCGGGTCCGTATCCGGCGCGGTATCTGCGCAGGTCCGCGTACCTAGTTGGCGACTCTGCGTACACTGTCACAATGCTTCAACAGATCCGTGGGCCCGCCGATCTGCAGCACCTGACGCAAGCCGAACTGCGCGACCTGGCCGCCGAGATCCGCGACTTCCTGATCCACAAAGTTGCGGCGACGGGCGGCCACCTCGGTCCCAATCTCGGAGTCGTCGAGCTGACCCTGGCGTTGCACCGGGTATTCGACTCGCCGCACGACCCCATCATCTTCGACACCGGTCACCAGGCCTATGTGCACAAGATGCTGACCGGCCGCGCCGCGGACTTCGAAACACTGCGCAAAAAGGGTGGGCTGTCGGGGTATCCGTCGCGCTCGGAGAGCGAGCACGACTGGGTCGAGTCGAGCCACGCCAGCGCCGCGCTCTCCTACGCCGACGGGCTGGCCAAGGCGTTCGAGCTGACCGGACATCGCAACCGGCACGTGGTTGCGGTGGTCGGCGACGGCGCACTTACCGGTGGAATGTGCTGGGAGGCATTGAACAATATCGCGGCGGGCCGGCGGCCGGTGGTGATCGTCGTCAACGACAACGGTCGCAGCTACGCGCCGACGTTCGGCGGCCTGGCCAATCATCTGGCCATGCTGCGACTGCAACCCGGTTACGAACATCTGTTGGAGCGCGGTCGCAGCGCGGTGCGCGGCATGCCGGTCGTCGGTGACCTGGCCTACCAGTTCATGCACAGCGTGAAAGCCGGTGTGAAAGACGCACTTTCGCCGCAACTGCTGTTCACCGACCTCGGGCTGAAATACCTGGGTCCGGTCGCCGGGCATGACGAACACGCCGTCGAGGCCGCGCTGCGGCGGGCCCGCGGATTCCACGGCCCGGTGCTGGTGCACGTTGTCACGCAGAAAGGTCGGGGCTACGGCCCGGCCGAGGACGACGAGGCCGACCAGATGCATTCCTGCGGGGTGATCGACCCGGTGACCGGTTTGGCCACCAAGGTGCCCGGGCCGAGCTGGACGGCCACCTTCTCGGAGTCGCTGATCGAGCACGCGACCAAGCGCCGCGACATCGTCGCGATCACCGCGGCCATGCCTGGGCCGACCGGTTTGACCGCGTTCGGAGAACGCTTCCCGGACAGGCTGTTTGACGTCGGCATCGCCGAGCAGCATGCGATGACATCGGCGGCCGGGCTGGCGATGGGCGGCATGCACCCCGTGGTCGCGATTTACTCGACCTTCCTTAACCGGGCGTTCGACCAGATCATGATGGACGTCGCGTTGCACAAGCTGCCCGTCACGATGGTGCTCGATCGGGCCGGGGTCACCGGCAACGACGGCCCCAGCCACAACGGGATGTGGGACCTGTCGATCCTGGGCATCGTGCCCGGCATCCGGGTGGCCGCGCCCCGCGACGGCGCCCGCCTGCGTGAGGAGCTCGGTGAGGCACTGGCCGTCGATGACGGGCCGACGGTGATCAGGTTCCCGAAAGGCGATGTTGGCGAAGACATTCCGGCGGTGCGACGGCATTCCGGTGTAGACGTGCTGGCGGTGCCCGCCGACGGCCTCGGTGCTGACGTGCTGTTGGTGGCGGTCGGGGCGTTCGCGTCGATGGCGCTCGCGGTGGCCGAGCGGCTGCACGATCAGGGCATCGGCGTGACGGTGGTCGACCCGCGATGGGTGCTGCCGATGTCAGATGCGCTGGGGGAGTTGGCGATCGCGCACAAGGTGGTTGTCACGCTGGAAGACAACGGGATGGCCGGTGGTGTCGGCTCGGCCGTGTCGGCCGCGCTACGGGCCGCCGAGATCGATGTGCCGTGCCGCGATGTCGGTCTGCCGCAACAGTTCTTCGATCACGCGTCGCGCGGCGAGGTGCTGGCCGACGCCGGCCTGACCGACCAGCACGTCGCTCGTCGCATCACCGGCTGGATCGCGGCTTTGTCTCGCGACGGAGTCGATTCCCGGGCCGCGATCACCGAGCAGTTGGACTAATCCTGCCGAGCAGACATAAAAGCGCCTCTGAGCTCGGCGTGTCGGGAGCTTTTACGTCTGCTCGCCAGGCGCGGTCAGCGCCTCGGCCAGCACGGGCACCGTCAACTCGCGCTGCCAGTTGCGGGCCTGACCCGCGACCAGAAATTCATCGATCGCCGCGGCCACGTCCTGCGCGCCCGCCCAGTCCCAGCACAGCCGCCGGATCAGTTCGGGCGTAACCAGATTCTCGGTCGGCACCGCCACCCGCTCCGACAGTTCCCGCAGCGCCGCACGGGCAGCGTCGAGTCGCGCGGCGGCCTCCGGCCGTCGGCGGGCCCAGCGCGCCGGCGGGGGCGGCCCGTTGGTCGGTTCGGCTTCCTCGTCGGGAACCGGGTTTTCGCGTGCGGCCTGGAGTGCCGCCAGCCAGGTGGACGCGCTGCGGCGCTGCCTCTTTCCCCCGAAGATCGGCAGCGCGACCAAGGCGTCGAGGGTCTTCGGGTCGGCCGCTGCGGCATCGATGATCGCCGAGTCGGGCAGGATGCGGCCCGGCGCGATGTCGCGCCGTTGCGCGATTTCGTCCCGCACGATCCACAATTGGCGGACCGCGGCCAGGCCGCGCTGGTTGCGCACCTTGTGGATGCCAGACGTACGGCGCCAGCGATCCCGGCGGGTAGTCGGCGGGCTCTGACCGGCAGTGCTCCGAAGGTAGTCGAATTCCTCTGCGGCCCAAGCGGTTTTGTCCTGCTCTGCGAGTACGGCCGCGATCGCATCGCGCAGGTCGACCAGCACTTCGACGTCGAGCGCCGCGTAGTTGAGCCACGCGGCCGGCAGCGGGCGCCGCGACCAGTCCGCCGCGCCATGGCCTTTGGCCAACCCCACACCCAGCAGCCGCTGCGTCATCGCTGCGAGGTTGACCCTGTCGAAACCGGCCAGCCGCCCAGCCAATTCGGTGTCGTACAGCGCCGGGGGCTGCATGCCGACCTCGGCCAGGCACGGCAGATCCTGGTCGGCCGCATGCAGAATCCACTCGTCGGATGCCATCACGTCGGCGACGGGCCGCAGCACGGCCAGCGGGTCGCCGCCGTGGCTGACCGGATCGATCAGCACCGTGCCGGCCCCGGCCCGGCGGATCTGGATCAAATAGGCACGGTTGGAGTAGCGGAATCCCGACGCACGCTCGGCGTCGACCGCGAACGGACCGTGGCCGCCGGCCAACAGCGTTGCGGCGGACTTGATTTCGTCGACACTGACCGATAAGTCGGGCACCCCGTCGGCGGGATGCACCAACGGCGTGACGTCAGGTTCCGCGGCGTCGGGCGTGTCTATTTGTGATTCTGTCGGCTCGCTGGCCATGTCAAACGCGCGACCGGGTGCCCAAATCTGTCACCCCGACCGGTGGCAGCCCCGCGGCGTGCTCGAGCACTTCGCAGAACGCTTCGACATGGGTACCGATGTCGGTGGTGAGTGCCGTCCACGATGCCCGCAGCTCCAGCTGGTGAGCCCGCGGCGGTCCGGAGATGTCGCCGTAGCGCACCGAGGTCGTGGCGGTCACGGTGCCGCCGAGCGCGGTGACCTGTTCGGCTCGCGCATCCAGCGCCTCGACCAGCCAACTCCAGGCGACCTCCGGCAACAACGGGTCGACGGCTTCGCTGGAATCCAGGTCGGCCTGGATGTAGGCGACCAACCGCATGGTGCCGTCCCACGCGTCGGCACCCTCCGGGTCGTACAGCAGGATCAACCGGCCGAACGCGTCGCCGTCAGACCGCTCGGGGACGACGTCGACCTCGGGGCGCTTCACTTCGGCACCCAGCGCGTAGCTGTAGGGGGCGAGTCGCTGCGGTGGCCGGATGGGGCCCAGCTCGATTTCCGGTCGGACGGTGGCCCCGCTCATCGCCTCCACAGCGTCGCGAAACGGGGCCGGCTCGGCCGCTGTCATAGGCGCCGCACCTCCTCGTCGCTTCGCACCGCCTCGCAGCGTTGCTGGCGGTTCACAGCGTTTGACGCTAGACCTATCCGTCGACACGCGGACACAGGCGCGCCGTTTCGGACCGACGGGCGCCATCGCAGCGGTGCACAGCGCCATCTCTAGTCGGCGGTGAAACGCGCCGGCCGCTTCTCCCGGTGGGCGGCCAGGCCTTCGGCCACGTCGGGCCCGCTGAAACTCAGGAATTCGAGGCCAAGGGAGGTTTCGAAGGCCGGCGCGGCCATCCGGTACCAGTGGTTGAGGCTGTGTTTGGTGAACCGAATCGCCGACTGGGCCCCTTGGGCCAGCTCGACGGCGATCCGGGTGGCCGTCTCGAGCACTTCGCCGTCGTCCACGCACAGCGACACCAGCCCGATGCGTTCGGCTTCCTCGCCGGACAGCGGCGCGCAGGTGAGCAGGTAGTACTTGGCCTTTGCCATTCCGACCAGCAGCGGCCAGCAGATGGCGGCATGGTCGCCGGCCGCAACGCCCAGCTTGGTGTGCCCGTCGATGATCTTGGCGTTGCGCCCGGCCACCGAGACGTCGGCGAGCAGGGCCACCACCAGGCCCGCGCCCACCGCCGCGCCGTGAATAGCCGAGATCACCGGCTTATCCAGGTTGACCATATTGAGCACCAGGTCGCGAGCCTCACGCATGATGCGCATCCGGTCGTCGAACCCGCCCATCGTCTCGTCGATCAGGTCGAAGCTGCCCCCGGACGAGAACGCTTTGCCCTCGCCGCGGACCAGGACCGCGCGCACGTCGGGGTCCCGACCGATCGCGGGCCAGATGTCGGCCAGGTCGCGGTGCATCTGCGGGCCGACCGAGTTGAGTCCTGGCGAGTCGAGGACGACGTGCAGCACACCGTGCTCAGCGCGTTCGACTCGCAGGCTGGGGAACTCCTCGTAGCTGACTGCTGGGTGGCGAACTGGCATCCGGGCTCCTGACGACTGGCTCACGGGCATTACCGACGACGAGATTACGCAGGGGCCGGTGTGTCGCCCGCCGCACCCGGCCGCCGGCCCGTCGTGGCAGCATTGAGGCTGATGAGTGACCGCCGCACGCTTCCCGAGTCGTCGTATCTGGCCGCGGCCACCGGTCGTAAACCCAATCGGGTGCCGGTGTGGTTCATGCGCCAGGCCGGCCGGTCGCTGCCGGAATACCGCGAACTGCGCAGGCAGAACACCATGATGGAAGCCTGTTTCGACGCCGAGCTGATCGCCGAGATCACGCTGCAGCCGGTCCGCCGTCACGACGTCGATGCCGCAATCCTGTTCTCCGACATCGTCGTTCCGCTGCGCGGGGCCGGCGTCGACGTGGACATCGTCGCCGATGTCGGGCCGGTCATCGCGGCGCCGGTGCGCACCGCCGCCGACATCGACGCCCTGCGGCCACTCGATCCGGGCGGCGTGCAACCGGTTTCGGACGCGGTCGCATTGCTGGTGCGCGAGCTGGGTCAGGTTCCGCTGATCGGTTTCGCCGGCGCGCCGTTCACGTTGGCGTCCTACCTGGTCGAGGGCGGTCCGAGCCGCAACCACGCCAAGACCAAGGCGATGATGCTGTCCGAACCCGACTGCTGGCACGCGCTGATGGCGAAGTTGACCGACCTGACCGTCGGGTTCCTGCGGGTGCAACTCGACGCCGGGGTGGACGCGATTCAGGTGTTCGACTCGTGGGCGGGTGTGCTGTCGCTGGCCGATTACCGCCGGTATGTCCTGCCGCACAGCTCGCGGGTGTTCGCCAGTCTGGCCGATCGCGGCGTTCCGATGACGCACTTCGGGGTGGGCACCGCCGAACTCCTGGGTGCCATGTCGAGCGCGGGCGCGACGGTGGTCGGCGTCGACTGGCGGACGTCGCTGGTCGACGCCGCGACACGGGTCGAGAGCGGAAAGGCGTTGCAGGGCAACCTCGATCCGGCGGTGCTGCTGGCCGGCTGGCCGACACTGGAGCAGGTTGCGCGCGGCGTGGTCGACGACGGGCGACTCGCCGTGGACGCCGGCGCGGCCGGGCACATCTTCAACCTCGGCCACGGTGTGCTGCCCGAGACCGACCCCGTGGTTCTCACCGACCTGGTAGCGCTGATCCACTCGTTATGACCTCTGCCAAGCGCTCGTATTGCGTTGTCGGCGGCGGGATTTCAGGACTGACCGCCGCCTACCGGCTGCGCCAGGCCGCCGGTGACCAAGCGAGCGTCACGCTGTTCGAGCCGTCGGATCGGCTCGGCGGCGTGCTACGCACCGAGCCGGTCGGCGGTGTCGCGGTCGACGTCGGCGCCGAAGCGTTCGTGCTGCGCCGACCCGAAATGCCCGCGCTGCTAGCCGAATTGGGACTGGCGAACGAACAACTCGGTACCACCGGGGCGCGCCCACTGATCTACAGCCAGGCCCGGCTGCACCCCCTGCCGACCGGGACGCTCAACGGCATCCCCTCGTCGGCGGAGTCGATGGCCGGCCTGGTCAACGACGAGACCCTGGCCCGCATCGCCGCCGAACCCGATCAGCCGTTGAATTGGCGGCCCGGCGCCGACCCGGCCGTCGCCGATCTGCTCGTCGACCGGTTCGGTGAGCAGGTGGTGGCGCGGTCGGTGGATCCGATGCTCAGCGGGGTGTACGCGGGCTCGTCGGCGACCATCGGTCTGCGGTCGGCCGCCCCGACGCTGGCGGCCGGTCTGGATGCCGGCGCCGCGAGCGTGACCGACGCAGTCCGTCAGGCGCTCACCAGCGTCAGCTCGGGCCCGATCTTCGGCGCGGTGGGCGGGGGATACACCGTGCTGGTCGAGGAACTCGTCCGCCGCAGCCGCTTCCAGTGGGAGCGGGCCGCGATAGAGGAGATCGACGCCGCCGGGCGGGGCTGGAACCTGCGCGACGCCACCGGCGCCCAGTGGCACGCCGACGCGGTGATCCTCGCCGTGCCGGCGAGACGACTTGCCGGGCTGGTCGAGACCTTCGCCCCGCGCACCGCCGCGGCGGCCGGCCGCATCGAGAGCGCCTCCTCGGCGGTGCTGGCAATGGCTGTGCCCCGTGGCCTTGGCTTCCCGCCGAATTCCGGCGTTTTGGTGGCGAGCGGAGAACGCTTGCACGCCAAGGCGATTACGCTGTCGTCGCGCAAATGGGGGCGGCGCACTGATGTGGAGCTGTTACGGCTGTCGTTCGGGCGTTTCGGTGACGAT
>DATNFI010000030.1:0-17958 GCA_035606475.1 Mycobacterium sp. | reverse complement strand
CAGGTGTGCGACGAGCTGGGTCACGTGTACTCCGGCGCCGCCGTAGACCTCCGGCGGATACTCCCGAGTCATCATCGCCACGCGCATATCCGGCACCGTAGTGGTCGCTGCCGAACGCCGCAGGGGCCGACCCCTCGACGCCATGTGACCGTCGTCTCGCCGAAGCGATCCAAATTTGTTGATGGACAGTCCCTCCGCGTGGGTACTCACTACCTTGATTTGGCAAGGTTTGATCTGGCACGGGTTCACCACGGCCGTTAGGTTTGACTGCATGAGGGAAGCACCGCACGTGCTGGGCATTGTCCTGGCCGGGGGTGAGGGTAAGCGGCTGTACCCGTTGACCGCCGACCGGGCCAAGCCGGCGGTTCCCTTCGGCGGTGCATACCGCTTGATCGACTTCGTGTTGTCCAATCTCGTGAACGCCCGCTATCTGAGGATCTGCGTTCTCACGCAGTACAAGTCGCATTCACTGGACCGTCATATCTCGCAGAACTGGCGGTTGTCGGGTCTGGCCGGTGAGTACATCACCCCGGTCCCGGCTCAGCAGCGACTCGGTCCACGGTGGTACACCGGTTCGGCGGACGCGATCTATCAGTCGCTCAACCTGATCTTCGACGAGGATCCGGACTACATCGTGGTTTTCGGCGCCGACCACGTCTACCGGATGGACCCCGAGCAGATGCTGCACTTCCACGTCGAGAGCGGCGCAGGGGCCACGGTCGCGGGGATCCGGGTGCCCCGTGCCGAGGCAACCGCATTCGGCTGCATTGACGCCGACGAATCCGGTCGCATCCGCAGCTTCGTCGAGAAGCCGGTCGATCCGCCGGGCACGCCCGACGACCCGGACGCCACATTCGTCTCGATGGGGAATTACATCTTCACCACCAAGGTGCTCATCGACGCGATCCGCGCCGACGCCGACGAGGACCATTCCGATCACGACATGGGCGGCGACATCATCCCGCGGCTCGTCGCCGACGGGCGAGCCGCGGTCTACGACTTCAACGACAACGACGTGCCCGGCGCCACCGACCGCGACCGCGGTTACTGGCGCGACGTCGGGACCCTCGATGCGTTCTACGACGCCCACATGGATCTGGTGTCGGTGCATCCGGTGTTCAACCTCTACAACCGGCGCTGGCCGATCCTGGGCGCCTCGGAGAACCTGGCACCGGCCAAGTTCGTCAACGGCGGATCGGCCCAGGAGTCGGTCGTGGGCGCGGGCAGCATCGTCTCCGCTGCCTCCGTGCGCAACTCCGTGCTGTCGTCCAACGTCGTGATCGACGACGGCGCGATCGTGGAGGGCAGCGTGATCATGCCGGGCGCGCGGGTCGGCCGCGGCGCGGTGGTCCGGCACGCCATCCTGGACAAGAACGTCGTGATCGGGCCCGGCGAAATGGTCGGGGTGGATCTAGAGAAGGACCGTGAGCGCTTCGCGATCAGCGCCGGCGGCGTGGTCGCCGTGGGCAAGGGCATCTGGATCTAGCCCGGCCCTTTCGGCGAGCAGACGCAAAGTCCCCCTCAGACTCGGCGTGTCGAGTGCTTTTGTGTCTGCTCGCCAACGCGTCACCACACGTACGGCAGCAACCGGTAGCGCACCCGCTGCATGTACTCGCGGTATCCACTGAGGTCGTGGGTCAGTAGCTCTTCCTCGTCGCGAATACGCAGCACGAGCACCGGCATGCCGAGGACCAGCAGGAACAACCCCCAGTACGAGCCGAGGGCCAGTGGAATGCCCAGCATCAGCAGCACGTTTCCGGTGTACATCGGATGGCGTACCAGCCCGTACAGCCCGGTCGAGACCAGCGTCTGACCCTCCTCGACTCTGACATTGGCTGCCGCGTAACCGTTTTGGATGATTACCAGCATCGCCACCGCGAGCCCGACGGCGATCAGCATGTCGCCGATCAGCGACACCGACACCGGTACCTGCGACCATCCGTAGCGCCAGTCCAGTGCGCTGACGACGAACGCCGCCGGAAACGCGATGAAGATGACGGTGATGAGAATCCTTTGCAGCGGTCGGGTTTCCGCTTTCGGCCCGGCCTGCATTCGCCGCTCGAGTGCGGCCGGGTTGGTGCGCAGCAGGTACATGGTGGGGATCCAGGTGAACAGCGCGAACACCGCGAGGAACACCCAGCCCTGCCAGTAGTGCGTGGTACCGGCCGGCACGAACAGCAGCAACCCGAAAGCGATCAGACCCAGGGTGGCCGAGAGTAGGCCTTTGACAACAGTATTCATGGCAACCTCCTTATGTCTGAACATCGCGGCGGCGAAAAGCCGCCACGCCCAACGCGATCAGCCCGGCGTCCATCGCCAACAGCGCGAGCAGGGGAACCGCGGTGAAGGCATTCCCGGAGACCGACGGGACGTGGGCGAACGGCTCCAGGTCGAGCACCCACTGCGGAAAGCCGGACAGCTCTCCGATCAGATACAGGGCGACGAACCCGACCAGCACGCCCCACGCCACCGGACTGAATCGCGGCGCCAACCCGAACAGCGCGACCGTCACCGCGGCGGGGAGCCACACCGCGGGCAACTGGACCAGTGCGGTGCCCACGACCATCAGGAGTTTGCCGCCGACGTCGTGGGCGGCGATGCCGTAGGTCAGCCCGGCGACCGCGCCGGCGATCACGATCGCCAGCGCAGAACCAACCAGGGCCAGCACCAGATGCCCTGTCAACCAACGGATTCGGCTCACCGATCCGCTCAGCAGCGTCTCGGCATGTTGACCCGCTTCTTCCTGGTGGAGTCGCAGCGTCAGCGAGACGGCGAACGCGGCCGCCATCATGCCCAGCATGCAGAACGCCGCGGCGACGAACGCGTCCTCCACGACTTGGCTGCCGCCCATCCGGACCACGATGTCACGCGCGGTGGTGCCACCGAGTTGATCGCCAATGCCGTGAATGATGCTGCCGATCAGCAGCCCGTACAGGCACAGGCCGACGGTCCACAGCAGCAACGCGCCGCGGTCCAATCGCCAGGACAAGCCGAAAGCGTTGCGCAGCAACGCAGTTGCGCTACCCGGACCGGGCCGCTCGGCGACCAGGCCCGCGCCGACGTCGCGCCCGGCGAGCAGCCGGTAGGCCAGCGCGGTCAGCAACGCGGTGGTCGCGAGGTGCAGCAGCAGCACCCACCACCGGTCGCCGGCGTACGGCCGAACCTGCAGCGACCAGCCCAGCGGAGAGAACCACGACAGCGCCGTGGACCCGGCGTCACCGGCAGCGCGCAGCGTGAAGGCGGCGGCCAGCACGGCGAAGGCGGTGCCGCGCGCGAACCGCGCGCTCGTCGAAAGTTGTGCTGCCACAGCGGCTACCGCGGTGAACACCAATCCCGAGCAGGCCAGCGCCGCACCGAAGGCCAGCGACCCAGCCGCGGGAACGCTGGTGCCGAGTAGGCCCGCTGCCCCGATAAAGCCGGTGAGCAGCGAGGCCCCGAACGACAGCAGCAGGGCGGCGGTGAGGCTGGCGTAGCGGCCCACCACGGTCGAGTCGATCAGTTCGGCGCGGCCGGTTTCCTCGTCGGCACGAGTGTGCCGGATGACGGTGAGAATCACCGCCACGCCGATCAGCAGGTGGAACATGCCGGCCTTCCAGATGCCGGTCGCGCCGAGGCTGTCGTTGTAGATGTTTCCGTACAGCGCCCGCTGAGCCGGGCTGGCCATGATCATCGCGGCGAAGCCGGCGCGGGCCGCTTGGTCGGGGTAGACCTTTTCGATGCTGCCGACGTATACGGTGGCCAGTGGCATCGACAGCAGTAACACCCAGAGCGGCAACACGATTCGGTCGCGCCGCAGATAGAGCCGGAGCATCCCGAGCGTCCCGGTGAACGACGAGCGGTGGGCCGGCACCCGCGCGGCCGGTCGTTCCAACACTGAGGTCATTTGCGCCACTCCTCCTTAGAGCTTCGCTCTGCATCGTCGCTGGCGCGGGTCATGAGTGGGCCAATTCACGCTGCCCGTCGGCGCCGTAGTGCCGCATGAAGAGCTCTTCGAGTGTGGGCGGCTGGCTGACCAGGCTGCGGACGCCGGTGTCGCCCAGTACCCGGATGAGCTCGCCGAGGCCTGCACTGTCGACCTGCGCGTGCAGCACGGTTCCGTCGTAGCTGATGTCCTCGACGCCGCGGATGCGGGTGAGGTCGCCGGGGTCGCGCAGCAAGTCCGCGGTGATGGTCGTCCGGCTGAGGTGCCGCATCGATTCCAGTGTTCCGCTCTCGACGGTCCGGCCGGCGCGGATGATCGTCACCCGCTGGCACAGCCGCTCCGTCTCGGCCAGGATGTGGCTGGATAGCAGCACCGTGGCGCCGCGATCGCGGGCCTCCGCGACGCACTGCTGAAAGATGTTCTCCATCAACGGGTCCAGGCCGCTGCTCGGCTCGTCGAGCAGCAGCAGCCGGGCCCGCGACGAGAAGGCCGAAATCAGCGAGACCTTCTGCCGATTGCCCTTCGAGTAGGTGCGGGCCTTCTTGTGTGGGTCGAGTTCGAAGCGTTCGATCAACTCGGCGCGCCGCTTGTCGTCGATGCCGCCGCGCATGCGGGCCAGCAGGTCGATGGTCTCGCCGCCGGTCAGGTTCGGCCACAGCGTGACATCGCCCGGCACATAGGCGAGGTGGCGGTGCAGGTCGACGGCGTCGGCCCACGGGTCGCCACCCAGCAGGCGCACCGTCCCGCCGTCGGCTTTGACCACGCCCAGCAGGATCCGGATCGTGGTCGACTTCCCGGCGCCGTTGGGTCCGAGGAAGCCGTGCACTTCGCCCTCGCGCACGGTCAGCTCCAGGCCGTCCAGCGCCCGGGCTTTGCCGAAAGCCTTTGTCAGGCCATGAATTTCAATCGGATGCATCACTTGTCTCCTTCTCCGCCTGAGCCAAAAACGCGTCATACATGTGGCTGTCGGTCAGCATGCCGTTGGTGTACACCTCGAGGGATGGCAGCACCATGTCACGGGCGTAGTCGCGCAGGACCGCCCGCAAATCCGTTGGCGTCTCGTGCATTTGGATATACAGCAGAAGACCGCCGCCGCCGGTGATCGCCAGGTATTTGGCCCGGGCAACCGGATCGCGGCTGGGCTTCAGGATGCCGTTACGGACACCCTCGTCGAGGTAACTCTCGGCGTTGTCGATCATTGTGCGCCACAACGTTTTCGCGAGCTCGCCACCGGTCTGCAGACTGCGCACCAGATAGGCCATCAGCGGCGCATACTCCTCGATCTCGGCCATCGCGGCGAACCAGGTGCCCGGGTCGCTGGAGTTCATCGCCTCGGACTTGCTGCTGCGGATCTCTTCGGCGACGTAGTCGTCGCAGGCCTTGCGCAACCCGTCCTTGGACCCGAAGTGGTGAATGACGAGTGCCGCGCTCACACCGGCGGTGTCGGCAATCGAGCGCAGGCCAACCCCGAACCCCTGCTCACCGAACCGCTCGATCGCCGCGTCGCGGATCCGGGCCGCGGCGGTGAGATCATCGACTGAACGCACGTTCAGGAGACTAAACACTCGTTCAGTCGAGCGTCAAGCAGCCACGCCGTCACGAATGCATAAAAGTCGCGAACCTAGTCGCGAACGGCGGCCAGCAGGCCGTCGCCGAGTGGCACCAATGCCGGGGTGAGCAGCTCGTTCTCGGCGATCAACCGTGCCGCCTCGCGCACCGCCGCCACTTCGGCGTCGTGGGCCGCCGGGTCGCCGGCCCGTCCGCCGGCGGCCGCCCCGTGCACGACGATCACCCCGCCGGAGCGCAGCAGCCGCACCCCTTCGACCACGTAGTCCGGCTGGTCGAGCGGGTCGGCGTCGATGAAGACCAGGTCGTAGGAGTCGTCGGCCAGCCGGGTCAGCACTTCCTGGGCCCGGCCGCTGATCAGCCGGGTCCGCGACGGGCCGATGCCGCCGTCGGTGAACGCTTCTTTGGCGATCCGCTGGTGTTCGGGCTCGATGTCGATCGTGGTCAGCACGCCGTCGTCGCTCATCCCGGAGAGCAACCACAGGCTGCTCACCCCGGCGCCGGTGCCCACCTCGACGACGGCTTTCCCGCCGCTGAGTTTGGCCAGCAGGCTGAGCAGCGCCCCAACCGCCGGTGTGATGGCTCCGGCGCCGATGTCGGCGGCGCGCTCGCGGGCGGCCAGCAGCACGGTGTCTTCGGAAATCGAACCTTCGGCGTGCTCGGAGAGGGACTCGGCTCGACTCTTCGCCGGCTCGCCGGGCGTGCGGTCGGTCGTGGCCATGGCGAGAGCGTAAGTCCAACGCCCGCCCGGTACGCTCAGGCGAGCCCGCGACACGCGTAACGAAAAGGTGTGATCGAAACGTGATGTGACCGATATGTCCAGCGCAACGCGGGTGTCGGAGTAGTTCTTAGCCAAAGCTCAGTGCGGTCACATATCGCACACACGCCGATAGACGACGGTATCCCCATGGAGCGTGGAGGCCGCTGGTCCGGGAATACATCCCGCAATCTTCGCGTTGCCCGCGGTGATGAATTGCCGAGCTTTGACGGCAGCCTGAACCCGGAGGATTTCAACATCACCGCCTTGATGAGCCCGTCCAGCATGTCGCACCCCGAGCAGTACCGCGACGCCGACTGGGTCGAGCCCGCCGATGAGCCTTACGGCACGGCGGTCTTCGACGCGACCGGCGACAAGACGGCGATGCCGTCCTGGGACGAGTTGGTTCGCCAGCACGCCGACCGGGTCTACCGGTTGGCCTACCGCCTCTCCGGCAATCAGCACGACGCCGAGGATCTGACCCAGGAAACCTTCATTCGCGTGTTCCGGTCGGTCCAGAACTACCAGCCGGGCACCTTCGAAGGCTGGCTGCACCGCATCACCACCAACCTGTTCCTGGACATGGTGCGTCGTCGCGGCCGGGTGCGGATGGAAGCGCTGCCCGACGACTACGACCGGGTGCCGGCCGACGAGCCCAATCCGGAGGAGATCTACCACGACGCGCGCCTGGGTCCTGACCTGCAGGCGGCGCTGGACTCGCTGCCGCCGGAATTCCGTGCCGCGGTCGTCCTGTGTGACATCGAGGGACTGTCCTACGAGGAAATCGGCGCCACGCTCGGCGTCAAGCTTGGAACCGTGCGCAGCCGCATCCACCGCGGGCGCCAAGCGCTGCGCGACTATCTGGCCGCGCACTCGGACAACGCCATTGCGGCCGAGGGCCGCTGAGCGTAAGAGACACGCAGCCTGATCGGTGCGTTCGTCGATGTTCGGGATCTCTCGGCGCGCTACATTCGAGGTAGTGCCGCGCGAGGTCGTCTTGAGAAGGCGCGACGCGATACCGAGAGGAGCTGGGTGATGGTCGAGCGGGGACATGTGTTCCGCCGAGCGTTCTCCTGGCTCCCCACCCAGTTCGCCTCGCAGAGCGATGCGCCGGTCGGTGCGCCGCGGCAATTCGGCTCCACCGAGCACCTGTCGATCGAGGCCATCTCGGCGTTCGTCGACGGTGAGTTGCGGATGAACGCCCACCTGCGCGCCGCGCACCACATCTCGCTGTGTCCGGAGTGCGCTGCCGAAGTGGACGGCCATCGTCGGGCCCGCGCTGCGCTGCGCGATTCGCACCCGATCAGCGTTCCGAGTGCGCTGCTGGGATTGCTGTCGCAGATCCCGCACTGCCCGCCCGAGGACGAGGCGGAAACCGAGCAGAACGGCCAGCGGCGCGACCCGCGCGCACGAGGCAACAGCGGCCCGCCGCCGAAGCGTGACGGGCCAACGACGATGCGCGATCGGTTCTCCGACGGCAGCAGGCGCGATCGCCCAGAGCCTCGGTAGGGTGGTGACCAGTTTGGCCAAGCCGGTGCGCGGCGCCGTGCTCGAATCCATAGCGCTCGTGTGCTTAGCGCTCGGAAGAGGATGACGTGAGCTCCGATCAAGACAACAACGGCGCCCCTCGGCTGGCGCCGCGTCCCGTGTCCCGTCCGCCGGTCGACGCCGCGTCACGGCAGGCCTTCGGCCGCCCCGACGGCGTGCAGGGCTCGTTCGTCGCTGACCGGGTGCGTCCGTCCAAGTACCGCGACTCCGGTGAGTTCACCCCGCACACCCAACCCGCCGACCCGGTTCTGACCGAGGCGTTCGGTCGCCCCTTCGCGGGAGCGGACTCGTTGCAGCGCCACCCGGCCGACGCGGACGCACTGGACGACGGCAAAGCGAAGTACGAGCTCGAGGATCCCGAAGACCCGTGGCGTGACCCGGGCGCCGCTGCGGCGCTGGGTGAGCCCGCGGTCGCGCCGTCCGCGCAGCGCTTCGAGACCGTCCGCGACGTGCTCGGGGTGCGTGACGTGCTGTTCGGCGGCCGGGTCTCGTATCTGGCGCTGTCGGTGCTCGCCGTGCTCGCATTGCTGATCGGCTTGGTCGGCGGTGTGGTCGGACGCAAGACGGCCGAGGTCGTCGAGGCGTTCACCACCTCCAAGGTCACGCTCTCGACGAATCACAACAACGAGTCGCCCGCCGGCCGCTTCGCCAAAGTTGCTGCGGCAGTGGCAGATTCAGTGGTCACGATCCAGTCGGTCAGCGACCAGGAGGGTATGCAGGGTTCGGGCTTCGTGGTCGACGGCCGCGGGTACATCGTCACCAACAACCACGTCATCTCCGAAGCGGCCAACAACCCGAGCCAGTTCAAGACCACCGTGGTGTTCAACGACGGCAAGGAAGTGCCCGCCAACCTGGTCGGCCGCGATCCCAGGACCGACCTGGCGGTGCTCAAGGTCGACAACGTCAGCAACCTCTCGGTCGCCAAACTGGGTGACTCCGACAAGGTCCGCGTCGGCGATGAGGTGCTGGCCGCCGGTGCGCCGCTGGGGCTGCGCAGCACCGTGACTCACGGCATCGTCAGCGCGCTGCATCGCCCGATTCCGTTGTCGGGGGAGGGCTCTGACACCGACACCGTGATCGACGCCATCCAGACCGACGCCTCGATCAACCACGGAAACTCCGGTGGTCCGTTGATCGACATGGACTCTCAGGTCATCGGCATCAACACCGCCGGCAAGTCACTGTCCGACAGCGCCAGCGGGCTGGGCTTCGCGATCCCGATCGATGAGGCGAAAGCCGTTGCGCAGACGCTGATCAAGGACGGCAAGATCGTCCACCCGACACTGGGTCTGAGCGCCCGGTCGGTGAGCAACGCCATCGCGAAGGGCGCACAGGTCGCCAACGTCAAGGCCGGCGGCCCCGCCGAAAAGGGCGGCATCAAGGAGAACGACGTGGTGGTCAAGGTCGGCAACCGCGGAGTCGCCGACGCCGACGAGTTCGTAGTTGCCGTGCGGCAGTTGGCCGTTGGGCAGCCGGCGCCGGTCGAGGTGGTCCGCGACGGTCGCCACGTCACGCTCACTGTGACCCCGGGGCCGGACGGCGGCTAGTGTTCGCCAACGTCGGCTGGGGCGAGATCCTGGTCCTCATCGTCGTCGGCCTGGTCGTCCTCGGCCCCGAACGGCTGCCCGGCGCGATCCGGTGGACGTCGAGCGCACTGCGGCAGGCCCGCGATTACCTCAGCGGCATGACGACCCAACTGCGCGAGGACATCGGCCCGGAGTTCGACGATCTGCGCGAGCCGCTGTCGGAGTTGCAGAAGTTGCGCGGCATGACGCCGCGGGCGGCGCTGACCAGGCATCTGCTTGACGGCGACGACTCGTTGTTCAAGGCGTTCGACCGGCCGGTCGGTGGTCCTGCGGAACACATTGCGCCCCAACCGGTTACGCCACCGCCGTCGGCACACCCGGTCAACGGACCGGCGCCGTTCGACACCGACGCGACCTAGTCCGGCGACGATGCAGAGCGCAGCGATGAGGAGGAGCCGGACATAGTCGCCTGAGCTCAGTGCCGGCTGGTGTCCAATCCCAGTGACATGCCGGCCAATCCGCGGCGACGGGCCGACAAGCTGTCGGCCACGCTCTGCAACTCCTTGCCAACCGGCGAGTCCGGCGCGCTGAGCACCACCGGCACTCCGGCGTCGCCCGCGGCGACCAGCGCCGGGTCCAGCGGAATCTGGCCCAGCAGTGGCACGTCGGCGCCCATTGCGCGGGTCAGCCGTTCGGCGACCTGAGCGCCGCCGCCTTCGCCGAACACCTGCATCGTCGAACCGTCCGGCAGTAGCAGCCCGGACATGTTCTCCACCACGCCGACCACCCGCTGCTTGGTCTGCAGCGCGATGCTGCCGGCCCGCTCGGCCACTTCGGCCGCGGCCGCCTGCGGCGTTGTGACAACAATGATTTCGGCGTTCGGGATCAGCTGGGCGACCGAGATCGCGATGTCGCCGGTGCCCGGCGGCAGGTCGAGCAACAGCACGTCCAGGTCGCCCCAGTACACGTCGGCCAGGAACTGCTGCAGCGCCCGGTGCAGCATCGGCCCGCGCCACACCACCGGGGTGTTTTCCTTGGTGAACTGCGCGATCGAGATGACTTTCACCTCGTGCGCGATCGGCGGCAGGATCATCGACTCCACCTGGGTGGGCCGGTCGGTGGTTCCCATCATGCGCGGGATCGAGTGGCCGTGGATGTCGGCGTCGAGCACTCCCACGGATATCCCACGCGCGGCCATCGCCGCGGCCAGGTTGACGGTCACCGTCGACTTGCCGACGCCGCCCTTGCCGGAGGCGATGGCGTACACCCGGGTCAGCGATCCCGGTTGGGCGAACGGGATGACCGGCTCGCGAGAATCGCCGCGCAACTGCTTTCGCAGCTCGGTGCGCTGCTCGTCGTTCATCACGTCAAGGGTGACCTCAACGGCGCCGGTGCCCGGCACGTCGGCGACGGCCTGGCGCACCCGGTCGCTGATTTCGGTCTTCTTCGGACAGGCCGATGTGGTCAGGTAGATCTCGACGTGCACAGCCCCGCCGGGATCCACCTCGATGCTTTTGACCATGCCGAGCTCGGTGATGGGACGGCGCAGCTCAGGATCGATCACCTTGGCCAGCGCGGCGCGAATGTTTGCAGTCGAATCAGACATCATCGTCGAGTCTAGTGCCGCGACGATGCGGCCCGGGACGGGCCGCTGAGGAGCAGCACCATTTGTCTAGTCCGCGACGATGCGGCCCGGGACGGCCGGTCAGGCCGGAGGTGCGGCAGGCGGGGGCGCGACGGGAGGAGCGGCGACGGGCGCAGGCGCCTGCGGTGGCAAGAAGGCGGGCGCGGACTGCGGCGGCGTCAGACCGGCCGGACCTTGTGGCGCCAAGGCGTTGGGCGGCGGGGCGTTGAAACTCTGGGCTGGGCCGGGACCTTGGTCGCCGATGCAGATGACCGTGCAGGACGGGCCGTAGCCGATCGGGCCCTGCGCCGACCACGGCTGACCGTTCCCGGGGTTGCCGCTGAGGTCGATCAGCGGCGTCCGCGCCATCGGGTCGGTCGGCGACAGGCCGTGCATGTTCAGCGGCAGGTTCGGCCCGAGGCCTTCGGCGTTCTCGAGGTGGGCGTCGCCCAGGGGTGGTGCGGGCCCGGTCAGCGGCGGCAGGTCGACCGGGACGACGCCGGTGGCGTAGGCGGCCGCCCAGCCCAGCACGTTCTGGGCGTACGGCATCGAGTTGTTGTAGCGCAGGATCGACGACAGCACCTGCGACTGGTCGCGCAGGTTCAGGTTGCCGCTGCACAGGTAGCGGGCGGCGCCCAGCGTGGCGTCGTACAGGTTCTGCGGATCGGCCACCCCGTCGCCGTCGCCGTCGGAGGCGTAGCGCGCCCAGGTGCCCGGCAGGAACTGCATCGGCCCCATCGCGCGGGCGTAGGCGACGCGTCCCAGGGCGTTGCTCTGGACCACCACCTCGTTGCCGGGCAGCGTGCCGTCCAGGGTCGGCCCGTAGATCGGCCGGACCGCGGTGCCGCGGGCGTCGGTGGCGCCGCCGCTGGCGTGGCCCGACTCGATGCGACCGATACCGGCGAGCAGATTCCAGCTGATGCCACAGTTCGGGTCCGAGACGGCCATCATCCGCTCGGCGTTGCGGTACGCGGTCAGCGCGACCGCGGGAATGCCCAGCGCACCGAGGCTATTAACCACGCCCGTGGGCGGGGGAGCAGATGCGGCGGCTTCGGCGATGTGGAAGCCGATCTTCGGGTGCTCGACGGCAACGACCAACGGGCCGGTCGGATCGGTGGAGGCCCGCGCGACGGCGGCGACCGGGGTGATGGCGGCGTCGCGCACGGTCGATTTGGCCAACGGGAAGGGCGGTGGGCCGGCGCCGTCGACGCTGGGGTAGATCAGGCAGGCGATCATCGCCATGCCGAACGCCGGCGACTTTCCGGTGCGCGTCAGAGTTTGCTGGACAGTCGTGCCGACGGACTGCGAGGTTGCCGCGAGGGCGGCCAGTGCCACCGGAATCCGGGCGGCCTCCGCGGCGCGAACCGCGGCGTCGCGCACGGTTGACGCCGTACTGGCAACGACCGCAGGCATTTTCGGGGTTTTTGGCGCGCGGAGTACCCGCCGTCGCATGGTTGCAAGGGCTGGACGTACGCCCATGCGTCCCCCTACCCGCACTCGACCTGCCTAGTCCTCGAGCGTTGTTCGGCCCGCGATACTGCGTGAGCCTGGTGAACTAGGTCACCATACATAACGCCGGTGACCGCAGTGACAACAATTGCGGAGTCTCTGCCTGTGAAAACACCGCTTCCGCGCAGCCGTGTCAATTAGACGATGCGGCGTGTCGGTCCAGGTCGTCGTCGGTGTCGGCCTGGGAACCGGATCCCTCGGCCAGCCGGCCTTCCAGCAGTCCGTGCAGATCTTCCAGCTCGCGGCGCAGGGATTCCCGGGTCTTGGCGACGTCGCCGATCGCCAGCCGCAGCGCCGCCAGTTCGCGGGCCAGATACTCGGTGTCGGCTTTGGTTTCTTCGGCGCGTCGCCGGTCCTGCTCCAGCGCGACGCGGTCGCGGTTCTCCTGGCGGTTCTGGGCCAGCAGAATCAGCGGCGCGGCGTAGGCGGCCTGGGTGGAAAACGCCAGGTTGAGCAGGATAAACGGGTAGGGGTCCCAGCGCAGGCTGACCGCGAAGACGTTGAGCACGATCCACACGATCACCACGATGGTCTGGATCAGCAGGTAGCTGCCGGTGCCGAAGAAGCGGGCGATCGACTCGGTGAACTTCCCGACGGCGTCGGCGTCCAGCCGCGGCGCCGACAGCCGCGAGATGCGCGGGGTGTAGAGCCGCGAGCGCGGCGTGGAGGACTTGCTCATGGGGTGCCTCCCGTGGCGCCGAGGGCGGGTTCTTCGGTGGTATCGCGCCAGTTGTGGGGCAGCAGATGGTCGAGCACGTCGTCCACCGTCACCGCGCCCAGCAGATGGTGCTGCGCGTCGACGACGGGACCGCAGACCAGGTTGTAGGCGGCGAAGTAACGGGTGAGCATGGCCAGCGACGTGTCGGGCTCGAGCCACGGCAGGTCGGCGTCGACGATGCCGCCGACCAGCATGGACGGGGGCTCGCGCAGCAGCCGCTGCAACGCCACGCAGCCCAGGTACTGCCCGGTCGGGGTGGCGGTCGGCGGACGGACCACCAGCACCAGCGACGACAGCGCGGGCGTCAGGTCGGGATCGCGAACGCGGGCCAGCGCCTCGGCGACCGACGTGTCCGGCGTCAACACCACCGGCTCGGAGGTCATCAGCCCGCCCGCGGTGTCGGGGGAGTGCTTCAACAGCCGTCGCACCGGGTCGGAGTCTTCGGGGTCCATCTGCCGCAGCAGCCGCTCGGCCAGCGCCGGGGTCATCGTGCCGAGCAGGTCGGCGGCGTCGTCGGGATCCATCTCCTCGAGGACGTCGGCCGCGCGTTCGTCGCCAAGCTGCATCAGCAGTTCGGCCTGCTCGTCTTCGGGCAGCTCCTGCAGGATGTCGGCCAGCCGGTCGTTGTCCAGCGCCGCGATCACCTCGTGGCGCCGCTTCGCCGGCAGCTCGCGCACCGCGTCGGCCACCTCGATCGGCCGCCACTTCTCGAACTGGTGCAGCAGCTGCGCGACGGCCTGGCCGGGCATGGCCAGCGCCGACGGGGTCAGCCCCTGCACATTGCGCCAGCCGACGATGTGGCTGGTGGTGCGTCGGCCGAGCCGTCGAGGCACCCGCACCGATACCCGGGTCACCATCCAGTCGCGGGTGCGGGTCTGCTCCAAGCCGAGGTCGGTGACGACGACGTCGGCGTCCGCCAGCTCGGGCAGCTCGGGGTCGTTGACCCGCACCTTGGTGTCGATGATCTGGCCCAGCACCAGAACTTCGCCGGGACGCTGCTCGAACCGCAGCATCGAGACGTTGTTGGTGGTGAGCGTCACCGCGTTCGGCTCGATTGCGGAGACTCGCAGGATCGGTACGAAAATCCTTCGGCGCGAGGCCATTTCGACGACGAGTCCGAGAACGCGGGGCTGCTGACGAACGATACTGATGCTGACCACCACGTCGCGAACCCGCCCGAGGGCCTCGCCCATCGGGCCCAGGACCTGCATTCGCGCCAGCCGCGCGGCGTACACCCTGTTGATCGAGGCCATAGTTCAAAGGGTAGGAGTGAGGTGTGAACAACGCGTACCGGCCCCGTCGCACGTGTCTGTCCGTGCCGGGAAGTAGCCAGAAGATGATCGACAAGTCCAAAGGCCTTCTGGCCGACGAGGTCTTCCTCGACCTTGAGGACGCCGTCGCGCCGGACGCCAAGGCTGAGGCCCGCGGCCGGGTGGCCGCCGCGCTCGCCGCACCCGGCTGGGCCGGGCAGCTGCGCGGGGTACGGGTCAACGACTGGACCACGCCGTGGACGCACGCCGACCTCATCGAGGTGGTCGCGGCCGTCGGCGCGGCACCCGACGCCAGGCTCGACGTGGTGGTGCTGCCGAAAGTGTCTGACGTGTCGCATGTTCAGGCGCTCGACCTGTTGCTGACCCAGTTGGAGACGGTGCACGGGCTGCCGGTCGGTGAGATCGGCATCGACGCGCAGATCGAAGACGCCCGCGGTCTGATGAACATCAATGCGATCGCCGCGGTGCCGCGGGTGCAGGCGTTGGTGCTCGGACCGGCGGACCTGATGGCGAATCTGAACACCCGCACGCTGGTCGTCGGCGAGCAACCCGAGGGCTACGACGTCGGCGACGCGTACCACCACGTGCTGATGACGATCCTGGTGGCCGCCCGCGCGCACGGGAAGGCCGCCATCGACGGGCCGTATCTGAAAGTGCGTGACACCGAAGCGTTCCGGCGGGTGGCCGGACGATCGGCGGCATTGGGCTACGACGGCAAGTGGGTGCTGCATCCCGACCAGATCGCCGCGGGCAACGAGATCTTCAGCCCCCGCCAGGCCGATTACGATCACGCGGAATTGATCCTGGAGGCCTACGAGTGGCATACCTCGGCGGCCGGCGGCGCCCGCGGCGCGGTGATGCTCGGCGACGAGATGCTCGACGAGGCCAGCCGCAAGATGGCGTTGGTGATCGCCGCGAAAGGACGCGCGGCAGGCATGGAGCGCCACGGCGAGAAGTTCGAGCCGCCAACCGGCTAGGCCGGTGCAGCGACCCCGAACATCGGCGAATGGAACGCCGCGGCCGCGACGATGATCATCGCCAGCACGAGTAGCGCGGCGGTGGCGGCGCCGATCGCTACTCCGGCGATGGCCATCCCGCGGCCCTGCTGGCCGCTCCGCTTGATCTGACCGAGCGCAATGCCGCCGAGGACCGCGCCGACGACGGGAATCAACCACCCCACGTAGCAGAAGATGGCCAGCGGAATGCCGACGATGACGCCAGCGATCGACGTGATCAGCGATGCGACGGCCAGGCTGTTGGTCTGCTGCCCCGGGTAGCCCTGGTACGGGTCATACGGGCCCGGGTACGGCGGCGGGCTCGGGTAGCCGTACGGCGGCGGTGGCGGGGGGTAGCTCCCGTAGGGCGTCGGGTAGGGGTATTCCGGGTAGTTCACCGGGGCCTGCGGGTCGACCGGCGGATGCTGGTACGGCTGCCAGGGGCCCGGCTGATCGCCGTAGGGCCCACCGCCGCCGGGAGCTGTCATCTGTTCAACGTAGCTCGGCGACGATGCGGCCCGGGACGGGCCGCTGAGGAACCGGGCCGTTCAACCGAGCGTGGCGACCGGTTGGGCAGGCGTTTGCGCAGTTGGCGGGCTCGGTTCGACGAGGCGCAGACTCAGCGAGGCCAACAGCGCACAATGGAACCCATGAGCAGCCCATTTCAGCCAGGACAGGTCCCCGGTGCCGGGCCCGGCACCCCGGCCGGGAGTCGGCGCGCTCCCGGATTGCCGACGCCTCCGAAAGGCTGGCCGGTCGGGTCGTATCCCACCTACGCCGAGGCGCAGCGGGCGGTCGACTACCTGTCCGATCAGCAGTTCCCGGTGCAGCAGGTCACCATCGTGGGCGTCGATCTGATGCAGGTGGAACGGGTGACCGGGCGGCTGACGTGGCCAAAAGTGTTGGGCGGTGGCGTCATCAGCGGGGCCTGGCTGGGCCTGTTCATCGGCCTGATGCTGACGTTGCTGTTCTCCAGCCCGCATCCGTTGCAGGCGTTGACCACCGGTCTGGTCGCCGGCGTGTTCTTCGGCCTGATCACCTCCGCGATTCCCTATTCGATGGCGCGCGGTACCCGTGACTTCAGTTCGACGCTGCAGCTGGTGGCCGGCCGGTACGACGTTCTCTGCGACCCGCAGAACGCCGAGCAGGCCCGGGATCTGCTTGCCCGCCTGGCCATCTGAGTCGTGCGTCGCCGGTTGGGCGCGGTCGCGCTGGCGATGCTGTCAGCCGTGTCGGTGCTGTCCGGCTGCGCCCGCGACGACGGTCGGCTGATCAGCCTCTATACGCCGGCCGGCGACGCCGCGACGTTCACCGCGCTGGCGCAGCGCTGCTCCGACGAGTTCGGCGGCCGATTCACCATCCGGCATTTCAGCCTGCCGCGGTCGACCGACGACCAGCGCATCCAGCTGGCCCGTCGGCTCAGCGCCAACGACCACGCGATAGACATCATTGCGATGGACGTGATCTGGACGGCCGAGTTCGCCGAAGCCGGCTGGGTGCTGCCGCTGTCCGACGATCCGGCGCGCCGCGCGGAGGCCGACGCCACCGCCGACACGCTGGCCGGGCCGCTGTCCACCGCGACGTGGCGACACCGGCTTTACGCCGCGCCCGTCACCACCAACACCCAATTGCTTTGGTACCGGGCGGATTTGATGGAGAAGCCACCGGCGACGTGGGACGGCATGGTCGACGAGGCCACCCGGTTGCACGCCGCCGGTGGGCCCAGCTGGATCGGGGTGCAGGCCAACCAGAACGAGGCCGTGGTGGTGTGGTTCAACACGCTGTTGGAAAGCGCTGGGGGACAGGTGCTTTCCGACGATGGCCGCGCCGTGACGCTCACCGATACCCCGCAACACCGGGCCGCCACCGTCAAGGCGCTGCAGATCATGAAATCGGTGGCCACCGCGCCGGGCGCCGACCCGTCGGTCACCCGCAGCGACGCCGGCACCGCGCGACTGGCGTTCGAGCAGGGCCGCTCCGCGCTCGAGGTCAACTGGCCCTACGCGCTGGCGTCCATGCTGGAGAACGCGGTGAAGGGCGGCGTGCCGTTTCTGCCGCTGAACCGTCGGCCCGACCTGGCCGGCAGCATCAACGGCGTCGGCTCGTTCACGCCCACCGATCAGCAGTTCCGCGCGGCCTACGAAGCCAGCACAAGGGTTTTCGGCTTCGCGCCCTACCCGAGCGCGCAACCGGGGCAGCCGGCCAAGGTGACGATCGGCGGACTCAACCTCGCGGTGTCGGCGACCAGCCGCCACAAAGCCGAGGCATACCAGGCGATCCGGTGTTTGCGCAGTCCGGCCAACGAGAAGTACGTGTCGCTGGACGGCGGCCTGCCGGCCGTGCGTACCTCGCTGTACGCCGACCCGCAATTCCAGGCGAAGTATCCGATGTACGAGATCATCCGCCGGCAACTCACCGACCCCGCGGTGCGGCTTGCCACGCCGGCCTACCAGTCGGTGTCGACCCGGATCGCCGCCACGCTGGCCCCGATCACCCGGATCGATCCGGAGCGCACCGCCGAC
>DATNFI010000029.1:0-12731 GCA_035606475.1 Mycobacterium sp. | reverse complement strand
CTGGCTGCCGGTGACTTCTGGGGTGGCTCGGGTTCGGTGGCCTGCCAGGAGTTCATCACCCAGTTGGGCCGCAACTTCCAGGTCATCTACGAACAGGCCAACTCCCACGGCCAGAAGGTGCAGACCGCCGGCAACAACATGGCGAGCACCGACTCCGCCGTCGGCTCCAGCTGGGCCTGACGCTTTACCCCTTCGGGGGGTGAAAACACACCGGGACATTGCGATGCCCGGTGTGTTTTCTTTTTCGACGGCCTATTCGTCGCGTTGTTGCACCCAAACCTGTTTCAGCAGTACGGAATTAGCAGGTTCGCGCCCAACCCCGGCGGGTGGGTGGTCGACCTGTTCGCTCTGTTCTGAGAGCCGGCTACTCGGCAACCGCTGCGCAGCCGCCGAGGATGGTCGTCGATGCGAAGTTGGCCGCGTTGGCGAGGTGGTTGTCGGTCGGCGTGTAGGTCGGCAGTGCGGTGACAAACGCGCGACGGTACTGGGCCGAAAGATTGGCAAAATCCTGCCAGATTGCGTTATCACTTTGTCGGCCAAGCTGTTCCAGCTTGCCGGCAAACGAGTTCATCACCGGCCCAACCGCGTAATTGACCGCCTTCTGCTCTTTGTTCCAGTAGATCGACGGGACGTTGGGATCCAGTTGCTGCCACTGCGCAGTCTGTTGGCCGAACTGGTCCAGTGCCGCTTTCCACTCCGGGCACACATTGTTGTCCGAGGTGAGGAAAGGCTGCGGGCTCGCGAGGTTGCCGACCGGCGCGATGTCCGACGGCGGCGGCGATGGGGTCACCAGCGGGCCTCTGGCCGCGGCCGAACCATCGGCGATGGCAGCACAGATCGAGCCCAGCGCGGAGGAGGCGCTGTTCGCGGCGCCGGCCAGATTGTTGTCTGCCGGCGTGTATTTCGGGATCCGCTCGGAGTACGCCCGTGCGTACGCAATGAACTGCTGATAGAACTCACGCATAACGCGGTGGGGTGTCAGCTTGACCAAACCGACCGTCTGCGCCGCCGCGCTGCGCATCGATTGTCCAGCCGCGATGAATTGTGCACGCTGCTTCGGATTCCAAGCCGACGCAGGCACCGACCGGTCGCGGTCATTCCAGAGCCCTTGGCCGCTGTTCGCTAATTCGTTGTTGATCGCTGCCCACGCTGTGCAGCTGGGGTCGTCGGTGATCACAGCTACCGGCCCGGTGTCTCGCGCGCTGGCGACCGCTGCGGTCTCCTGCCCCGCGCCGTTGTCGGACCCGCCGTTTGGTCCCCCGGAACCCCCGTCGCCGAAAAGCAATACCGCTGCGACGATCGTTGCCAATACGGCAACCGCAGCCACCCCACCCATGGCCCACTTAAGATTTTTGTTGTCTTTTGGGCCATCAGTATTAGACGTCACGATGGACCAGCTTAAATGACAACCCGCTCACCGCAGGCGTATTGGCGACGAGCCCAGCGATGACCGCATTCTGCCCAGGGTTGACATTGTATCGAACAGGCGTTCGAATAGACCCATGCGATGGGACGGCCAGAACGTCCGGGCCGATGACGGCGCGCTGCCCGGGTTGGAGCGCATCGGCTTTGTCCGGAGCGTGCACACGCCGCAGTTCGACGGCATCACATTTCACGAGGTGTTGTGCAAGTCCGCGCTGAACAAGGTTCCCAATGCTGCAGCGCTGCCGTTCCAGTACACCGTCAACGGTTACCGGGGTTGCTCGCACGCGTGCCGGTACTGCTTCGCCCGGCCAACCCACGAGTACCTGGAATTGAACTGCGGCAACGACTTCGACACCCAGGTCGTCGTCAAGACCAACGTCGTCGACGTACTGCGCCGCGAGCTGGGCCGCCGCACGTGGTGCCGTGAGACGGTCGCGCTCGGCACCAACACCGACCCCTACCAGCGCGCCGAGGGGCGCTACGCGTTGATGCCGGGCATCATCGGCGCCCTCGCCGGATCGGGTACTCCGCTGTCGATCCTGACCAAAGGCACGCTGCTGCGACGGGATCTACCGCTGATCGTCGACGCCGCAGCGCAGGTGCCCGTTGGCGTCTCGGTATCCCTTGCCGTCGGCGACGCTGAACTGCACAAGCAGGTCGAACCGGGTACGCCCAGTCCGCAGGCTCGGCTCGGGTTGATCGGTGCGATTCGCGAAGCCGGCTTGGACTGTCACGTGATGGTGGCACCGGTGCTGCCATATCTGACGGATTCCGTCGAACACCTCGATGGTCTGTTGCGGCAAATTGCGTCGGCCGGGGCCAATGGCGTCACGGTATTCGGTCTGCATCTGCGCGGATCGACCCGCGACTGGTTCATGTCCTGGCTGTCGCAGACCTATCCCCAACTTGTCGGCAGATACCGCGAGTTGTACCGGCGCGGAGCGTATTTGCCGCCGTGGTACCGCGAGAAGCTGCGGGCTCGGGTGGCGCCGCTGATCGCCCGGTACGGGCTGGGCGGCGAGTCGCGACGATTCGAGACCGTGACGTCGCAGCGCGTCGCCGAACCCGCCCAGCCGACGCTGTTCTGACCTAGTTCAGGTCGGCTGCGTGGTAGGTGTCGCATTGGTTGGGGTCGCCGGTCTGGTAGCCGACGGTGAACCAGTGCTGGCGCTGCTCCGAGGAGCCGTGGGTCCACGACTCGGGGTTGATCCGGCCGGTGGCGGACTTCTGGATGCGGTCATCGCCCACGGACGACGCGGCCGAAAGCGCGTCGGCAATGTCCTTGTCGCTCAGTGGTTCCAGGAACGGAACACCGGTGCTTTCCTGCTTGGTGGTGGAGGCGTAGTGGGCCCACACTCCGGCGTAGCAGTCGGCCTGCAGCTCCGTGCGCACACCGTTGCCGCTGGCGCCCTGGGCGCCCTGCTGCGCGCGGCCGAGCGAACCCTGCAGATTCTGCACGTGGTGCCCGAACTCGTGGGCGACCACGTATTCCTGCGCCAATGGTCCACCGCTTGAACCGAATTGGGTCCGCAACACGTCGAAGAAGCCGGTATCGAAGTAGGCGGTCTGATCCACCGGGCAGTAGAACGGGCCCACCTCGGTGGTGGCCGCGCCGCAGCCGGTGTTGACCTGCCCGGTGAACAACCGGATCCGCGGACGGGTGTAGCCGCGCATCAGCTGCTTCCACACCGCGTCGACGGAGTTGCCGGTGGCGATCACCCGGCACTGCACGTATTGGTTGGCGTCGGCTCCGGTTTTGCATTTGCTGAGGTCGAACCCGGGCGCTACGTCCTGGCTGGCGCTCGGTGCCGGTAGTTGGGTGGCCACTTTGCCGGGGTCGACCCCGAGCAGCAGCGCGACCACGAGGAACAACAACCCGCCGAGTCCGCCGCCGATGGCGATTCCTCGCCCTCCACCGCCTCCGGATGACGCCGTCGTACTGGTGTCGATCTGCATACCCTCGTTGAAGGTCATCGCATTCTCCATCGCGGTTTATTGCGTATTGCCGGCCCGGCGCCATCAGCTTCGCACACTACGATTCGGGCGTGCCCGCGGTTACCGAAGTTCCCGCCGTCGCACATACGCCGCTCGGCGATCTTCGAGGGGTTGTCGAAGGCGGCGTCGCGGTGTGGCGTGGGGTGCCCTACGCACAACAACCCGTCGGCGGCCGCCGATTTGCGGCGCCGGCTCCGCTGCTGCCCTGGACCGGTGTGCGCGACGCGCTCGAGCACGGACCGCTGCCGCCGCAAAGTCGATCGATGGTTGCGGGAGGCCGTAACGACCCGAAGATTCGCGATGAGGCTTGCCTGACGGTGACGGTATGGTCGCCCGACGTCGCCGCCTCGCTACCGGTGATGGTCTGGATCCCTGGCGGTGCATTCCTCAACGGCGCGGGACAACTACAGCTCTACGACGGGTCACGCCTGGCCGCCAACGGTGATGTCGTTGTCGTCAATGTCACCTATCGGGTGGGGGTTTTCGGCGGTTTCGAGCTCGGCGATCTCGGCGAGGGGTTCGACGACAATCTCGGCTTGCGCGATCAGATCGCCGCGTTGGCCTGGGTGCGCGAGAACATCGCCGCGTTCGGTGGCGATCCCGGCCGGGTTACCGTTTTCGGCGAATCCGCTGGCGCCACTTCGGTATTGGCGTTACTGGCCAGCCCGGCAGCCGACGGCCTGTTTCATCAGGCGATCGCGCAGAGCCCTGCGCTGCCGCTGATCGCCGACCGTGAGACTCGCGCAGCGCAGGCGCAGCGTTTCCTTGCACAGCTAGGGGTGACGGCGGGGGAGTTGAAGGGCCTGCCTCAGCGTGAATTACGCCGTGCTGCAGGGCAATTGCAACTCGAGAGCGTGGCGTCGTCGCCGACGCTCGCGCACGGGCTGACTCATGGGGTGGACCTACTGCCGCGGCATCCGATTGAAGCGGCGCGCGCAGGCGCGATCGCGCGTATCCCGTTGATCATCGGCACCAATCGGCGGGAAGCGTCGCTGTTCGCCCGTGACAAGCCGCCGATGCTGCCCACCACGCGGGAGACCGTCGATCACTTTTTCAGTCGGCTTGCGCCCGATGCCCGGGCTCGGGTCATGGCGGCTTACCCGGGCTATCCGCGCCGCCGCACGCTGGAGACCATTGGTGCTGACGCGATGTTCGTCGCGCCGACATGGGCGTTCGCCGACGCGTACAGCGCACATGCGCCCACCTACGTATACCGGTTCGACCACGTACCCACGACGCTGCGGCTGACGGGCTTGGGTGCAGCGCACGGAAGCGAGATCGTCCATATCTTCCATACCTACGGTTCGCATCTGGGTCGTCGGTTGCATCCGCTGGGTAAGTGGTGGACCCCCGCGGTCGGGCGCCGGCTGCAACGGGCGTGGTTGGATTTTGCCTCGGCCGCAGGTGACGGCGCTCGGCTCTGGGTGACCGACTGGCCCCGCTATGAATCCTCGCGGCGGGCGACGCGCATCATCCGGTCCGGTATCTACGAGATTGCCGATGATCCGGACGGTCAACGCCGATTTCCGTGGTGCCAGGTTTCGGATGGACATACTTAACCGCAGCTGAGAAAGCGACACGATCGCAATCCACTTGAAATCGGCGCCCAAAATGCGCTCTAGGTAGTAGTTTTGGCCCTTAAACGAGGCTGGGAGAAGGAGGCCTCCGGGAAAATGGGGGCCTCTATGTCTCAAAAAAGCCAAGTTAGTTCTCAGCTTCCGTGTATGTACCTGTCGCGGCCGGCTGTCATTGTCCCCGAGACCGCCGTTGACAACGAGATGGTGCTGGCGCGGGTTCGGGAATCGTTCCGCGGCTCGGAATCCGAATGGGAACCGATCGATCAGGGCGTCCGGTATGTGTTGGGCCGATGTAACACTCAGGTCCGCTACATCGACCCGGACCAGACGCTCTCGCCCGGCGAGTTCGCGTCCCGCGCGGCGACCGCTTGTCTCTTCGAGAACGGCGTCGAGGCGTCCGAGGTCGATCTTCTGGTTTATGGGGGAATTGCCCGCGAGAACTTCGAGCCGGCGACCGCGGCCGAGGTTGCGGGACGCCTGGGTGCGAAGCCACTGCACGCGTTCGACGTGACCTGTGCGTGCGCCGGCCTGGTCGAGGCGATCCACGTGGTCGCCGGCTATTTCGCCCTACACCCCGAGATCAAGACCGCATTGGTCTGTGCCGGCGAATTGTGGCGCGACCACGTCACATACGACCTTCAGACGGTCGATGACGTCGCGAATTACGCCGCCGGCCTCACCCTGGGAAACGCCGCCGCGGCATTCCTGGTGACGCGCGAGGCGCTGGCAGCGGGTGGCGCGCGACTGCTGGGATTCAGGCACAAGACATTGGCCGAGCACTACGACCTGTGTTCGGCGCCGGTCGACGGACCGTTCTTCTCACGATCGAAAGAACTTTTCGCCCTCGCGGTCCACGTCCCCAGCGAGGTCCAGCGACTCCTCACCGACGCCGGCTGGGCGGCCGAAGACGTTGACCACTACGTCTTCCACCAACCCAGCCAGGCGATCCTGGAGCGCGTTTTCGACGGAATCGGCGCGCGGCCCGAAGCATGCGTACACACCCACTCGCTGTATGGCAACAGCGCGAGCACCTCGTGGGCCGTCGCACTCAACCACCGACTCAAGCACGGCACCGTCAACAATGGCGACAAGCTCGTGATCGCCAGTGCCGCATCGGGGTTCACGATCGTGTGCGCTTCGGCGGTGTGGGAGAGCTAGGTGAGGCGTTATCTGCGCGTCTACAGGGTGATCGGCCAGACGTTCGGGTTGTGGTTCCGGCCGTTCGGGGCTTTCGCGCTTCTGCAACTGCGCCAGGCGATTTCAGCGGTCACGCTCGGCCTGGACCACGTGTTCTACCCGCGTCACCGCAAGCAGGCCATCGACCGGCCGATCTTCATCATCGGCAACCCGCGCAGCGGCACCACGTTCTTGCACCGGCTCCTGCTCGGGGCGGGCGACATGGCCGCGCTCGAGTTGTGGGAGATGCTGTTTCCCGCGATCACGGCGCGCAAACTGCTCGGCGGCGTCGTGCCGCGGCTGGACAAGCTGTCACCGGCGCGCTATCACCCGTCCGACGTGCATGACACCAGCCTGCGAGGCATCGAGACCGACGACGTGGCCTGGTTCTTCCGAACCATGGACGGCCCGTTCGCGTGGGCGTATTTCCTTGCCTGGCAAGATACTTGGGGAAGTGAGTTGTCGCGTCGCGAGTTCGCGATCGACGGCGCGACACCGCGCGAGGAACAGCGTTTCTTCGACTATTACGACGCCTGCTGGCGACGGAACCTGACGCTCAAGGGCGCCAACCGGGTGCTGGCCAAGACCAGCATGCTGACGATGCGTCTCGATGCGGTGTTGCGGCGTTACCCGGATTGCAAGCTCGTGTACGTCGTCCGCGATCCGGTCGAGGTCATCCCGTCGGGAATGTCGTTGCTGGCCAGCGTGCTTGAGAACGGCTATGACGTGTGGAACCGCACCACGGAAGAAGACCAGCATAGGTGGGTGGAGAACCTGTACCAGGCTTCCTGTGACATGCTGCGTCACTTCTACGACGCGTATGCAGCCGGCAAGATCCCCGAGCGCAACCTGTGCGTGGTGCGCTACGAGGACCTGATCAACGACCTTGAGCCGACGATGGAACGGATCCTCAACTTCGTCGAGATCAAGCCGTCGCAGGAGTTCGTCGACGAGGTGCGCGAGCAAGCGGAGCGGCAGCGCAATTACACCAGCAGGCATGGACATTCGCCCTCGCAGTTCGGCCTGAGCCCGGAGCGGATCCGGGCAGACCTCGGGTTCGTCTACGAAGCATTCGGGCTCTCGTCAACCAAGAACGACCACTGAAGGATCAGCGACATGGGCAAGCATTCGATCGAGAAGCGTGGAAAGGCCTCGAGTCCTTCGCTTTTAGACCCACGCCTGCGCGTGGCCGCGAAGCAGGTGACCTCGATGACGAGTCGGCTTCGCAGAATCGGCGTGGCGGCCGGTGGCTTGGTCGGGATGGCGTTCCTGCCCTTTGCCGTCGCACACGCCGACGACTGGACGATCACACCGGATCCCGATTCAACTGAAACCATTACCGGGATCTACGGACACGGCTTCGAGGGCGGCGACACCGCGCCGCCCGCGGTCGAGGGCAGCATCCAGGGTAACCAGATCTTCGACTGGACCAACGTCACGGCCAACAACTCCGGGACGTTCTACGGCTACGAGAGTTACTCGAACGACACCCTCGGCGGCATCAACACCGAGGTGTATGTCGCGAGCGACGTGACTGGGAGTAATGGTCCGACAGTGGGGTCGGTGTTCGACACCTACTCCTTCGGGTATGGCACGTACATCAACACCTACTCGGCGATCCCCAACGGTGATGGTGGGTCCACGATCACCGACACGCTGCAGACGCCGACGGGAACGATCGTTGTTCCTACCACGTTCGACGCGGCCAACGGATTGATCGCCGACGCCGGGGGAGTGGGTACCGGCAATGGCGGCACCTTGATTCCTGTTGGCACCCAGGATGTTACGTCGATCAGCGGCATTCCGCCGCTGACCGTGGCGCTGCAGGGAACGCAGGACTTCAACTTCCTCAACTCGGCTGACCACCTGATCGGCACGGTCGGGACCGTCGACACCATGACAACGGACACCGCCAGCACTTACACCGAGGCCGTACTCGTGACCAGCGACCTTCACGGCACGGTCGGCACTACCGACGCGGACGTCCCCGCGGTCGGCTCGATCTTCAACACGATCCAGTTCGGCGATCTGACCAACGTCTATTCCGACTACGTCTCAGCTGGCGGAAACCACTACCTGGACATCTTGTACACACCGCTCGGGAACTACGTCATCCCGATTGCGTTCGACGCCGCCAGCGTTGAGCACCTGAGCAATTCGTCGATCACGCTCCCGAGTGGCATGGTCTTCGATCCCACCACCGAGCTGAACTTCACGGGTATCAACGGGCTTCCGCCGGTGGATGTCGGTGTGCAGGGAGGCCAGGACTTTAGCTTCGCAGACGGTGCGACAACCGGGACATTTACCGCCGACGTGACGAACACGTTGGACGAGTTCAACGACACCACCGAGACGATCCTGGTGACGAGCTCCTCGGATGCAACCAGCTTGCCGGTCGGTTCGGAGTTCGAAATCGTCAATCTCGGTTACGGATTCGAGAGCATCTACTCCGACATCGTGGGGTCGACGGCCACCGAGACGCTGGTGACGCCCTTCGGCGACATCAGCGTGCCTCCGTCGTTTGACATGGCGGCGCAGCTTGTCGGCGATATGTTCAGCGTCGTGGCGGGCGGGGCCGTCTTGGGCGGTATGTAACTCGCGTGACTAAGTTCTGCCGCCGAGTTGTATCAACCTGAAAGAATGATAAGTTGTCGCTGGCAAACTCTCAGTACCGATCTTGAAGCGCAGATTAGGAGCCCCGATGTTCGGCGCACCGCGACGCGGAACCCTGATGGCGGCGATGTTGGGTGCTCTGGTAACCGCCGTCCTCACGGCTACCGCCGCCGCTCCTGCTGCACGCGCGGATGACCCCTTCACCGACATCTTCAGCGCGGTGCAGGGCGACTTTGCTCTCGGCCAGCAGGCCTTCGAGCTCGCCAACACGGATCTGGCCAACGGTGACGTGGCTGCCGGCCTGGCGTCGTTCTACAACGGTGTCGACGAGTACCTGCTCTCGGTACCGAACAACATTCTGCAGGGTTCGCTGGCTGCGCTGACGGGTGAGCCGATCGACGGCTCGTACACCTGGGACATTCCGGTGACCGCGGACCTCAACGACGCGATCATCGTTGCCCCCACCCTGGCCGTGATCGCAGAGGCCGACATCCACTCGGCAATGACCGAGCTGGCCGCGGGCGACATCGCCGGCGCCCTCGACTCGTACTTGACCGGCTACGAATATCTCAACGTCGTCGTTCCCGAGCTGTTCATCGTCGGCGCCGCGGCCGGTTTCGGTCTCTGACAGCCCAAACCCCCACGGCAAGAGACGATTTCGTCAGCCGGGGCCGTCGCTTGCCGCGGCCAGTAGCGGCACCAGGATGTCGCTGATCGGTGTGGCGATGCCGTGGGCGCGGGCCTTGCGGATGATCACGCCGTTGCGGATGTCCCACTCCTGCGGGCGGCCCGCTTCGCGGTCGGCCAGCATCGAGGTGCCCATGTCGGCGGGGGCTTGCCGGAACATCTCCACCGTGCCGGCGGCTGCGTCGTCGGCCAGCTGTGCGCCCTCGGCACGGGCGACGTCGATGCACTCCGCGGCGTAGCGCTGCGCAAGGTCCGCGAGGTCGTCGCGACCGAACATGCCGGACCGTCGACCGGTCAGCACCATCAGGCCGGCGACCGCGTTGACCAGAAGCTTGCGCCACGCGGCGGTGATGAAGTCCGGGTCGCAGTCGGCCGTGCCCCCGGCTGCCCGCCACAGGTCGGCGAAGGTGGTCGCGGCAGGCCCGGCCGGCAGCGTGAGCCGGGCATCGGTGCGCAGTCGGACCCAGCCATCCGGCTGAGTCTCCGCCGAAAACCAAACGATGCCGGGGATTACGGCCGACGACGGACAGAGGGGCTGCACCTGCTCGACCTGTTCGACGCCGTTCTGCAGAACGACAACGATGGTGCGCTGGTCGGCCAGTCGGGCCAGCCAACCGGCAGCTTCGGCGTTCTGGGTGGCTTTGACGGCGAGCAGAACCACGTCGACCGGGGCCGTGATCTCGGCGGGATCGGTGCACACCGGGCCGGGCACGACGACCGGATTGGCGCCGTCGGGCCGCAGTTCGATCTGCGATCGCGGCGTCCGGCCGCAGACCAGAACGTGGTGACCGGCGGCGGAGAGGTAGGCGGCGACCGTCGTGCCGACAGCTCCTGGACCAACAAGTGCTACATCCATGCGATCCATCGTTCCCCCCGAAATTACCGCCTCTAGACTGGGCTGTCGTTTCCACCGCTGACAAGGAGTATTCGTGCTGCGCAGTCATGCCGCCGGTTCATTGCGGGCCACCGACGCCGGGCAACAGGTGACGCTGGCCGGGTGGGTCGCGCGTCGGCGCGACCACGGCGGGGTGATCTTCATCGATCTGCGCGACGCCACCGGCGTATCCCAGGTGGTGTTCCGCGCCGACGACGTGCTGGCCCAAGCGCACCGGCTTCGTGCCGAGTTCTGCGTCGCCGTCGAAGGCGTCGTCGAGATCCGGCCCGAGGGTAACGCCAACGCCGAGATCGCCACCGGCGAGATCGAAGTCAACGCGATATCGCTGACGGTGCTGGGGGAGTGCGCGCCGCTACCGTTCCAGCTCGACGAGCCCGCCGGTGAGGAAGTGCGGCTGCGCTACCGTTACCTCGATCTCCGCCGCGAAGCGTCGGGTAACGCAATTCGGTTGCGCTCCAAGGTGAATGCTGCCGCGCGCGGCGTGCTGGCCGCACAGGACTTCGTCGAAATCGAGACGCCGACCCTGACTCGCTCGACGCCCGAGGGCGCACGCGACTTCTTGGTGCCGGCGCGGCTGCAACCCGGCGCCTTCTATGCGCTGCCGCAGAGTCCGCAGCTGTTCAAGCAGTTGCTGATGGTGGCCGGCATGGAGCGGTACTACCAGATCGCGCGCTGCTACCGCGACGAGGATTTCCGCGCCGATCGTCAGCCGGAATTCACCCAGCTGGACATGGAGATGAGTTTCGTCGAGGCCGACGACGTCATCGCCACCGCCGAACAGGTGCTCAAGGCCGTGTGGGCGCTGATCGGCTACGACCTACCCCTGCCGATCCCTCGAATCAGCTACGCCGAGGCGATGACCCGATTCGGCACCGACCGGCCGGACCTGCGGTTCGGGGTTGAGCTTGTCGAGTGCACAAAGTTCTTCTCCGACACCACTTTTCGGGTGTTCCAGGCGCCCTATGTCGGCGCGGTGGTGATGTCGGGCGGCGCCTCGCAGCCGCGCCGGACGCTGGACGGCTGGCAGGAGTTCGCGAAGCAGCGTGGCCACAAGGGTCTGGCGTACGTGCTGGTCGGCGATGACGGCACGCTGGGCGGACCGGTCGCCAAAAACCTGTCCGAGGTCGAACGCGACGGTCTGGCAGCGCATGTCGGCGCGCAACCCGGTGACTGCATCTTCTTCTCGGCCGGGCCGCCCAAGGCGTCACGGGCGCTGCTGGGCGCGGCCCGCGTAGAGATCGCGCATCGGCTCAACCTGATCGACCCGGACGCCTGGGCGTTCACCTGGGTGGTCGATTTCCCGTTGTTCGAGCCGGCCGACGAGGCCACCGCGGCCGGCGATGTCGCGCTGGGCAGCGGCGCATGGACCGCGGTGCACCACGCGTTCACCTCGCCCAAGCCGGACTCGGAAGCCACCTTCGACAGCGACCCGGGCAACGCGCTCGCGGACGCCTACGACATCGTCTGCAATGGCAACGAAATCGGTGGCGGCTCCATTCGTATCCACCGCCGCGACGTTCAGGAACGCGTGTTCGCGATGATGGGCATCGGTGCTGTCGAGGCGCAGGAGAAGTTCGGATTCCTGTTGGACGCGTTCACTTTTGGCGCGCCGCCGCACGGCGGCATCGCGTTCGGCTGGGACCGGATCGTCCAACTGCTCTGCGGGTCGGATTCCATCCGCGAGGTGATTGCGTTTCCGAAGTCCGGTGGCGGTGTCGACCCGTTGACCGACGCTCCGGCGCCGATTACCGCCCAGCAGCGCAAGGAATCGGGCATCGACGCCAAGCCCGAGGAGAGCCGAGATCGACGCTAGCGCCGGATCCGCCCCTGTTCTGCGCACTGGCGTCGATCTCGGCGATATCCTCGCCGCCGAAGCGCGGCGTCGACACGGTCAACGACTACCTGTGGCCGGTCCTCGGCGACCACACGTACCACGTGCCAACCAAGGTCGTCGACCACCTCATGGCGGCGGATGTCTTTGACGTATTGACTGCGATCCCTGCGATGCTGGTCGCCGTCGTACTCGGCGGCCACCTTGAACTCCTCCCAACCCATGTCCAAAAACGCAACCGGCCGTGAACCGTCGAGAACAGGTATCTGCGTGGTTGGGGCCGGAAATCCCGCGTCGATCAGAAGTAGCCGCAACCACGTCTCGCGAGGCGACGCGGCGCCGCCATCTACGTCAGCCAATGCAATGTGCAATCGCCGGAGCCCGCGAGCTCCTGCGTGCCGTTTGGCGAGGAGTCGGACGTCCTCGAACGAATACGGCGTCGCGTGCATAAGCGCATCCATGCGTGCGATTGCCTGCCCGCGTGGTAGGTGGCGGCCCAGGTCGTAAGCCGTTCGAGCGGGCGTTGTCACCA
>DATNFI010000028.1:0-16690 GCA_035606475.1 Mycobacterium sp. | reverse complement strand
ACGCCCGGACCCATCCCGAACCCGGAAGCTAAGCCTGCCAGCGCCGATGATACTACCCACCCGGGTGGAAAAGTAGGACACCGCCGAACACACACAACACACCCGTGCCCCCCAAAAACCCTGGGGGGCACGGGCATTTGTACGTTTAGGCCCTACTGCGATGGCGTCGATCCCGCTGGGCCGGCATCCGCTGCGCGACTCGCGGCGCTCACGCCTAGCAAACGCCGCTGGCGGAAAACTCGCAATTGTTGCATTCCGGTCTCGTAGGTCGCGGTAGCGCAACGCCGCGGTTGCAAACAGTTATCCGATCGTGTTGTAACTGTGACATAAGTACCCTAACGTTATCAAAGTGAAATCTGTGCTCTATGTGCATGGAGTGCTAACGGAGGGGAGCTCTACATGACCGCGAGCAAGTCGACCGGCGTACTGCGCTGGTCAACCAGGGGGCGGACCAACTCGGATGCCAAGCGGACCACGTGGGAGACGGTCGAGATCGTGGCGACGTCGGTTGTGCGTCCTGTCATCGTTACCGCAGCAGTCTTTGGAGCTGTCTTGGGCTCTGTCCCTGCAGCGCATGCGGATTCGGCCGGTGACGCGATGGCACCGGTTCTCAACGGCGTGGGCGTCGGTAACAATGGCGCGGTCAGCGGTGCTATTGCCCAGATGGGTCAGTCCATCTGTCCCATGCTGGTCAAGCCTGGCGGCAGTCTGGCGAGTGGGGCGGCTCAGATGAGTGGTCACGGCGGTCTGGAAGCACCCATGGCCGGCTTCCTGGCCCAGATGGCAATCCAGTCGCAGTGTCCGGGGTGGATAAACTCGGTCGCCAACGGGAACATGCCGTTCCCGCTTCCCGGTGCCGGCGGACCTGGATTGCCGCTCGGCTTACCCGGAGCTCCAGCGCCTGGGTTGCCGTTAGGCTTGCCCGGCGCACCGGCACCGCGGCCGTTCCCCGGGTTCTAGGTCAGTCGAACAGCGGCAACGTCGTTGAGCTACGCCTCATTTCCAGCGCGAGCAGCGACCGTTTTCGATCGAGGCCGCCGCCGTACCCGGTGAGACTGCCACTGGCACCGATCACCCGGTGACACGGAACGATGATGGCGATTGGGTTGTGGCCATTGGCAAGTCCAACGGCGCGAGCCGCGCCTGGAGCGCCAATCTGTTCCGCGATCTCGCCGTACGACCGGGTCTCTCCGAACGGGATCGTCAGCAGCGCCTGCCACACCCGCCGCTGAAACGCGGTGCCCTGTAGGTCGAGCTCGAGCTCGAAATCGGTGAGCTCGCCGGCGAAGTACGCGTTGAGCTGGTCGACAGCGTCGCCGAATGCGGTGGGATCGGCCGACCAGCCGGCACGGTTCGGCTCGTAGGTTTGGTCGACCATCCGTAGATTGGTGAGCGTTTGGCCATGCCCGGCCAGGGTCAGCAACCCGATCGGGCTGTCGATCGTGCGATAGTGCCTCATGCGGTCTCCTTGGCTGGCCAGTGGTTTACCGAGTGCTCCAGGGTGGTCCATAAATGCTGCGTCGCGTAGGAACGCCACGGTCGCCATCGCTGACTTCGCGCGGTCAACTCGCGATGATCGGTCGGCAAGTCCAATTGCTCTGCAGCCAAACGTAATCCGAGGTCGCTGGCGGGGAAGGCGTCGGGGTCACCCAGGCCTCGCATCGCGATGACCTCCGCGGTCCACGGACCGATTCCAGGCAGCCCCAGCAGCTGACGGCGAGCCGCCTCCCAGTCGCAGCCGGCGTTCAGCACCACGCTTCCGTCGGCGAGCGCCGCGATGAGGCCCGTGACGGTTCGCCGGCGACTTATCGGAACAGCCAGATGGGCGGGGTCGATGTCGCCGAGTTGCTCGATCGACGGAAACGTATGCGTCAGTGCGCCATTCGGGTCATGAACCTGGTCGCCATATCCGGCGACCAGTCTGCCGGCGTGAGTCCGTGCCGCCTTCATGGACACTTGCTGGCCCAGCACCGCTCGAACGGCCAGTTCGGCCTCGTCGACTGTCCGCGGAATGCGCTGTCCGGGTGCCTTGGCGACCACCGGGGCCAGCGCCTCGTCGGAGCTCAACACATCGATCACCGCATCCGGGTCGGCGTCGAGGTCGAGCAGCCTTCGGCAGCGTGAGATCGCCGACGTCAGGTCGCGAAATTCGTCGAGTATCAGAACGCATCGAACGTGGTCGGGGGCCGGTGTCAGGCTGGCGATTCCGTTGCCGAAGGGCAGTCGCAACGTGCGCCGGTACGCGCCGTCGCGGACTTCTTCGCATCCGGGTACCACGCTGGCGGCCAGATGGCCGAAGACTCCTTCGTAGGCGAACGGAACCCGCACCGGCAGGCGTAGCGTCACTGTTCCCGGCGAGGGTGCATCTGCTGCGTTGCGCCCACGACGCGTCGTTGCGCGTCTGCGCAATTCCGTTGGTGCGCCGTCGAATACCGACCGCACCGTGTCATTGAACTGGCGGATGCTGGAAAAGCCTGCAGCAAAAGCGATGTCGCCGAAGGGCAGATCTGTGGTCTCGATCAGAACCCGGGCGGTCTGGGCGCGTTGCGCGCGAGCAAGCGCAAGCGGGCCGGCGCCGGTCTCCTCTTGCAACAGTCGTTGAAGCTGGCGGGTGGTGTATCCGAGCCGGCTGGCCAGCCCGGTGACACCCTCGCGGTCAACCGTGCCGTCGGCGATCAAACGCATGGCGCGGGCGACCAGGTCGTCGCGCATGTTCCATTCCGGTGAGCCGGGTGAGGCGTCGGGTCGACAACGCTTGCAGGCGCGAAAGCCGGCCCGTTGCGCCGCCGCCGCGGTCGGGTAGAAGCAGACGTTGTGTGCGAACGGCGGGTGGACAGGACAGCTGGGGCGACAGTAGATCCCGGTGGTGCGCACGGCGGTGACGAACCAGCCGTCGAACCGGGCGTCCTTGGATTGGACGGCCCGGTAGCAGCGGTCGAAGTCTTCGTGCACGATTCGACTTTTACACCCGGGGTCCGACATTACTCGCGGAAAAGCGACATGGCCGTCGCAAGCGAAAGGCCCCCGCCGGAACGAGGGCCTTTCGTCGTTGCAGGCTTACTTCGGTGGCATCCGGATGCCGCCGTCGACTCGCACCACCTCGGCATTCATGTACGAGTTGGTGAGTAGCTCGACAACCATGGAAGCCAGCTCGTCGGGCTTGCCCAGGCGGTGTGGGAACAGCACCGACTCGCCGAGCTTGGCCTTGAATGCCTCCGAGGCCTCGCCCTCGCCGTAGATCGGGGTGTCGATCAGGCCGGGGGCAACGGTGTTGACGCGGACACCGACGGCCGACAGGTCGCGGGCAACCGGCAGAGTCAGGCCGACGACACCGCCCTTGGACGACGAGTAGGCGGCCTGGCCGATCTGGCCGTCGAAGGCCGCGACACTGGTCATGTTGACGATCGCGCCGCGCTCACCGGTTTCGGTGAAGTCGTTCTTGCTCATCTGGGTAGCCGCGATGCGGATGCAGTCGAAGGTGCCGACCAGGTTGATCTCGAGCACCTTCTTGTAGGCGCCCAGGTCATGCGCCGAGGAGAACTCGCCGTCCTTGCCGATGGTGCGCTGGGCCCAGCCGATGCCGGCCGAGTTGACCAACGCGCGCAGCGGGCCGAGGTCCGCGGCGGTCTTGACCGCGTCGACGATCTGGTCGGTCTTGGTGACATCGACGGTGACGAAGACGCCGCCGATCTCCTGGGCGAGTGCCTCGCCTTTGTCGGCCTGAAGGTCGGCTACAACGACCCGGGCACCCTTGGCGGCCAACTGACGGGCAGTCGCCGCACCGATTCCTGACGCGCCACCGGTGACGACGGCGCTAGCTCCATTGATATCCACGTCGACATCCTATGCAGTGGACACTTTCGGCCCTACGGCAGCGCTTGTCTGTCGCCTGACCTAGCCGAAATACCTTGCGGCACTGGCTAGGTCATCGCGCCGAGGGGGCCTCCGGTCCCGGATCGTCGCTCATCGGCCGGGGGCGGGCGAAGGCCACGAAGTGACGCGTCCGCAGGGTGTCTTCGTTCAGGTCGTGAAGTCGTGCGACCAGTAGATCGTCCATGACCAGGTGGCCGCGCTCATTCCCATCCGGCGACAGCACAACCAACGGACGTCCCTTGGCCTCGGCCAATACGTTCGCCGCATGGCGCAAGGTGTCGCGGGTACTGATCGTGCCTCCCACCGGTACGGGGGGTGCTTCGGTACGCATCACCTCTTCGACGAAGAACGCCTCGAGCGGGTCGGTGGTGTAGTCGCGCGTCAGATGTAGGCCACGTCGGGCGATCTTCTCGGTCAGCACGGATCGATCGAGCATCAGCACCGATGCGGCGTAAGCCGTTGTCGATGCGATGATGAGCGGAAACAGCGCAGGCCACGCATGAGTGAGCTCGAGGGTGAACACGATGCCGGTCAATGGCGAGCGCATGACTCCACCCACCACCGCTGCCAGACCCAGAATCGCCCAGAATCCCGGGAATACGACCGGGAACCATTGTCCGACAAGGGCGCCGAGTGCACCCCCGATCATGAATACCGGCGCTAACACGCCGCCCGAGGTACCCGAACCCAGCGACAACGACCAAATCGCGGTCTTCACCACAAGAATTCCGACGATCAGCGACATCGTGGCCTGGCCGGTCAGTAGCTCGTTGATCACGTCGTAGCCGACCCCCAGGGCACGTGGTTCGATCAGCCCGCCCACCCCGATCACAACGCCGCCGATCGCGGGCCACCACATCCAATGAATAGGCAGGCGCGAGAAGGCATCTTCGGACAGATACACCAACCGGGTGGCAACGATGGCGACTGCGGCACCGCACGCACCGGTGGCAAGTGCCAACACATCGACTTTCCAGTCAATGTGCGTGACATGCACGGCGACTGGGAACACCGCCGCGCCGCCCAGGATGACCTGACGCACCATGGTCGCGACGACGACCGCGGCGGTGACCGGAACCAGGCTGCGCGGCCGCCACTCGAACAAGAGCAGCTCGACGGCCAACAGGATGGAGGCCAGTGGCGAATTGAAGGTGGCTGCCATGCCGCCGGCGGCACCGGAGACCAGCAGGATCTTGCGTTCGTCGGCGGTCAGGTGCAGGTGCTGGGCGAGGATCGAGCCGAGAGCGCCTCCAGTCATGATGATCGGCCCCTCGGCGCCGAATGGGCCGCCGGTGCCGATACTGATGGCTGCTGAAATAGGCTTCAGCACAGCAACTTTGGGTTCGACCCGACTGCCCTGGGTGAGGATGGCCTCGATCGCCTCGGGCATGCCATGACCGCGGATCTTCTCCGATCCAAGCCGGGCCATCACACCGACTATCAGCCCGCCGGCGACGGGAGCGCCCAGCATCAGCCACCAGGGATGGTGTTGAGCCCCCGGGGCTACCAGGCCGACGGCCCAGCGTTGATAGAAGACCAGGTTGGTCACCAACCCGATGAGCCGGAGCAGGCACCACGCCGCAGCCGCGGCCAGCGCGCCGATCGGCACCGCGAGGGCGGCCATGAGCAGCATCCGTCGATCAACGACGAAGTCTGCCAACCGAGTGCTCATGACCGGACCCGAAAATCGTCGACCATTTCGGCAGTATCGCGCACTAACCTGGAGCTGTTCTGCCGGGTTCCCGCCGACCCCGATCGGCGTTAGACGAGTGTCGCCAGTTGGGTGGGTTGATCATGGCCGCGCAACGTCACGGTTTCGCCCAACGACCAGCGGGCCTTTTCATCCTGGCTGGCGGCGTTGATGGTGTCCGAGGACGCCAGCAGTCGGCGGGGCTCGTTTTTGGCAAGCTCGCACAGCCGCGCCGCTTCGTTGACCGGTTCGCCGATCACGGTGTATTCGAATCTTTCCTTAGCTCCGACATTTCCGGCGACGGCGTTGCCGGCTGCGACGCCGATGCCGGCCTTGATCTCGGGTACCTCGCCGTCGAGACGACGGGCGATCGCGCGGGCCGCGCCCAACGCGTGGTCTTCGGGTCGGTCGAGATGGTTGGGCGCGCCGAACACCGCCAGCACCGCGTCGCCCTCGAACTTGTTGACCAGCCCGTGGTGGCGGTCGACCTCCTCGACGATCACCGTGAAAAACCGGTTGAGCAGCTGGACGACTTCGGCGGCCGGCCGGCTCGTCACCAACTGCGTCGAGCCGATGACGTCGATGAAAACGACTGCGACATGGCGCTCTTCGCCGCCGAGCTGCGGCATGTCGCGCTCGGCGGCGGTGGCGACCTCGCGCCCGACGTGCCGGCCGAACAGGTCGCGTACCCGCTCACGCTCGCGCAACCCGTCGACCATCGCGTTGAACCCCCGCTGTAACTCACCCAGCTCGGTGCCGTCGAAAACCACCAGATCGCCGCGCAGGTCGCCGTCTTCGACACGCTTGAGTGCGGCCCGCACGACCCGCACCGGCGTCGCGGTCAGCCAGGCCAGAATCCACATCAGTACGAACCCGAAAATCAGTGTGGCAGTGGAGATCACCAAGATCGCGATCGACAACTGAATTTTGCTCAGATTGTCGAGCAGTACGCCGCCCAATAGCGCGGTGACCATGATGCCGAGCACCGGAACGCCCGACCCGAGCAGCCACACCGTCAACGTTCGGCCCATGATCCCGGGGGCCAATCGCCGTGGCGTCCGGCCCGCCTCGAGCGCCTGGGCCGCCACCGGACGCAGTGCGAACTCCGTGACGAGGTAACAGGCGGTCGACACCAGGATTCCGCAGACGCTCACGCAGAAGCCCACAATCGGAATGAATGTGCTGTTGGAAAACCCGTAGAGCGTTGTCAGCAGCACGGTGCCGATGACCCACAGCAGGAGCACGCCGAGCGCCAGCCAGAACGGGGCGGTAAAGGTGGCGCGCTCGTCGGCCGGGGTGGGTGGGTGCTCCTCGATCGCCCAGCGCAACGCGGCGATGGTCCGGTGCGTGATCGACCAAATGCCGAGTCCCAGCGCGATCGCGCAGTAGGCCGGTGTGACGCCGAACGCGATCCACAGCGGGGCGTCGCTGAAAATGCTCGGGGTCGGGAACGCGACGGTCAACAGCAGTGCCGCGACGCCGATTCCAATCACGTTCGCACCCACGATGAACACCGTCAGGATCAGTTGGATGCGCACCCGCCGTCGGGCCTGGCTCTCCGACACCTTCCCGAGTAGCCACGAACCGTAGGCCGGGGTCTCTGGCAGCCGACCGCTCTGTCGAGTCACCCGCTCCAGCACTTGCCCCAGCCGTTGCGCGGTCGATCGCTTAGCCGTCATGGTGGCGTCAGCCTAATTGCTGCGCCGCTTCGCGCTTATGGTGTGTTGCGTGCGCCTCGTTATTGCCCGTTGCACCGTGGATTACGTCGGACGCCTCACCGCTCACCTGCCGTCGGCCCGCCGGCTACTGCTCTTCAAGGCTGACGGTTCGGTGAGCGTGCACGCGGATGACCGTGCCTACAAGCCGCTCAACTGGATGAGCCCGCCGTGCTGGCTTTCCGAGGAGACCGACGGTGATACGCCATTATGGGTGGTCCAGAACAAAGCGGGCGAGCAACTGCGCATCGCGATAGAGGACATCGAGCACGACTCCAGCCATGAGCTCGGAGTGGACCCGGGTCTGGTCAAGGACGGTGTCGAAGCCCACCTGCAGGTGTTGCTTGCCGAGCACGTCGAGCTACTCGGAGCCGGCTACACCCTGGTCCGCCGCGAGTACATGACGCCGATCGGACCGGTCGACCTGTTGTGTCGCGACGACCAGGGGCGCTCGGTCGCGGTGGAGATCAAGCGCCGCGGCGAAATCGACGGAGTCGAGCAACTCACCCGTTACCTGGAGTTGCTCAACAGGGACAGCCTGCTGGCGCCGGTGAGCGGGGTGTTCGCGGCCCAGCAGATTAAGCCACAGGCGAAAACTTTAGCGACTGATCGTGGAATCCGTTGTCTGACATTGGATTACGACAAGATGCGGGGTATGGACTCCGACGAGTTCCGCCTGTTCTGAGATGCGTCATTAGACTGCTGCCATGGCTCGACGCCGCAGTTCACCGCGTCGGCAGCAGTCTCCTGGGCCGCTGCCCGCTGCGCGCCGGGTCGAGATGGGCCCGGATGGACACGACTACGAGGTGCGGCCGGTAGCCGGCGCGCGAGCGCTCAAGACCTATCGCTGCCCGGGCTGTGATCATGAAATACGCATCCGCACACCCCATGTCGTGGTGTGGTTGGCCGATTTCGGTGAGGTGGCCGTCGATGACCGACGGCATTGGCACACGCCGTGCTGGGCCAACCGCTCAACGCGCGGCCCAACCCGAAAGTGGTCTTAGTGCGCGGACGCTGAGTCGTCGGCCGGTTCGACCAACTCGATCAGCACCCCGCCTGCGTCCTTGGGGTGGATGAAGTTGATCCGCGAGTTCGCCGTGCCGCGACGAGGCGCGTCGTAGAGCACCCGGATGTCCTGGTCGCGCAGGCGCTCGGTGAGGGCGTCCAGATCGCTGACCCGGTACGCGATCTGTTGGATGCCAGGACCACGCTTGCCGAGGAATTTCGCGATGGGCGACGAGTCGTCGATCGGGGCCATCAGCTGAACCTGGGCGCTGCCGACGGCGGCGCCGCGGACCGAAAGCATCGCCTCGCGAATGCCCTGATCGTCGTTGACCTCTTCATGCAGGACGATCATCCCGAGATGGTCGTGGTACCACGCGATCGCATCATCGAGGTCAGGAACCGCGATGCCCACGTGGTCGACCGCCGTCACCAGTGCTGTGCTCAGTACTCGACGGGTGTCAACTTGATCGGTGGTCATCACGTAACGGTAACCTGACCGATGAGAATCCGCTTCTCCCGATCTTTGTGGTCGGTCCCCGAATCACGCTGTGGAGGTAGTCATGACGACATCGGTGATCGTTGCTGGAGCACGGACGCCGATCGGCAAGTTGATGGGCTCGCTGAAGGACTTCAGCGCCAGTGATTTGGGTGCCATCGCGATCAAGGGTGCATTGGAGAAAGCGAACGTGCCGGCTTCGTTGGTCGAGTACGTCATCATGGGCCAAGTGCTCACTGCGGGCGCCGGCCAGATGCCGGCCCGTCAGTCGGCCGTCGACGCCGGTATCGGTTGGGATGTGCCGGCTTTGACCATCAACAAGATGTGTCTGTCGGGCATCGACGCCATCGCGCTGGCTGACCAGCTCATTCGCGCCGGAGAGTTCGACGTGGTGGTGGCCGGCGGCCAGGAGTCCATGACCAAGGCCCCGCACCTGCTGATCGACAGCCGCTCGGGCTACAAGTACGGCGACGTCACCGTGCGCGACCACATGGCCTACGACGGCCTGCACGACGTGTTCACCGACCAACCGATGGGCGCGCTCACCGAGCAGCGCAACGACGTCGACAAGTTCACCCGGCTGCAGCAGGACGAGTACGCGGCGCGGTCGCACCAGAAGGCCGCCGCGGCGTGGAAGGACGGCGTTTTCGCCGACGAGGTGGTGCCGGTGAGCATCCCGCAGCGCAAGGGCGATCCGCTGCAGTTCACCGAGGACGAGGGCATCCGGGCCAACACCACCGCCGAGTCGCTGTCCGGGCTCAAGCCGGCATTCCGGAAGGACGGCACCATCACCGCCGGGTCGGCGTCGCAGATCTCCGACGGCGCCGCCGCGGTCGTTGTGATGAACAAGGACAAGGCGATCGAGCTGGGCCTGACCTGGCTGGTCGAGATCGGCGCGCACGGCGTGGTGGCCGGCCCGGACTCGACGCTGCAGTCGCAGCCAGCGAACGCAATCAAGAAGGCGATCGCGCGTGAAGGCATCTCCGTCGACCAGCTCGACGTCATCGAGATCAACGAGGCGTTCTCCGCGGTGGCGCTGGCCTCGATGCAGGAGCTCGGAGTGGACCCCGAGATCGTCAACGTCAATGGTGGTGCCATCGCGATCGGCCACCCGATTGGCATGTCGGGCGCCCGCATCGCGCTGCACGTGGCGCTCGAACTGGCCCGTCGCGGGTCTGGCTACGGCGTTGCTGCGCTGTGCGGGGCGGGTGGTCAGGGCGACGCCCTGATCTTGCGCGCCGGCTAGTTACCGGCCAGTACAGTCTGTGACCGGTGTGGCTGGACAGGCGTCCAGAAGTTTGCTGGACGGGTGCCGACGGCGGGTTGGCATCGGTTGATGTGATGTTGCTCATACGGCGGTCTGAACCGGATGAAACGCCGTGACGCCGCCGTGCCAGACTTGATCACGTGAGCCGTCCACGCCCCCCGATCGGGCCTGCGTTGTCCGGCGCGGTCGATCTGTCCGCCCTTAAGCAACCCCCTGCCGCCGGCGGCGACAGCCGCGGGGAAGGTCCCGCCTCAGCGTCCGCGGGCGTCGAGGTCAACGAGGCCAACTTCGAAGACGAAGTTCTGCTGCGTTCCAACCAGGTGCCGGTGGTCGTGCTGTTGTGGTCGCCGCGCAGCGAGGTCTGCCTGCAACTGGCCGATATTCTGTCCGGCCTGGCCGCCGCCGACAACGGTAAATGGGCGCTGGCCAGCGTCAACGTCGATGTCTCCCCCCGGGTTGCGCAGATCTTCGGCGTCGAGGTGGTCCCCACTGTCGTGGCGTTGGGCGCCGGACAGCCGTTGTCCAGCTTCCAGGGCGCCCAGCCGCCGGAGCAGTTGCGCCGCTGGATTGACTCGCTGCTCTCGGCGACCGCGGGAAAGCTCAGTGGTGCAACCGATTCCGACGAGCCCGAGCAAGTGGACCCCGCGCTCGCGCAGGCCCGCCGGCAGCTCGAGGACAACGAACTCGGGGCGGCGCTCGACTCGTATCAGGCGATCCTCGATGAGGACCCGAACCACGCTGAAGCCAAGGGCGCGGTACGCCAGATCGCGTTCTTGATGCGCGCGACCGCCCACGGGCCGGAAGCGATCGCTGCCGCCGACGCCGCTCCCGACGACATCGAGGCCGCGTTCGCCGCGGCCGACGTGCAGCTTCTCAGCCAGGATGTATCCGGCGCGTTCGATCGTCTGGTCGCGTTGGTGCGGCGGACATCCGACGACGAGCGGACATCGGTGCGCACCCGCCTGATCGAGCTGTTCGAGTTGTTCGATCCCGCCGACCCGGACGTCATCGCCGGGCGGCGCAACCTGGCTAACGCGTTGTACTAGCAGTGGTGAGCAGACGCAAAAGTCCCCGACACGCCGAGCGTGCGGGGACTTTTGCGTCTGCTCGCGCTCAATGCCGGGCCGGCTACTCGGGTTCGAGCCAGAGCGCTGACATGGGTGGCAGCGCCAGCACCGCCGACGCCGGGCGACCGTGCCACGGGTGAGTGGTCGCATCGACGCCACCCAGGTTGCCGATCCCGGTGCCGTTGTAGACGGTGGCGTCGGTGTTGAGCACCTCGCGCCACCGTCCGGCGGCGGGCAGACCGAGGCGGTATCCGCTGTGTTCGGCGCCGGCGAAGTTGAACACGCACGCCATCACCGAGCCGTCGCTGCCGTAGCGCAGGAAACTCAACACGTTGTTGGCCGAGTCGTTGGCGTCGATCCAGGAATAGCCCTCCGGCTTGATGTCCTGACTCCACAGCGCCGTCGACGTGCGGTAGATGTCGTTGAGATCGCGCACCAGTCGCGAGATCCCGCTGGAGAAGCTGTGCTCGTCGAGTTGGAACCAGTCGAGGCCGCGTTCCTCTGACCATTCGGCGCGCTGGCCGAATTCCTGACCCATGAACAGCAATTGCTTGCCCGGGTGCGCCCACTGGTAAGCCAACAGACTGCGCAGCCCGGCCGCCTTCACATGGTCGTTGCCGGGCATCCGGCCCCACAGCGTGCCCTTGCCGTGCACGACCTCGTCGTGGCTGATCGGCAGGACGAAGTTCTCGCTGTAGGCATAGAGCATCGAGAACGTGATCGCGTGATGGTGGTAGCTGCGATACACCGGGTCGCGACCCATGTAGTCGAGCGTGTCGTGCATCCAGCCCATGTTCCATTTCATCGAGAACCCAAGGCCGCCAACGGTGGTCGGGCGTGTGACGCCCGGCCATGATGTCGACTCCTCGGCAATGGTGACGATGCCGGGCGCGGCCTTGTGCGCGGTGGCATTCATCTCCTGCAGGAACTGCACGGCTTCGAGGTTCTCCCGGCCACCGTGGACATTCGGCGTCCAACCGCCTTCTGGCCGCGAATAGTCCAGGTAGAGCATCGATGCGACGGCATCCACCCGCAGGCCGTCGACGTGGTACTGCTCGAGCCAATACAGCGCGTTGGCGACCAGGAAGTTGCGGACTTCGGCACGGCCGAAGTCGAAGACGTATGTGCCCCAATCGAGTTGCTCGCCGCGACGCGGGTCGGAGTGTTCGTAGAGCGGGGTGCCGTCGAAGCGACCCAGCGCCCAGGCGTCTTTGGGGAAGTGGGCCGGCACCCAGTCGATAATCACGCCGATGCCGGCCTGGTGCAGCGCGTCGATCAGCCCGCGCAATTCGTCCGGCGTGCCGAACCGCGACGAGGGCGCGTAGTACGACGTGACCTGGTACCCCCACGAGCCGCCGAACGGGTGCTCGGCGACCGGCAGTAACTCCACATGGGTAAACCCTTGCGCCAGAACATAGTCCGTCAGCTCGCGGGCGAGGTCGCGGTACGACAGGCCGGGCCGCCACGAGCCCAGGTGCACCTCGTAGGTGCTCATCGGCTCGAACACGGGATTGCGCCGGGCGCGGGCCGTCATCCAGGTCTCGTCGCGCCAGCGGTAGGTGCTCACGTTCACCCTCGACGCGGTCTGGGGCGGCACCTCGGTCGCGAACGCCATCGGATCGGCGCGGTCGGTGACCGAACCGTCGGCGCCGTGCACGCGGAACTTGTACAGGCCGTCACGAGGGAACCCGGGCCAGAACAACTCCCAGACCCCGGACGAGCCGAGCACCCGCATCGGCGCCTCGTTGCCGTTCCAGCCGTTGAACTCCGCGATCAGGCTGACGCCCTTGGCATTGGGAGCCCACACCGCGAAGGACACTCCGTCGACGGTGCCGTCGGCGGTGGTGAACGAACGCGGATGCGCGCCAAGGGCTTCCCAAAGCCGTTCGTGGCGGCCCTCATTGAACAAGTGCAGGTCGACCTCGCCCAGCGTCGGGAGGAAGCGGTAGGCGTCGGCGACAATTCGCGGTTCGCCGTGGTCGTAGCGCACCTGCAGGCGGTAGTCGATCAGGTTGACGAACGGCAGCGCGACGGCGAACAGGCCGGAGTCGATGTGCTGCAACGGGAATCGGTCGTCGCCGACCAGGGCAACCACTTCGGCGGCGTGTGGGCGGTAGGCGCGGATGACGGTGTGGTCGCCGTATTCGTGGGCGCCCAGGGTGCCGTGCGGGTTGTGGTGTTCGCCGGCGATCAACCGGGCCAGGTCGCCTGGCTCGGGTGCCAGGCGGGCCCTGGCGAGTTGGTCTCCTGCCTTCATCGCGGCGTCACCTCCGGCGCAGTAGCCTGATTCGTGATTCGGACGGGATGAGCGGCATGTTGATCACGTGAGCCACGGCATGGCCGGGATCGATGCGGATGTAATTGGCTGCACCCCACTGGTATTCCTCGCCGGTGATCTCGTCTCGGACCCAAAACCGCTCATGGTGTTCCATACCCAATGCGCCCATGTCCAACCACAAGGTGGCTTCTTCCGGGCCGAACGCGTTGAGCGTCACGACGACCAGCACGCAGTCGCCGGTGATCGGGTCGAACTTGCTGTAGGCCATCAACGCGTCGTTGTCGATGGCGTGGAACGTGATGTTGCGCAGTTGCGCCAACGCGGGATGGAGCCGCCGAATGTTGTTGAGCCGCGCGATGAATGGTTCGAGTGATCGCCCGGCCGCCAGCGCCCCGGCGTAGTCGCGGGGTCGCAGCTCGTATTTCTCGGAGTCGAGGTACTCCTCGCTGCCTTCGGCGACTGCGCGGCCCTCGAACAGTTCGTAGCCGGAGTACACCCCCCAGGTCGGGCTCATCGTCGACGCCAAGACCGCCCGGATCGCGAACATGCCCGGTCCATTGTGTTGCAGGCTGGCGTGCAAGATGTCGGGGGTGTTCACGAACAGGTTGGGCCGCCGGAAATCGGCGACCGCGGGTATCTGCTGGGCGAATTCGGTGAGCTCCCACTTCGCGGTGCGCCAGGTGAAATACGTATAGGACTGGGTGAATCCCAGCTTGGCCAAACCGAATTGGCGGGCCGGCGGGGTGAACGCCTCGGACAAGAACAGCACGTCGGGATCGGCCGCTTTGGCCTGAGCGATCAGCCAGGCCCAGAAATTCGGTGGCTTGGTGTGCGGGTTATCGACGCGAAAGACCTTGACGCCGTGGTCCATCCAGAACCGCACCACACGCAGCACTTCGTCGTACAACCCGGCTGGATCGTTGTCGAAGTTGATCGGGTAGATGTCCTGATACTTCTTGGGCGGGTTCTCGGCGTAGGCGATGGTGCCGTCCGGTAGCTCGGTGAACCACTCGCGATGGTTCTTGGCCCACGGGTGATCCGGCGCGCACTGCAGGGCCAGGTCCAGCGCCACCTCCATGCCGAGGTCTTCGACGGCGGCGACGAACTTGTCGAAGTCGGCGATCGTGCCCAGCTGCGGATGGACGGCGTCATGACCGCCCTCGTCGCTGCCGATCGCCCACGGGGATCCGACGTCACCGGGCGCGGCCGTCGCGGTGTTGTTGCGGCCCTTGCGGTGCACCTTGCCGATCGGGTGGATCGGCGGCAGGTACACCACGTCGAAGCCCATCTGCGCGATCCGCGGCAGATCCTGCGCGGCGGTGCCGAAGGTGCCGTGCACGGGATTGCCCTTGGCATCCCAGCCGCCGGTCGAGCGGGGGAACATCTCGTACCACGATCCGAAGCGGGCCAGCGGCCGGTCCACCCACACCCCGTACTGCTCGCCGCGGGTGACCACCTCGCGTAGCGGAAACTGGGTCAACAGTTCGTCGATCTCCGTGGTCAACGCCAGCGCGGCACGGGTTACCGGGTCGCCGGGTGTGCGCAGCGCGTCCGCGGCCTTGAGCAGCGGGTCGCGCCGGGCGCGGGGTACACCGGTCGCGGCGCGCTCCATGAGATGCGCGCCGACCAGCAGGTCGTTGGACAGCTCGCTTTCGCCCTGGCCGGCGTCCAGCTTGGCCTCGACGGCGTGCCGCCAGGTGTGGATCGGGTCGCCCCAGCCGTCGACCCGGTAGGTCCACAGCCCGACGCGGTCGGGTGTGAACGCGCCATGGAACACATACGGCTCCATGCCGTCCGGACTCATCGGCACATGCAGCGGCTTGACCCGGACCCCCGGTTCGACTGCGGACCGGGCGACCGCCGGCGCCTGGGTGGCCTTGAGCCGGCGTGTTTCGCCGATCTGGGGATAGCGGAGCCCCAGGTAACGCACCACCAGCGTGGCCGCCACCGCGTCGTGGCCCTCGCGCCACACCGCCGCGCGGACCGGGACCACCTCGTCCACCACGGCTTTGGCCGGGTAGGCGCCGCATGACACGACGGGTGCGACGTCGTCGATCTCGACACGACCGGGCACCGCTACTCCTTCTGAGCTAGTCGGTTGTCGTCCTGGGCGCGGTCGAGCCGAGACCTGCGCGTCTTCGACCGGCTCTTCTGCACAAGCCCTGTGCGCCCAATACCCACCGTAGTGTCGACCCACACCTGAGGTCGGGTTCGCGGCCTGTTCGGCAGGCGAAACCTGTATCCGCGTCAGTAAGGTGGTGCTGCGTGAAAGCCCTTCGTCGGTTCACGGTCCGTGCCCACCTTCCGGAGCGCCTGGCGGCGCTGGAGCAGTTGTCGATCAACTTGCGATGGTCGTGGGACAAGCCGACTCAGGATCTGTTCGAGACGATCGACCCGGCGCTGTGGGCGCAGTGCGGACGAGATCCGGTCGCCCTGCTGGGCGCGGTGAGTCCGGCCCGGCTCGACGCGTTGGCCCTTGACAGCGGTTTCCTGGACTGGCTCGATCATCTGGCCGGCGAACTCAACGACTATCTGAGCCGTCCGCAGTGGTACCAGCAGCAACAAAGCAACGGCGTCCCGATGCCCAACGGCATCGCGTACTTCTCGATGGAGTTCGGGGTCGCCGAGGTGCTGCCGAATTACTCCGGCGGTTTGGGAATCCTGGCCGGCGATCACTTGAAGGCGGCCTCCGACCTCGGGCTGCCTTTGATCGCGGTCGGCCTGTACTACCGCTCCGGCTACTTCCGGCAATCGCTGACCGCGGACGGCTGGCAGCACGAGGACTACCCCTCGCTCGATCCGGCGGGATTGCCGCTGCGCCTGCTCACCGACAGCTCGGGCGCGCCGGCCTTGGTCGAGTTGGCGCTGCCGGAACCCAGCTCGCTGCGGGCGCGGATCTGGGTCGCCCAGGTCGGTCGGGTGCCGCTGCTGCTGCTGGATTCCGACATCCCGGAAAACGAGCACGACATGCGAGGGGTCACCGATCGCCTCTACGGCGGCGACCAGGAGCACCGCATGCAGCAGGAGATCCTGGCCGGCGTCGGTGGCGTGCGGGCCATTCGCGCCTACACCGCGATCGAAGGCCTGCCCACGCCCGAAGTTTTCCACATGAACGAGGGCCACGCCGGCTTCCTGGGCGCCGAGCGGATCCGCGAACTCGTCGACGCCGGTTTGGATTTCGACACCGCTCTGACCGTGGTGCGGTCCAGCACGGTCTTCACCACCCACACCCCGGTGCCGGCGGGCATCGACCGGTTCCCGGTGGAGATGGTGCAGCGGTACTTCGCCGGCACCCCGAC
>DATNFI010000027.1:0-10574 GCA_035606475.1 Mycobacterium sp. | reverse complement strand
CTGCGGCTCGGTCATCGAGAAGCAGGAGAAGATCTCGCCCGACAGCAGGCCGGCCAGGTAGCGGTCCTTCTGTTCCTGGGTGCCGAAGCGGGCGATGATCTCGGCGTTGCCGGTGTCGGGCGCCTGGGTGCCGAACACGATGGGCGCCCACGGGCTGCGGCCGAGGATTTCGTTGATCAACGTCAGCTTGACCGCGCCGAAGCCCTGTCCGCCGAGTTCCGGGCCGAGGTGCGGCGCCCACAGGCCCTGATCGCGGACCTGCTGTTTGAGTGGGTCGACGATCTTGCGCCGCTGGTCGTTCAGCGGCAGGAACTCGCAGCCGGGGAACAGCACCTCCAGCGGCTCGACCTCGTCGCGGACGAACTCGCGGATCCAGTCGAGCTTCTTCGCGAACTCGGGTTCGGTTGAGAAGTCCCACGCCATGTCATGTGCTCCTAGCTCGAGTCAGGGAATCCCACCGTCGGCCCGCAGAATCGAGCCGGTGGTGAAGCTGGACGCGTCAGACGCCAAAAACAAAGCGGCGCCGACGATTTCGGTGGGGTCGCCGGCCCGCTGCAACGACAGGCCGCCGAACGGATTGTGCGCGGCCTGCTCGATGTGCCACGACTTGCTGACGTCGGTGAGGAAGGGACCGGCCATCAACGTGTTGACCCGGACCTTCGGTCCGAGCGCCCGGGCGAAGCCCTCGGTCATCGCGTTCAGGCCGGCCTTCGACGACGCGTACGGGATGATGTCGGGCGTCGGTCGCAGTGAGCCCGCCGTGCTGACGTTGATGATCGAGCCGCGACCGGCCGCCACCATCCGCTCACCGACCAACGCGGACAACCGGAACGGGCCCTTGAGGTTGAGGTTTACCACCGCGTCGAACAGCTTCTCGGTGACGTCGGTGAGCTTGTCGTAGACCGGCGACATGCCCGCGTTGTTGATCAACGTGTCGACCTTGCCGAATCGGTCGTAGACCGCGTCGACGAGGCCGTCGAGTTGATCCCATCGACCGACGTGCACCTGATACGGCATCGCCGTGCGACCCGTCTGGCTCTCGATCTGCTCGGCGACGGCGACGCAGTTCTCCATCTTCCGGCTGGCGATCACCACGTCCGCACCGCAGCGGGCGACGCCGAACGCCATCTCGCGGCCCAGCCCGCGGCTGCCGCCGGTGATCAGAATCGTCTGGCCGGTCAGGTCGAAAAGCTGCTCGGCGTAACTCATTTGAGCGACCCGGCCAATCTCGCGGCAGTGGCGATCAGCTGCGGGACCATCGCCCCGAACGCGTCCTGGATCTTCGGGTCGACCTTGCCGCTGCGCACACCGGCAGCGTAGGTCTTTTCCAGCACGATGCCGAGCTTCCAGTTGGCCAGCACCAGGTAGTAGTCGATGTGCTCGGTGGACAAGCCGCTGACCTGCTCATAGCGCTCGAGCAACTCGCTGCGCGTCGGCATCCCCGTCATGTCGAGATAAAAGCCGTCTTCCTTGGGGTTTTCGCCGTCGTAGCCCAGCAGGCACCAGGCCAGGTCCAGCAGCGGATCACCGATGGTGGTCATCTCCCAGTCCACGATCGCGGCCAGCCGGGCCGGCCCGCCGTGGGCGAACATCACGTTGGCGAACTGGTAGTCGCCGTGCATGATGCCCGGCTTGTAGTGGGCGGGCCGGTTGGCGCGCAACCAATCCGCGGCCTCGTGTAGACCGGGCAGCTCGCGCACCCGGTAGCTGTCCAGGAAGGCCAGCCACCGGTCGACCTGACGCTCGTGGAATCCGTCCGGTCGGCCGAAGCCCGCCAAACCCTGTGCCTGCCAGTCCACTCGGCCCAGCTTGGCCGCGCCCTCGACGAGTTGAAACGCCAGCCCGCGGCGCGCGTCGAGGTCGTCGTCGAACGGCGCCTCCCAGCCGCCGTCCATTGGGCTCCATCCATCGATCGCCTGCATCACGTAGAACGGCTTACCGAACAGCTCGCCCCCGTCGTCGCCCGCGATCAACTCGGCGTGCGGAACGTCGGTGCCGCCCAACGCGCGAACCAGCCGGATCTCGCGCAACAACCCGTCGATGCGGGCGGCGTCGGCGCGATCGCCCGGCATGCGCAGCACCATGCGCTGGTCGCCGCGATGAATCACGTACAGGTTGTTCTGCGAACCACCGGACAACGTCTCGAGCCGCGGCGTCTCGCCATCGCCGGGAGCGCCGTTCACGTCCAGCCAGCGGCCAAGGACCTCTGCGTCCAACATCTGCACACCCCAATCTCCAAACGGAGAATAGCATTCTCCGGCGGCGTCGCAAGGGGTCCGAGGCCCGTGGAAGGCTGTCCGGATGCAGTTGCTTCTGATCCGGCACGCGTTGCCGCTCCGCAGCGAACCCGGGCAGGGAGCTGACCCAGATCTGAGCGACGAGGGACGCGAACAAGTAGCGCGCCTGCCCGAGGCGCTCGCCCGGTTCCCGATCACCCGGGTGATCAGCAGCCCGCAGCGCCGCGCGGTCCAGACCGCGGAGCCGGTCGCCGCGGCGCGCGGGCTCGACATCGAAATCGACGACCGCTTCGCCGAATACGACCGCGAGCTGCCGGTCTACATCCCGATCGAAGAGATCCGGGCCGAGAATCCACAGGAGTGGGCGCGGATGGCGCAGGGGCACCTCCCGAGCGCGGTCGACGAGGACGCGTTTCGCGCGCGGGTGCGGGACGCCGTCGACAATGTCGCCGCCGCCGCCGAGCACGACGACACCGTGGTGGTGTTCAGCCACGGCGGGGTGATCAACGTGGTGCTGCACGAGATCCTGGGCACCAGGCGGATCCTGTCGTTCCCGATCGACTACGTCTCGGTGACCCGGCTGCTGTTCTCCCGGTCCGGTCAGGCCAGCGTGGTGGCGGTCAACGGCACCGAACACGTCTGGGACCTGCTGCCGAGGAACCGACGAACCAGCACTGATAAACAGAACCCGTGACTCTTGACGGGCTCGACCTCTCCGCGCTGGACAAGCACCTGCGATCCGCCGGCGTCGCCCGCGACGGTGAGCTGACCGCGCAGCTGATCTCCGGAGGCCGCTCCAACCTGACCTTCCTGGTGGCCGATGACTCGTCGAAATGGGTACTGCGCCGCCCACCGCTGCACGGGCTGACTCCCTCGGCACATGACATGGCGCGGGAGTACACCGTGGTCGCCGGCCTGGCCGACACCGACGTTCCGGTGGCCCGGGCGGTCACGCTGTGCAACGACGACTCGGTGCTCGGCGCGCCGTTCCAGATGGTCGAATACGTTGCCGGGCAGGTGGTGCGCAGCCGGACCGAGCTGGAGGCGCTGGGCGACCAGCAGGTCATCGACGGCTGCGTCGACGCGCTGATCAAGGTGCTGGCCGACCTGCACGCCGTCGACCCCGAAGCGGTCGGTCTTGCCGACTTCGGTAAGCCCAGCGGATATCTGGAACGCCAGGTCCGGCGCTGGGGCTCGCAGTGGGAGCACGTGCACCTGCCCGACGACGCCCGCGACGCCGACGTCGCGCGGCTGCATACGGCACTGCAGGACGCCATGCCCGAACAGAGCCGAACGTCGATCGTGCACGGCGACTACCGGATCGACAACACCATCCTGGACGCCGACGACCCGACCCAGGTGCGCGCCGTCGTCGACTGGGAACTCTCCACACTGGGTGACCCGCTCAGCGACGCGGCACTGATGTGTGTGTATCGGGATCCCTCGCTCGACCTGATCATCAACGCACACGCGGCGTGGACCTCGCCGCAATTACCGGTCGCCGACGAGTTGGCCCACAAGTATTCGGCGATCTCCGGACAACCGTTGGCGCACTGGAACTTCTACATGGGGCTGGCCTATTTCAAGTTGGCCATCATCGCGGCCGGCATCGACTTCCGCAGGCGGATGTCCGGTGGCGCCGACGGTGTCGACGCCTCCGACCGGGTCGGCGAAACGGTGGCGCCGTTGATCGCTACGGGCCTGGCCGAACTGCGCGGGGCGTAAAAGCGTTCCGCGAGCGTGCGTGTTTGTACACGGACACGCCGCAATGGGCGGCATTCTCCGCACGCTCGCAGGCAAGTTGCGCAGCGTCGGGCGTAACTACCGGCCGGCGGCGAGGAGGTTCTTCTTCGCGGCGCGGCGTAGCTGGAAAATCCGCGCGGTGCCGGCCAGCACCGTGACCAGCCCGCCGGCAATCGCTGCCAGCAAGAGCAACACGCCTTGCGGCAGGGACAGGTGCCAGGCGAAAAAGTTGACCTGTTGTTCGGACAGGTTCTGGACGATGAAGACCAGCAGGACGATCAGGATCAGGAAGCCCACGATCAATGCGGACCACACGCTGGCAGTCCGCGTGAATTTGACCGCCGTCACGGGTGGCGGCAGGGGCTCCGGGACCGGTGTCGACGACACCGGCGGCTCTTCGGGTGATACAGGCGGCTCGCTGCTCATGGTGCCATCTTTACCCGTTGGCGGAACAAACGGAACCAAACCAGTCGGAAACGGGCATTAGTGTCGGTTGCTATGAGCATGCGGCGACGGCGCGGACACCGCGTCGTGGTGTGGCTGACCACCGTGTGCCTGGCCGCGACGGCCTGTGGCAGCTCCAACCCGCTGGGCGGGGCATCGAACGATCCCAACTCGATCGTCGTCGGGTCGGCCGGGTTTCCGGAGTCCAAGATCGTCGCCGAGATCTACGCACAAGCGTTGCAGGCCAACGATTTCAGCGTCGGGCGCCAGATGGGTATCGGTAGCCGGGAGACGTATATCCCTGCGCTGAAGGATCATTCGATCGATCTGGTACCCGAATACGTCGGCAACCTGTTGCTCTACCTGGAGCCCGACTCCCCCGCGACGATGCTCGACGACGTCGAACGGGAGTTGAGCCGGCGCCTGCCGCCGGATCTGTCGCTCCTGGCCCCGTCGCCGGCGTGCGACACCGATACCGTCACCGTCACCACCGGCACCGCCGCCAAATGGCACCTCAAGACGATCGCCGACCTCGCCCCGCATTCGGCCGAGGTGAAGTTCGCTGCTCCGTCGGATTTCCTGGTGCGGCCCTCGGGGCTGAAAGGACTGCAACAGCGCTACGGACTGAACGTTTCGCCGGGCAACTTCGTGGCAATCAGTGACGACGGAGGTGCCGTCACCGTGCGCACCCTGACCGAAGGGAAGGTCAACGCGGCCAACATCTTCAGTACCTCGCCTGCGATCCTGCAGGGCAACCTGGTTGCCCTTGACGATCCACTACACAACTTTCTGGCCGGCAACATCGTCCCGCTGGTGAATTCGCAGAAGAAGTCGGATCGGCTCACGAAGGTACTCGACGCGGTATCGGCCAAGCTGACCAGCCGAGAAATGGCCAACCTCAATGCCTCGGTGACGGGCAACGGTGGTGTCGACCCCGATCAGGCCGCTCGGAAATGGCTGCGTGACAACAACTTCGACCATCCAATCGAGGGCGGACAGTGATCAGTTTCCACGACGTCCACAAGGTCTACGACGACGGCACCGTCGCCGTCGACCGGCTGAATCTGGACGTGCCGCCGGGAACGCTGACGGTGTTCGTCGGCCCGTCCGGATGTGGCAAGACCACGTCGATGCGGATGATCAATCGGATGGCCGAGCCGTCATCGGGGACCGTTGTGGTGGACGGCGCCGACGTCGCGGGCGTCGATCCGGTGCGACTGCGCCTCGGCATCGGCTACGTGATCCAAGGCGCCGGGCTGATGCCGCACCAGCGGGTGATCGACAACGTCGCAACCGTTCCGGTGCTCAAAGGCCAGTCACGTCGGGCCGCGCGCAAGTCCGCGTACGCCGTGCTAGAGCGGGTGGGCCTGGATGCCAAGCTGGGCGAACGCTATCCGGCGCAGCTGTCCGGCGGCGAGCAGCAGCGCGTCGGCGTGGCACGCGCGCTGGCTGCTGATCCACCGATTCTGCTGATGGACGAGCCGTTTTCAGCCGTCGACCCGATCGTCCGGCACGAGCTACAGCGCGAAATCCTGCGACTGCAAGCCGAATTGCACAAGACCATCGTGTTCGTCACACACGACATCGACGAGGCGATCCGGCTGGCCGACCGGGTCGCGGTGTTCGGCCGGGGCGGCGTGCTGCAGCAATACGACGAGCCGGCCCGGCTGTTGTCGCGTCCGGCCAACGACTTCGTATCCAGGATGATCGGCGCCGGCCGCGGGTACCGCTGGTTGCAGTTCCTTGGCGCGACAAACCTTCCGCTGCATGACATCCCCGTCATCACCGATCCGGCCGCGGTCAGTGAGGAGTGGCTGCGCGACGGCTGGGCGCTGGTGGTCAATCCCGATGGCGCGCCGTTGGGCTGGATCGACGTGAACGGCGTGCGCAAGCACCGCGGCGGCGCGTCGCTGGCCGACAGCGTGACGGCGGTGGGTGCGGTGTTCCGGCCCGGCGCCAACCTGAGCCAGGCGCTGGACGCCGCGCTGTCGTCACCGGCGGCGATGGGCGTGGCCGTCGACGAGGCGGGCAAGGTCAGCGGCGGAGTACGTGCCGGGGATGTGTTGGCCGCGTTGGATTCTCACCGGCGGGACTAGCCGTGCACTATCTGCTGCATCATCTTCCCACCGCTTGGGCGCTGACCGTGATCCACCTGCGGCTGTCGCTGGTGCCGGTGCTGGCGGGCTTGGTGCTCGCACTGCCCTGGGGTGTGCTGACGTGGCGGATCCCGGTGCTGCGGCGGTTCACCACGGTGGCCGCCAGCGCGGTGTTCACCATTCCGTCGCTGGCGCTGTTCGTGGTCCTGCCGTTGATCATTCCGACCCGGATCCTCGACGAAGCCAATGTCGTTGTCGCGCTGACGCTTTACACTTCGGCGTTGCTGGTGCGCGCGATCTTCGAGGCGCTGGATGCGGTGCCGTGGCAGGTGCGCGACGCCGCCAGTGCCGTCGGATACCATTCGCTCGCGCGGATGCTGAAAGTCGATCTGCCGCTGGCCATTCCGGTGCTGGTCGCGGGTTTACGGGTGGTGGTCGTCACCAACATCTCGATGGTGTCGGTGGGTGCGGTCATCGGTATCGGCGGTCTGGGAACCTGGTTCACCGAGGGCTATCAGGCCAACAAGAGCGACCAGATCGTGGGCGGCATCATCGCGATCTTCGTGCTGGCGGTGGTGATCGACGTCGCGCTGATGTTGGCCGGCCGGCTCGCCACACCGTGGGAGCGGGTGTCGCGGCCGAGTCGACGGTTGCTGAAAGCGCCTGGGGGCGGGGTTGACGTGGGTGGCTCGCGATGAACTTCCTGGCGCAAGCGCTGTCCTACCTGTTCACTGCCGACAATTGGTTCGGGCCGGTCGGCCTGGCGCAGCGGACGCTGGAGCATCTGGAGTACACCGCCGCGGCGGTGGCGTTCTCGGCGCTGGTTGCCGTCCCGCTCGGGCTGGCGGTCGGGCACACTCGGCGCGGCACACTGGTGGTGGTCAGTCTGGTCAATGCGCTGCGCGCGTTGCCGACGCTGGGTGTGCTGCTGCTGGCCGTGCTGCTGTGGGGTCTGGGGCTGATACCGCCGATCGTGGCGCTGATGCTGCTCGGGATCCCACCGCTGCTGGCCGGCACGTACGCCGGGGTGTCGGCGGTGGACCGCACGGTGGTCGACGCCGCACGCTCGATGGGCATGAGCGAGCTGCGGGTGTTGTTTCGGGTCGAGGTGCCCAACGCGCTGCCGCTGATCCTGGGCGGATTGCGGACCGCGACGCTGCAAGTCGTTGCGACGGCGACGGTGGCCGCCTACGCGAGCCTCGGCGGGCTGGGGCGATACCTGATCGACGGCATCAAGGTCCGCCAGTTCCACATCGCGCTGGTCGGTGCGCTGATGGTCGCGGCGCTGGCGCTGATCCTCGATGGTGTGCTGGCATTCGCGGTGTGGGCGTCGGTGCCGGGTACCGGGCGACTGCGCCGACGGCCAGACCACCAGACGTCGATATCTGTTGGGCCGTCGCCTAACGTAGACGCGTGAGCCAAACCCCGTCAGACCCGACGAGCAACGCGTGGTCGACGATCCTGACCTGGCGCTCACAGGATCACCGGCGGATGGAATCGGTGCGGGTGCAGTTGTCCGGCAAGCGAATCAAGGCCAACGGCCGCATCGTCGCCGCCGAGACCGACACCAACCCGGCGTTCGCTGCCTACTACGATCTGCTGACCGACGAAACCGGCGCGACCAAGCGACTCGGCATGACCGCCACGCTGGCCGAACGGGAGCGACAACTCGTCGTCGCCCGTGACGACGAGAACGTCTGGATGATCACCGACCACCAGGGCGACGTGCGCGCGGCCTATGAAGGCGCCCTGGACGTCGACGTGGTGTACAGCCCGTTCTTCAACACGCTGCCGATCCGCCGGACCGGACTCCACGAACATGCGGACTCGATCACCGTGCCGACGGTCTACGTGAATCTGCCGGACATGAGCGTGGCCGCGGCGTCGGTCAGCTACAGCAATATCGGCGACGGTATGAAAGTGCACTCACCGGTGTCCGACACCACGCTGACCGTCGACGCCGACGGGTTCATCGTGGACTACCCAGGGTTGGCAGAGCGGATCTGATCACCCCGCCGGCGCGCCCGGCGGCCGCCAACTCACCGCGCCAATTGTCGGCGCCGACGAACACACCGACGATCTCCGGCCGCGAGAAGCTGTCGTAGCGTGCCCGGGCGGCATGCCCGCTGTCGACGAGGTCGGCAACGGAGTTGTTGTGCGCCAGCGACTTTCGTGCTTCGGTGAGTAGTTCGATGGCCCGGTCCACTCGCGGCAGCAGTTGGGCCGCGTTGGCTTCGCACATGGCCCGCACCAGATCCGGCGCGCTGCCGGCGACCCGGGTGCCGTCCCGGAACGAGCCCGCGGCCAGGGCGAACGCCAGCGGCACCTCTCCCGCCGTCACCGCCAAGGCCTCGGCCAGCAAGTGCGGCAGGTGCGAGATGGCCGCGGCGGCGGCGTCGTGCTCGTCGGACCTGGCCGGCACCACGACCGACCCGCAATCCAGCGCCAACTGCAGCACCGTCGACCACACGACCGGGTCCACGTGGTCGTCGACGCTGATCACCCACGGGGCTCCGCCGAAGAGCCGGGCATGCCCGGCCGCCCAGCCCGAGTGCGTGGTGCCCGTCATCGGATGACCGCCGACGAAGCGCGCCTGCAGGCCCGCGGCGATGACCTCGTCGAGCACCGCGACCTTGACGCTGGTGACGTCGGTGAGCGGGCAGTCCGGTGCCGTTTGGCCGATGTGGCTGAGCAGGATCGGTAACGCCGGCATCGGCACCGCCAGCACGATCAGCGCGCCGACATCCGCGGCGTGGCTCAGCACCTCGGTCAGATCCGTGGAGGCCTCGAACCCGTCGAAGCGGGCGGCCTGGGCACCTTCGACCGAGCGGTTGTAGCCGAAGGCTTCTCGACCGGCCTCGGTGGCGGCGCGCAGCAGCGAACCGCCGATCAGTCCCAGTCCCAGCACGCACACCGGTGTCTTCGCCACGGTGTCAAGGTTGGCACATCTGGCTGCGGACGCGACACCGGTTTGCTGGTCATGTGCTGGTCAACCGGCTTCCGCGCGACTAGCGTAGGCGCCCATGGGAGCACAGCGGGCGTCTGCGCAGGCCGATACGCCGGACGGATTCGGTGTGGCTGTCGTGCGCGAAGACGGCAAATGGCGTTGCTCAGCGATGGGACCCAAGGTTTTGGTCAGTTTGTCCGAAGCCGAGACCGAGCTGCGCGAGTTGCGCAGCGCCGGGGCGGTTTTCGGCCTCCTCGACGTCGACGACGATTTTTTCGTGATCGTGCGGCCGGCGCCGTCGGGAACGCGTTTGCTGCTGTCGGACGCAACTGCGGCCCTGGAGTACGACATCGCCGAAGAAGTGCTGGACAACCTCGATGCCGACATCGAGCAGGACGAACTCGAAGACGCCGACCCGTTCGCCGAGGGCGATCTCGGGTTGCTGTCCGACGTGGGCCTGCCCGAGGCGGTGCTCAGCGTGATCCTCGACGAGACCGACCTCTACGCCGACGAGCAGCTGGGCCGCATTGCCCGCGAGATGGGCTTCGCCGATGAGCTGTCGTCGGTGCTCGACAAACTCAATCGGTGAGATCGGACGAAGACCTGATCCGCGCCGCGCTGGCGGTTGCCGCGACGGCGGGTCCGCGTGACGTGCCGGTGGGTGCGGTGGTCGTCGCGGCCGACGGCACCGAGCTGGCCCGCGCGGTCAACGCCCGAGAGGCGCTGGGCGATCCGACCGCACACGCCGAAATCCTGGCCATTCGCGAGGCCGCCCGGGTGCTGGGCGACGGCTGGCGGCTGGAAGGCGCGACGCTGGCCGTCACCCTCGAGCCGTGCACGATGTGCGCCGGTGCGCTGGTGATGGCGCGGGTGTCGCGGCTGGTGTTCGGTGCGTGGGAGCCCAAGACCGGGGCGGTCGGCTCGCTGTGGGACGTCGTGCGTGATCGTCGGTTGACGCATCGTCCCGACGTCCGAGGGGGAGTGCTGGCCGCGGAGTGCGCCGCGCCGTTGGAGGCATTCTTCGCGCGGCAGCGCTGAGATCTCAGTTGGTGCTGGCGTACTTCGGGCAGAAGTACAGTGCCGCGCCCGCCATGATGAAGTTCGACA
>DATNFI010000026.1:0-23343 GCA_035606475.1 Mycobacterium sp. | reverse complement strand
TGATGATGCTGCCGTCGTTCCTCCTCGGATTCGGACCGCGGCTAACGACCGGCCGCAAGCTCGGCGCACTCCTCGAGCAGATGAAGGCGCAGCACCCCGAGGAGCCGCACTGGTATCTGGCGGTGATCGGCAGCGACACCTCGGTCCGCGGCAAAGGCTACGGGCAGGCGCTGATGCAGTCACGCCTCGACCGCGTCGACGCCGAACACGCGCCCGCGTATCTGGAATCCAGCAAGGCCGAAAACGTGCCCTACTACCAGCGATTCGGCTTCGAGGTGACGGGCGAGATCGTCGTCCCGGGCGGCGGCCCGACGCTGTGGCCGATGTGGCGAAAACCGCGGTAGCGCGCGAAAAGCTCAGGGGCACATAAAGGCAACCGGTGGGCACTGATGGCGGGTGATCGCCTCGACGGGCGGATTGTCGCCATCCCAGATTGAGGTCGGCCGGCCCTGCATCGTGACGTTCCCCATTCCGTAATTGGTGGGGTACCAGGTGTGGCAGACGTTCCAGTCCCAGTCGATGTACTGATTCACGACGTAAGGCATGTTCTTGGGATTGCCCGGGCACCAGCGGTGTGGCTCCATCGTGTCGGCGTGAGCCGCGCCTGCGCCCGACAGCAATCCGCCAGAGCCGAGAAGAGCCACGCCCACCAAGGCGATCAGCGTTCGCTTCATTGTTGCGACCCCTTCAGCCGAGTTTGCTCTCATCGTGAACTCGGCGGCGGGTGTTGCGCATCGGGCGATTGCCCCATATTGCGATGCCGCGGCGACCAGGTGTTTAGCCGTCGGAGCCCCAGGGCAACCGATTGGGCATGCCTGACGACCAGACCCTGGACCCGTTCGAGTCGACCGACTCCGACGAGGTCCGCAACCACGACGGCGACACTGTCGTCAATGCGCCGGACGGCTGGAGCGAGGCCGACAAGTTCGGGATGACGCCGCGCGAAGAGCGCGAGGGTGAATCCCTCGACCAGCGGCTCGCCGAAGAGGAACCCGACGTGTTGGAGGATGCGGACCCGCCTGACGAGCGCCCCACCCACATCCATCGCGGTCAGATCAGCGGGACGCCCGAAGACGGCGACTCCCTCTTCGGGTGACGAGCGCCGCTACAGCGGTCAGTCCGAAAAAGGCGTGACCGGGCGCGGCCGGGGTTGGCCGTCGACGATGACGTCGACCCGTTCGTTGAAGAACGCGATGTGATCCCGGATGGGCAGCGCCTCGCGCAGCGGATCGCGGTAGGTCCACGCGATGTCGGCGGGTCCATCCGGTACCGAGAAGTACGACGCACGGCCCTTGTAGGCGCAGTCGCTGACGGTGTCGCTCGGCTGGAGGTCGACGGCCACGTCGTCGGGCGGCAGGTAAAACCGGGTCGGCAGCGCGGTTTCGAACAGCAGCAGCGGCCGCGACGACTCGGCCAGCACTCGCCCGTCCGCCTCGATCCGGACGTGGCGGCTACTGGCGAGGATGTCGATGCGCTTGAACGCGTCATGTGGGTGCGAAACGATCGGCTCGTCTTCCTCGCGCCAGTCGAAGGCGCTGAAGTCGACGCTCAGATGGCCGGCCAGGTCCGGGTCGTCCGGTCGGAATGCCGCCGACGGGCACCGCCGCCCGCCCACGATGACGTCAAACATCTCACCGGTACAGCTATGCGCGGCAAAGGGATTCGTCGGCACCAGCACCGGCAGGCCGGAAACGTCGTCGACTCGGCCCGCCGATGCCAGCCGCGCTGCAAAGTCGGCCTCGGGTATCGCATAGGTCGGGACCACCCGCCGCGGCTCCCACACCAGCAACCCGTCGACGGTGTCGGCTACCAGCTCGCCGTCCAGATACATCCGGAGCCGCTTCTCGGTAGGTTCGTAGCGCAGCGATCCCAACGCGCCGCCGAGCAGGTCTCGCATCCTGGTGCCCATTGCTCCATCATGGCGCGAGATTCACACCGGGCGCTTACGGTTTGCTGCGCCAGCCGGTTATTCCGATGACGATCATCCGTAGCTGCTTGACCGCGGTCTGGCGGATCTCGTCGATCGCCTCGGGGCTCTGCGCGTCCTCGAGCGCCTCGGCGATCACGATCATCGAGTTCACGAACAGCTGCGCCAGTATGTTGAGGTCGTCGGTGCTCCAGGTGTTCAGGCCCGGAAAGCGTGCGAGGTCGGTGGCCAACTCGGACGTGACGAGCCGGAACTCCGTGCGAATGGCGTACCGCAGCACGGTCACGCCGCTGGAGCGCTCGCGTCCGATGAAGCGCCAGTGCTCGCGGCGCTCGGTGACGCTGGCGACGACGATCTCGACCGACGACTCGATCACCCGGCTGGGGTCCAGCTTGCCGGCCCGGGCGCCGCGCAGCATGTCGCGCAGGGTCCGGAATGACTCGTCGATCAGGACCAGCCCGAGGGCTTCCATCGACTCGAAGTGACGGTAGAACGCCCCGGGGACGATGCCCGCCTCGCGGGTGACCTCGCGCAGGCTCAGGCCGCTGAAGCTGCGCTCGTCGAGAAGCTTCAGCGCCGCAGCGACAATGGCCCGCCGGGTCGCTTCTTTGCGTTCCTCGCGGGAGGGTCCTTCGCGGCTGCGGCCGCGAGTCGATCGGTGCGGCCGTGAGCTAGGCGCACGACTGTTCACTGTGTGAAGCCTAACACAGACCAGGGTAAACCCTTGACGAACTGGGGAAGGTAGGCGCACGGTATACACATGTTCACTCAAACTTTGACGCAGCGGGTGCTGGGTTCCGACCTCGTGAACCTGCTGACTGGTCCGCATGGCGTCGACCGGTACACCGAGGTGGTAGACCCCGCGTGGACGCGGGCCGAGGGCCGCGCCAAGGTGGTCGACGTGCGACGGCACACCCCGCGCAGCGTCACCCTGATGTTGGTACCGAATCAAGCGTTCACCGACACCGTGGTGGCCGGGCAATACGTCAACCTCGCCGTCGAGATCGACGGTCGCCGGCACACCCGGTGCTACTCGCCGGCCAACGCCGAAGGCGCTGAGCACCTCGAGCTGACCATCGGTCAGCACGACGGCGGGTTGGTCTCGACCTACCTGCGCGAGCACGCCCGACCCGGCATGGTCGTGGGGCTCACCGGCGTGGGCGGCGACTTCGTTCTCCCGGCGCGGCGACCGCGTCGCATCCTGTTCGTCTCGGGCGGTAGCGGGATCACCCCCGTTATGGCGATGCTGCGCACCCTGGTCGACGAAGGCCACGCCGGCGAGATCGCGTTCGTGCACTACGCCCGCAGCCGTGCCGAGGCCTGCTACCACGCCGAGTTGGCCGCGATGCCCGGTGTCCGGGTGCTGCACGGCTACACCCGATCGGCCGGGGGCGACCTCGTCGGCCGGTTCGACGGCGAGCACCTGGTGGTGGCCATGCCCAAGCCCGACGCGGTATTCGTTTGCGGCCCGGCCGCTTTGGTCGACGCCGTCCGCGAGCACTGCCCGGATGCGCGGTCGGAGAGCTTCGTCCCGCCTGCGCTGGACATTCCGGCGACACCGTCCGGCGGACGAGTCACGTTCGCGGACAGCGCTATCGAGGTGACCGACGACGGCCGCTCGCTGCTCGAGCAGGCGGAGTCGGCCGGGTTGAACCCCGCCAACGGATGCCGGATGGGCATCTGCCACACCTGCACCCGCCGCAAGACCAGCGGTGTCGTGCGCAACCTGACCAGCGGTGCGGTGTCGACCACTCCCGGCGAGGACGTGCAGATCTGCGTGTCCGTCCCCGTCGGCGACGTCGACATCGCGCTGTAGACCCACAACTGTCCGCGAGTGTGAATCCCGCGACGGCCGAACGGCGTGTCGCGTAGTGAATTTCACAGTCGCGGCGAACGAGTAAAGGAAAAGACATGACTCAGCCCAAGATCACCCTGACGCCAGAGCAGGCCGACGCGTTCGGCGCCGAACTCGACGCAATCAAGGAACGCGTGATGGCCGACCTCGGCCAGCGCGACGCCGACTACATCCGCCGCGTCATCAAGACGCAACGCACGCTCGAAGTCGGTGGCCGTGCGCTGCTGATGGCCGGCATCTTGCCGCCGGCCTGGCTGGCCGGTACCGCCATGCTGGGGATCTCAAAGATCCTGGACAACATGGAGATTGGCCACAACATCATGCACGGCCAGTACGACTGGATGCGTGACCCGTCGATCCGTGGCCAGGAGTTCGAATGGGACACCGCCTGCCCGGCTGACCAGTGGCGGCACTCGCACAACTACATGCACCACACCCACACCAACATCGTGGGTATGGACCGCGACATCGGCTACGGCATCCTGCGGATGAGCGAGGACCAGCCGTGGCGGCCCTACTTCTTGGGCAACCCGGTCTACGCGTTTCTGCTGATGGTGTTCTTCCAGTACGGTGTCGCGCTGCACGAAATGGAAAGTGAGCGCATCACTTCCGGCGAGATTCGACTGGCCGACAAGCGCGAGGTTCTGCAGGAGATTTGGCGCAAGACCCGCAAGCAGGTGCTCAAGGACTATGTCGCCTTCCCGCTGCTGGCCGGGCCGTTCGCCCCGTTCGTGTTCACCGGTAACCTGACAGCGAACCTGATGCGCAATGTGTGGTCGTACATGATCATCTTCTGCGGCCACTTCCCTGATGGCACACAGGAATTCACGGTCGAGGAAACCCAAGGCGAATCCCGCGGCATGTGGTATTTCCGGCAGGTTCTGGGTTCGGCAAACCTGACCGGCGGCAGGCTGTTCCACATCCTGTCCGGCCACCTGTCGCACCAGATCGAGCACCACCTGTTCCCGGACATGCCTGCGCACCGGTACGCCGAGATCGCGTCCGAGGTGCAGGAGATCTGCAAGCGCTACGGCATCCCGTACAACGCGGGTTCGCTGCCCAAGCAGTTCGGCACCGTCGTGCGCAAGATCCTGAAGCTGGCTCTGCCGCCGAAGGATCGCGGCGACGTGAAGCCCAAGGAACGCGAACTCGTCGCAGCCTGAGCGGCGCGCCTACGCCGGCCGCTCGCGGCGGTCACTTATGTGCGTTGACGTTGTCCATCACGGCATCGATGATTTTGACCGGACCGTCGGCAGGGTTTTGGTTGCAAAGCATTGCGGTGACCAATACGTTCGTTTGCACACGAACTGCCTTGCCGCACACCCAATGTGTGCTGTCCGGCTGGTTCGTATTGTTCCAGGAGATTTGACTGTCGCCGACTTTGACGGCCGAGACAGTCCACATTGGCGGCGGTGCATCGGACGTACGGCCGGCTAGGTCGGTGTAGGTCCCCGTGCAGCTCTGCACATCGTGGGTGACCTTCGCCAGCGCGCCGGCGGCGGCGTCGGCGGTGTCGAACACCGCGACAAACGCCCACGCAGTCACCCCGAAGTCGGGGCCCGGCCGCTCGGTGTAGTTGTGATATGCCACCGAAATCGCCTGCCCGACCGCCGATGTCGCCATCGGTCCGTTGACCAGCGTGCAGTCGCGGGGTTGCGTGTCAAGGTCCGGGCCGACGACCGTCCCAATGTCACCCTCCCCGCTGACCTGAATCAAAGTGGCCTGCCTGACCTGATCGTCGCTGGGCAGCACCTGCGCAGGGAGCACGCGAATGATTTTCGGCGGCGACGTGAGCGGGACCGAGCTGCTCGACGGGCTGCGCTGTGCGGTCGGCGAGTCGGCATCGCCGCGGGTCAATCTCATGCCCACGGTGACCCCTGCGGCGACGAGGACGAGCACACCGGCAATGGCGCCGATGACGAACGCAGGCCGCGACCGGCGTGGTGGCGGCGGGGGCGGCGCATTCCAGGGAGGGTTGGGCGGGACCCACTGGCCTGGTCCAGGCGGCCACGGGCCCGGCGGTGGCGGACCGTACGGTGGCGGTCGCTGGCCGAAATTGTGCGGATCGTTCGTCACCGATAGGTCCTTTCGGTGCACAGTAACGGTGACTGTGCAGGTTAAGAATAGCCATCGCAGAGGTGGGGGATTCCCGGCGCTGATGGGCTACGTTGCAAGTCATGGTGCAGATGCCCGACCTCGACGGTGTCGATCACACGTACATCGATCTCGGCGATGGCGTGACGATTCACGTCGCTGACGCCGGACCCGCGGACGGGCCGCCGGTGATGCTGGTGCACGGCTTCCCGGAAAACTGGTGGGAGTGGCACGAATTGATCGGGCCGCTGGCCGCCGACGGGTACCGCGTGCTGTGTCCCGACTTGCGCGGCGCCGGTTGGAGTTCGGCGCCGCGGTCGCGTTACCTGAAGAACGACATGGCCGACGATCTGGCGGCCGTGCTCGACCGGTTGGGCGTCGGTCCGGTGAAATTGGTGGCCCACGACTGGGGCGGTCCCGTCGCGTTCATCATGATGGTGCGCCATCCGGAAAAGGTGACCGGCTTCTTCGGACTCAACACCGCCGCGCCCTACGTCAAGCGCGACATGTCGTCGATCCGCCACGCGTGGCGGTTCTGGTATCAGATTCCGATGCTGCTGCCCGTGATCGGACCGCGGTTGATCGGCGACCGCAAGGCCCGCTATTTGAGGATGCTGTCGTCATGGGTGGGCGGCGGCTTCCGGGTGCCCGACGACGACGTCGCGCTCTACATCGACTGCATGCGCCAGCCGGGCCACGCCGTCGCCGGCTCGCGGTGGTACCGGACGTTTCAGCGCACCGAGATGATGCGTTGGCTACGAGGCGAATTCGACGACGCACGGGTCGATGTGCCCGTGCGCTGGTTGAGTGGCACCGCAGACCCGGTGCTCACGCCCGACCTGATCGACGGATATGGCGAGCACATCAACGATTTCGAGGTCGAGCTGGTCGACGGCGTGGGCCACTGGATCGTCGAGCAGCGCCCGGATCTGGTGCTGGATCGGCTGCGCAGCTTCCTCAAGACGTGAATTAGTGGCGGTACCCGAGCATCGCGACCGAGGCCTGCACAGCGGGCTCGACGATATCGCGCATACTGTGCCCGTCCTCGACCGCCAGCGCCGTCAGCTCGCGTAGACCGCCCACCAGGATCACCGCTTTCTCCTTGGTCAGCGGTGGTAGGTCGGCGTTCTGAAAGCCGGCGCTGCGGCTGAGGTTCACCAGCAGGCTGGTCAGCAACTGCAGGCCGCGACGCTGGAAGGGTCGCGCGGCCGCGTCCAGCGACGGCAGCTCGCGGATCCAGCTCAGCGTGAGCTCAGGTCGGGACTCGATGTGGCCGACGTAGGCCTCGACGGCCTGACGAATCTGGGTCTGCCATTCGGCGTCGGGATCGACGGCGTCGCTGATGTGCTCGCCCAGTTTTCCCACGTCTGCGTGCAGCAGCTCTAGAAAGCACTGCTCCTTGCTGGGGAAGTGGTCGTAGAACGTCCGCTTGGATGTCCGGGCGTGCCGGACGATATCGGCGACGGTGCTGGCGCGGTATCCGCGCTCGGCGATCGAGGCCGCCAGGCCGTCGAGCAGCCGCTGCCGGAACGGATCGACATCGGTCGGCTCAACGGAGGCTGCCCCTTGTGCGGCGGTCGTCGCCACGGCGCCTCCTTCTGCCGAACTGGTGCCGTCTGAACCCTTGCCAGCCCCTGGTACCAGACGGTACCGTACCGGACAGAATCGTGGTACGGCGCGGTACCGCGGAGACGTTGGGAGTGCACCTTCATGAGCACCGTCGAAACGCACGCGGCTTCGCCCGCATCCGCGATCCGGCTGCCCGCGGGCCCGCGGATTCCAAAAGCTCTGCAGGGCTTGACGTTTGCCTTATTCCGGCGCCAATTCGTGCACCAGATGTCGCACCGCTACGGCGACGTCTTCTCTTGTCACGTACCGATCTATGGCCCCATCGTGGTGGTGGCCAATCCGCAACTGGCCAAACAGGTCTTCACCACCAGCCCGGACATCCTGGGCAACATTCAGCCCAACCTGAGCCGGCTGCTCGGCTCGGGATCGGTGTTCGCGCTGGACCGCGACGACCACCGCCAACGTCGCCGGCTGTTGGCGCCGCCGTTCCACGGCAAGAGCATCAAGAACTACGAAACGATCATCGAAGAGGAGACGCTGCGCGAGATCGCCAACTGGCCGCAAGGCGTTGCGTTCGCCACCCTGCCGTCGACGATGCGCATCACGCTCAACGCGATCCTGCGTGCCGTCTTCGGCGCCGAGGGAGCCGAACTCGACGAGCTCCGCCGGATCATCCCGCCCTGGGTCACACTGGGTTCGCGGCTGGCGACGGTGCCCAAACCGCCTCGTACCTTTGGTCGTTACTCGCCGTGGGGCCGGTTGGCCGCGTGGCGCGCCCGGTACGACGCGATCATCGACAAGCTCATCGCCGACGAACACAACGACCCGTACTTCGAGGACCGGAACGACGTGCTGGCGCTGATGCTGCGCAGCACCTACGAAGACGGCTCGGCCATGTCGCGCGAGGACATCGGCGACGAGCTGCTGACCCTGCTGGCGGCCGGACACGAGACCACCGCCTCCGCACTGGCCTGGACGTTCGAGCGGGTGAGCCGGCACCCCGGGGTGCTGACCGCGCTGGCCGCCGAGGCCGACACCGACGACAACGAGCTGCGCCAGGCCACCATCCTCGAAACCCAACGCAGCAGAACGGTTATCGACGCGATCGGCCGCCACGTCTACGCCCCGGTGTACGACCTCGGCGAATGGTCGATCCCGGAGGGCCACACCATCATCGTCAGCATCTCGCGGTTGCACAGCGACCCCGAGTTGTTCCCCGATCCGGGTCGCTTCGACCCACAGCGCTTCATCGGGACCAAACCGCCCAGCTTCGCCTGGATCCCCTACGGTGGCGGCGCCCGTCGCTGCGTGGGCGCCGTGTTCGCGAACATGGAGATGGACGTGGTGCTGCGAACGGTGTTGCGCCAGTTCACGATCGAAGCAACCACCGCTCCGGGCGAGAAGATCCATGCCCGCGGGGTCGCCTACACCCCCAAGGACGGCGGAAAGATCACCGTCCGTCGGCGCTAAGATTTGCGATCGTGACCGACCAGCTTGTCGAGATGATGAACGCCGGCCTGGGATCGACGATCCCGACCGCGAAAAACATGGGCGTGCGCGTGGTGGAGGCCCGGCGGGGTTTCGCCGCGGCCGTCGTCCCGGTTGAGGGCAACGGCAACCACTTTGGCGTGATCTACGCCGGCGTGCAATTCACGGTTGCCGAAATCCTCGGTGGCATCATCAGTGTGAGCACCTTCGACAGCTCGAAGTATTTCCCGCTGGTGAAAAACATCGACATCTCGTTCGTCGCGATGGCCCGCTCCGAGCTCCGGGCCGAGGCCAGCCTCGACGACGAGACGATCGCCCGGATCGAGGCCGAGGCTGCCGAGCGCGGAAAGTCGGACTTCACGCTCGAGGCCACGGTGACCGACGCCGACGGCAAGACCGTCGCCACCACCACCGGGCTCTACCAGCTCCGCGCGATCGGGACTTAACGCCCGACGCCGCGAACCAGCGGCGTGGCGCCGATCCGCGGCAGTTGCGCGTCGCGAATCCGGTCCGGGTCGTGGGTGGTCTGCCAGAGATCGGAGTCGATCGACAATTCTCCGAAGGCCGTGCCGCCTTGGAACGTCTGCAGATAACGCTTCCGGTCTGGTGCCGGGGCGACGACCGATCTCGCGAGCAGGCGCATGGCGCGGGCCATCCCGGAGAGGCCGCGTGTGGTGCCGGGCATGGTGGTGAGATAGCGGCGCGCGATCGTCTCCATGTCTTCGGCGGGCCGGCCGGTGAGCCGCTCCACGACGTCGGTGGGCGCGTTGACGGCGAAGGTGCCGCGCTTGAGTTCGTCGACATACCACTTGATTTGGATCAAGTTGTACTCGTCGAAGCCGATCGAGCGGGCCGACTTCGCCAGCACGGTGAATGGAATGTCGAGGTAGCGGATCGTGCGGCCGAACACTCGGCTGAGGATCTCGGCATAACCGCTGGGGCTGACCAACTCTGGGCCGGTGGGACGGTAGCTGCGGCCCAGATGCGGTTCGGGATCGGCCAGCAGTGCCGCCGCGACCGCGCCGATGTCTTCGTTCGACGGCGGGGCATTGAGCCCGTCGCCGAAGGGGAGCGTCAACACCCCGAACTGCGCGACTGAATCCAGCGTGTAGGTGTAGGTCTCCGCGAAGAAGCCGGCGTTGACGGTGATCGATCCGACTGATGGCATCCAGTCGAACACCCGGTCGGCGAGCCAGGCGGCGCGAGTCTGCGCTGAAAGGTGGCCGGGGTCGGCGAGCCACTGACTCATGGCTACCACTACCTCCAAGTGCTTCTCCTCAGCGATCGCTGCGAAGAGGGTGGCGGCTTCCAATGCGCCCGGCATCACTGGGGCCGCCCAGTAGGCGCGCTGAACGCCGGCTAGCGCACGGCGCACATCGTGCACGTCGTTGACGTTCCCGAACACCACCTCCGCTCCGCGGTCGCGCAGTTCCGCCGAGCGGTGGTCGTCGCGATGGACCATTGCGCGAACCGGCAGACCGCGCGACAGCAGCGACAACGCCGTCGCCCGGCCGGTCTTGCCCGCTGCGGCGGTGACCAGAGTTTTGGGCTGTGCATTCATCGGAGCTACTCCTAACGGTGTGATCGTTCTGACGAAAACTGAAGGGGTGCAGTGTCTTTGGAAGCAACGGAGCGGGCGGGTAGTAGCGCTGCGACGAGAATCGCGGCGCTCAGCGCGATCGCGGCGCACACCAGCGAACCGACGCGCATCCCGCTGAGAAATGCGTGGTCGACGGCTGCCCGCACGCCGGCCGCCTGGGCAGCGGGCAGCTGCGCGACAACCCGGTACGCCGCGGCCATCGAACTCTCCATCGCTGACCGAACGTCCCCCGGCAGGGTCGTCAGAGTTGCCGCGGAGCCAACGCGATGGGAATACACGGAAGCGAACACGCTGCCGACGATGGCCACGCCGAGGGTGCCGCCCAGTTCACGCGTCGTGTCGTTGACCGCCGAACCGATTCCGGCCTTATCGGCCGACAGTGAGCCCATGATGGCTTCGGTGGCCGGCGCGGTGGTCAGCCCCAGCCCGCCGCCGAGCAATACCATCTGCGCGGCGATCTGCACGTACGGTGTCGCGGCGTCGGCGGTGGACGCCCAGGCCAGCCCGCCGGCGAAAATCGCCAGGCCGGTCGCGACCACCGCGGTGCTGCCGACCCGCTCCACGATGCGCGGACCTACCACGCTGGCGACTGCGATCGAGATCGCCACCGGCAACAGGCGCACACCTGCCTCGAATGCGCTGTAGCCCTTGATGAATTGGAAGTACTGGGTGATGACAAAGATGAAGCCGAACAACGTCAGGAACCCGGCCGTCACGGCAAGGCTGCCGCCGGAGAATCTGCGGTTCACAAATACCGAGACGTCGAGCATCGGATGCGGACTGCGCCGCTCCCAGCGCGCGAAGACCATCAAAATCACTGCGGCGGCGACGAACCCGCTGGCCGTATGTGCGCTACCCCAGCCCCATTGAGGTGCCTCGATAACGGTGTAGATCAGAACCGTCACGCCGGCACACGACAGGATGAGTCCGGGCACATCGACTTTCGGCGCGGCCGGATCCCGTGACGTTGGAACGAACAGGATGGTGCCCACGATCGCTATCGCCGCGACCGGCACGTTCACCAGAAAGATCGAGCCCCACCAAAAGCGCTCGAGCAGCCAGCCGCCCGTCATCGGTCCGGCCGCGACGCCGACCCCGACCATCGCCGCCCAGACGCCAATCGCCTTGGCCCGTCGCACCGGATCGGTGAAGATGTTCGTGATCAGGCCAAGGGTGGTCGGAAAGATCACCGCAGCACCGAATCCCATCGCGGCACGAGCCGCGATCAGCGCGTCCACCGAATTGACCTGTGCCGCAACGGCAGAGGTTGCCGCGAAGGCGGCCAGTCCACCGGTGAGCCAACCGCGTCGCCCGTATCTGTCGCTGAGGCTGCCAACCGACAGCAGCAGTCCCGCCATCACCAGGGTGTAGGCGTCGACGACCCATTGCAGTTGCGAGGTATTCGCATTCAATTCTCGCGACAGCGTCGGCAGGGCGACGTTGACGACGGTGGCATCGACGCTGATCACGAACACGCTCAAGCAGATGAAGGCGAGTGCGGCGACGGGGTGGTCGCGCAACCCGGTACGACGTGGTGCAAGCATAGACAAGACGCTAAACGGACTAGACTAGAAAATCAAGTAGAAACTGGAATAAGAATTCTCAGGAGTGCGGTGAGCACCGTGGCCGGCCGCAAGGGTTACCACGAAATCGACGGTCGTCGTTTCGGTTCCGCGGCGACGAAGCCCGCAGTCGCCGTTATGCGCGGGGCGTTCCGACTGGCGGCCTAACTGTTGCCGTGACTAGCTCTCGACGCCGGCCCGGCGCGGCAATTTCCAACCGGGCCGGATGAAGTGGCAGGTATACCCGTTGGGGTAGTGCTGCAGGTAGTCCTGGTGCTCGGGCTCGGCCTGCCAGAAGTCGCCGGCGGGGCTGACTTCGGTCACCACCTTGCCGGGCCACAGGCCGGAGGCGTCGACGTCGGCGATGGTGTCCAGCGCGATCCGGTGCTGGTCCTCGTCGGTGTAGAAGATCGCCGAGCGGTAGCTGGCCCCGACGTCGTTGCCCTGACGGTTCTTCGTGGTCGGGTCGTGAATCTGGAAGAAGAACTCGAGAATCGCCCGGAAGTCGGTCTTGGTCGGGTCGTAGATGATCTCGATCGCTTCGGCGTGCGTGCCGTGATTACGGTAGGTGGCGTGCGGCACGCTTGGGTCGCCGGTATAGCCGACTCTGGTCGATACCACGCCGGGCTGCTTGCGGATCAGGTCCTGCATGCCCCAGAAGCAGCCGCCGGCCAGGATTGCCTTGCTGTAGTCCGTCATCTCCCCAATTATCCATATGCTCGACAAACCGCAGTAGAACGTGTTCTAGTTTCTTGCGTGAAGCAGGTTTTTACCCGCGACGAACTCGCCGCCGCGTTCGCCACGTTCGAGCAGACCGTCGCCCATGCCGCCGAGACCAAGAACTGGGACGAATGGGTGCAGCACTACACCCCGGACGTCGACTACATCGAGCACGCCGCCGGCACCATGAAGGGCCGCGACGAGGTCCGCACCTGGATCCGCGAGACGATGTCGACTTTCCCGGGCAGCCACATGACGGAGTTCCCGTCGCTGTGGTCGGTGATCGATGAGTCGACCGGGCGGATCATCTGCGAGTTGGACAACCCGATGCGCGACCCTGGCGACGGCACCATCATCAGCGCGACCAACATTTCGATCGTGACCTACGCCGGAGACGGCAAATGGTCGCGGCAGGAAGACATCTACAACCCGCTGCGCTTCCTGCAGGCCGGAGTCAAGTGGTGCAAGAAGGCGGAAAAGCTTGGCACGCTTGACGATGACGCGGCCCGCTGGCTGCAGACCTACGGAGGAACGCAGTGAGCGCCCCGAAACTGGTCATCGGCGCCAACGGTTTTCTTGGTTCGCACGTCACCCGTCAACTCGTCGCGACGGGTGCCGAGGTGCGGGTGATGGTCCGCGACGGCGCCAACACCCGCAGCATCGACGATCTCGACGTCACCCGCTATCACGGCGACGTCTTCGACACCGCCACCGTGCGCGAAGCGATGCGTGGCTGCGACCAGGTGTACTACTGCGTGGTCGACACCCGGGCCTGGTTGCAGGACCCGGCGCCGTTGTTCCGTACCAACGTCGAAGGACTGCGCAACGTCCTCGATGTCGCCGTCGAGGAACCCATCCCAGCCACCTTGAAGCGGTTCGTGTTCACCAGCACCTACGCCACCATGGCCCGCCGGCACGGCCATGTGGCGAACGAGACCGAACAGATCGACCGCAGCAATCTCACCCCCTACGTCGAATCGCGCGTGCTGGCCGAAGATCTGGTGCTGCGATACGCATCGGAAAAGGGTCTGCCGGCTGTCGCCATGTGCGTGTCGACGACATACGGCGACGGCGACTGGGGCCGCACCCCACACGGCGCATTCATCGCGGGCGCGGTCTTCGGCAAGTTGCCGTTCGTGATGAACGGGATTGAGTTGGAGGTCGTCGGTGTCGACGACGCTGCCAAAGCAATGTTGATCGCGGCTGAGCGTGGCCGCAACGGCGAGCGATACATCATCTCCGAGCGGATGATTCCGCTGAAAGAGGTGGTCAAGATCGCCGCCGACGAGGCCGGTGTGCCGGCGCCGCGGTGGGCGATTTCGGTGCCCGTGCTCTACGGAATGGGGATGCTTGGGAGCCTTCGAGCCCGGTTGACCGGCAAGGACACCGAACTCAGTATGCAGTCCGTGCGGATGATGCGAGCCGAAGCCCCGGTTGACCACAGCAAGGCCACCCGCGAATTGGGTTGGGAACCAAGGCCGGTCGAAGTATCGATCCGGGAGGCCGCGCGATTCTGGGCCAACATGAAGAGCGCCAAACGAAACAGTCAGGCCGCGCCTTCCGAGTAGGCCGGAATCGTCCTTAACTTATTCCGCACGAGCCCCGCGTGTCTGATGTCACCGCAGTGACTTTTGTTACATAGTGTGACCCATGGTGAAGAAGTGGCCACGGCGTTGCCATGGGCGGGATCGCACACCGTGTGGGTGAGGCGAGGATGACGGCAACGACGCCGGTTGGTCTCGTCGGTTATGTGCGCGACCAAATCACGCCGCCGTTGGCGACCGTGGGTGGATTCGCCCGCATGTGTACCTTGACCGGAAAAGCGTTGTTCCGGCGGCCTTTTCACTGGAACGAGTTCATCGTCCAGACCTGGTTCATCACCCGGGTCGCCCTGCTGCCGACGATCGCGGTGTCCATCCCGCTGACCGTGCTGATCGTGTTCACCCTCAACACGTTGCTGGCCGCCTTTGGCGCAGCGGACATTTCGGGTGCCGGTGCGGCACTGGGAGCGGTGACTCAACTGGGACCGCTGACCACCGTCCTGGTGGTGGCCGGCGCGGGGTCGACCGCGATCTGCGCCGACCTGGGCGCGCGCACCATCCGCGAAGAGATCGACGCACTCGAGGTTCTCGGCATCGATCCCATCCACCGGCTGGTGGTGCCGCGGGTGGCGGCCGCCACCGTCGTCGCGACCCTGCTCAACGGAACTGTCATCACCATCGGACTGGTGGGCGGGTTCCTGTTCGGTGTGAAGCTCCAAAATGTCTCGGGCGGCGCGTATCTCGCCACACTGACACTGGTCACCGGTCTGCCCGAGGTGGTGATCGCGACCATCAAGGCCGCGATCTTCGGGACGATCGCGGGTCTGGTCGGTTGCTACCGCGGACTGACCACCAAGGGCGGTCCCAAAGGGGTCGGGGTAGCGGTCAACGAGACGCTGGTGCTGTGCGTGCTCTCGCTGTTCGCGGTCAACGTGGTGCTGACCACCATCGGCGTCCGGTTCGGGACGGGACGCTGACGTGTCGACCGCTGCTGTCATACGCGCGCGCTATCCGCGCACGGTTGCAAACGTCAATCGCTATGGCGGCGGCACGATCCGGGGCGTCAACAAGGCCGGACAGCTCACCCGTTTCTCGGTCAACAGTGCCTGGTCGACCGGCTGGGCGCTGCGCCGCTACCGCCGGGAGACACTGCGACTGATCGCGCAGATCGGCATGGGCACCGGCGCGATGGCCGTTGTCGGCGGCACCGCGGCGATCGTCGGTTTCGTGACGCTGTCCGGTGGTTCGCTGATCGCCATCCAGGGTTTCGCGTCGCTGGGCAACATCGGCGTTGAGGCATTCACCGGATTCTTCGCCGCCCTGGCCAACGTCCGCGTCGTCACCGCGGTGGTGACCGGGGTGGCACTGGCGGCCACCGTCGGTGCCGGCGCGACGGCCGAGTTGGGCGCGATGCGGATCAGCGAGGAGATCGACGCGCTCGAGGTGATGGGCATCAAGTCGGTGGCGTTCCTGGTGTCGACCCGGCTGATGGCCGGCCTGGTGGTGGTCGTCCCGCTGTACGCGATGGCCCTGGTGATGTCGTTTCTGTCCGGACAGGTTGTCACCACACTGTTTTACGGGCAATCAGTGGGCACCTACGAGCACTACTTCCGCACCTTCCTGCGCACCGAGGACGTGTTCTGGTCCGGCGGCGAAGTCATCGTCATGGCGGTGATCGTGATGATCACCCACTGCTACTACGGCTACACCGCCAGCGGCGGGCCGGTCGGCGTGGGCGAGGCGGTCGGCCGGTCGATGCGTTTCTCATTGGTGTCCACCGTGATCGTCGTCCTGCTGACGTCGCTTGCGCTCTACGGTGTCGACCCGAACTTCAACCTCACGGTGTAACCGGTCATGACGCCCAAGGAGCGAAGGACCCGGACGTGGCCCGACACCGCCGCGGGCCTTGGCCTGTTCCTGACGTGCGCGGTGCTGCTTGCGTTGATATACGGCCAGTTTCGCGGCGACTTCACACCCAAGACCACGCTGACGATGCTGGCCGCCCGGGCCGGCCTGGTGATGGACCAGGGGTCCAAAGTCACCTACAACGGCGTCAGCATCGGCCGGGTCGCCGGGATCACCGAGGTCGAGCACCATGGCAAGCCCGCGGCGCGCTTCACCCTGGACGTCGACCCGCAGTACGTCGACCTGATTCCGGCCAACGTCACCGCGAAGATTCAGGCGACCACGGTGTTCGGCAACAAATACGTGTCGCTGACGTCACCCAAAGATGCTGCGCAGCAGCGAATTACACCATCCACGGTGATCGACGCCACGTCGGTCACGACGGAGTTCAACACCGTGTTCGAGACGCTGGTCGAGCTGGCCGACAACGTCGACCCGGTGAAGGTGAACCTCACACTCAGCGCGGCTGCACAGGCGCTCACCGGATTGGGCGGCAAGTTCGGCCAGTCGATCGTCAACGGCAACAAGATCCTCGACCACGTCAACTCCCGGATGCCGACGATCCGACACGACATCCACCAGCTCGCGGCGCTCGGCGACGTCTACACCAAAGCGGCTCCGGATCTCTTCGACGCGATCGAGAATGCCGTCACCACGGCGCGCACGCTCAACCACCATCAGGCCGAACTCGACGCGGCCCTGCTCGCGGCGGTTGGCTTCGCCAACACCGGCAACGACATCTTCACCCGCGCCAAGCCCTTCCTGGAACGACTTACCGCCGACCTGAAACCCACCGCGCACCTGCTCGATACCTATAGCCCCCAAGTGTTCTGTACCGTCCGCAATTTCGCGGACGTCTCACCCAAAGTTGCTCAGCTGGAGAGCGGCAACCACTACGCGGCACAACTCGGTGTCGCGATCACCGGCTCGGAGAACCCCTACGTTTATCCGGACAACCTGCCGAGGGTCAACGCTCGAGGCGGACCGAACGGCAAGCCGGGCTGCTGGCAGCCGATCACCCGCGAGCTGTGGCCGGCGCCGTATCTGGTGATGGACTCCGGCAACAGCATTGCGCCCTACAACCACTTCGAGCTGGGGCAGCCGCTGGCCAACGAATACGTCTGGGGCCGCCAGTACGGGGAGTACACGATCAACCCATGAGACTCAACGGAACCGTCGCCCGGCTCGCCGCGGTCGTGGCTGTTCAATTGTTCTTCACGGCAATCATTGTCGTGGTCTTCGGCCAGATTCGGTTCGACCGAACCAACACCTATTCCGCGGAGTTCAGCAATGCCAGCGGCCTGCGTGCCGGGCAATTCGTCCGCGCGTCCGGGGTGGAGGTCGGCAAAGTCAAAAAGGTCGACCTGGTCGACGGGGACAAACGGATCCGGGTGGAGTTCGCGGTCGATCGCTCTGTGCAGCTCTACCAGTCGACGACCGCGCAGATTCGGTACCAGGATCTGATCGGTAACCGGTACCTCGAGATCAGCCGGGGGACTGGCGAAAACGCTGAAAGAACCTTGCCGCCAGGCGGATTCATCCCACTATCGCGGACCCAACCGGCGTTGGATCTCGACGCGCTCATCGGTGGCTTCAAGCCGCTGTTCCGAGTGCTGGACCCGCAGAAGGTCAACTCGATCGCGTCGTCGATCATCACCGTCTTCCAGGGCGAAGGTGGAACCATCAACGACATCCTCGACCAAACCGCGCAGCTCACCGATCGGCTGGCCGAAAGCGACCAGACGATCGGCGACGTGATCCACAACCTGAACGTCGTGCTGGATACCACCGAACGCCATCACGACCAACTCGATTCGACCATCGATAAATTCGAGGGGCTGATCACCGGGCTCAAGGACCGCGCCGCTCCGCTCGCCGAAGGAAGCGCGCACATCAGCAACGCGGCCGGAACCATTGCCGACCTGCTCTCGGACAACCGGGCCCTGCTGCGCGACACGGTCGCCCACTTGGAAACCCTGGCCACCCCGCTCGACAACGAACGCGGCCGAGTCGGGGATCTGGTCGGTAAAGTCCCCGCCGCGTTCAACGTCATCGGTCGCGCCAGCGGGATCTACGGCGACTTCTTCAACTTCTACCTGTGCGACCTGTCGCTGAAAGTCAACGGGCTGCAACCCGGCGGACCCGTGCGCTCGGTCAAGCTTCTCACCCAGCCCTCGGGTAGGTGCACGCTGCAATGAGAACGCTGCAGCCCGACAACCGGGTCCGAGCCGGAGCACTGGCGATCGCCATCGTGGTGCTCGTTGTCGGTGTGGGACAAAGCTTCTCCAGCCTGCCCGTACTTTTCGCGACGGCAAGCTACTACGCGCAGTTCACCGACTCGGCCGGCGTCAGCAAGGGCGACAAGGTGCGCATCGTCGGCGTCGATGTCGGCACCGTGCAGGACATGTCGATCGACGGTGATCACATCCTGATGAAGTTCACCACCGGGACCCACACCATCGGCACCGAAAGCCGGGTCTCCATCCGCACCGACACGCTGCTGGGCAAGAAGGTGCTCGAGATCGAGCCGCGCGGCGCCAAGCGGATGCGCCCCAACGACGTGTTGCCGCTGGGGCAAAGCACCACCCCGTATCAGGTGTACGACGCGTTCTTCGACGTCACCAAGGCCGCCGCCGGATGGAACATCGACACTGTCAAAGAGTCGCTGAATGTGCTGTCCCGCACCATCAATCAGACCTACCCGCACTTGAGCGCGGCCCTCGACGGGGTGGCCAAGTTCTCCGACATCATCGGCAAACGCGACGACGACCTCAAGCACTTGCTGGCCGAAGCGCGGAAAGTAGCGGGCGTTCTCGGTGACCGCAGTAAGCAGATCAACGCGCTGCTGCGCAACACCCAGACGCTGCTCGCGGCATTCAACGAACGCGGCAAGGCGATCGCGGCGCTGCTGGCCAATGTCTCGTCGTTCTCCACCCAGGTGCAGGGCTTGATCAACGACAACCCGAACCTGCACCACCTACTCGAGCAGTTGCGCGGCGTCACCGACGTTCTCACCGAGCACAAGAACGACCTTGCCTCGGTTCTGGGCACGCTGCGCAACTACACCGCGGCACTCAGCGAAGCGGTCGGGTCCGGACCCTTCTTCAAGGTGATGATCGGCAACCTGCTGCCGTACCAGATCCTGCAACCCTGGGTCGACGCCGCATTCAAGAAACGCGGCATCGACCCGGAAAACTTCTGGCGCAGTGCGGGATTGCCCGCCTTCCGGTACCCCGACCCGAACGGCACCCGATTCGCCAACGGTGCGCCGCCGCCGTCGCCGCCGGTGCTCGAAGGCACGCCCGATCACCCCGGCCCGGCCGTCGCGCCCGGCTCACCGTGCTCGTATGCGCCGCCGGCGGAAATGTCGCCGCGGCCGGGTAACCCCATGCCGTGTGCCGGCATCGACCAGAGCCACGGCCCCTTCGGCGCAGGTGGCCCGTATCCCGCACTGCCCGACGTGCTTTCGTCACCACCCAAGCCCAACGGTCTACCGCCGAGCCCTGGAATTCCCGACGCAGCACTGCCCGGCGCTCCGGCACCGAACGTCCCGGGTACGCCGGTGCCACTGCCGGCGAACCCGCCGCCCGGGGCGCGACGGGAGAGCTTGCTGCCCCCCGGTCTGCCTCCGCTGCCACCTGCCGTCGCGCCCGCGCCGGCACCGCCGCCGGGACCGGGTCCGCAGCTGCCGGCGCCATTCGTCACACCCGGCGGGGATGGGGGATAGCGGTGAGATGAGCACCATTTTCGACATCCAGAAGTTGCGGCTGCCGCAGCTATCGAAGGCCGCGGTGATCGTCGGCTCACTGGTCGTGGCCGTGGGTCTTGTTGCCGGCGTGGTGGGTTGGCAGCTCTACCAGAAGCTGACCAACAACACCGTGGTGGCCTACTTCCCCGCGGTCAACGCCCTCTACACCGGCGACAAGGTCCAGATCATGGGCATCCGCGTCGGCGCGATCGACAAGATCGAGCCCACCGGCGACCGGATGAAAGTGACGTTCCACTACCGCAACAAATACAAGGTCCCCGCCAATGCATCGGCGGTGGTGCTCAACCCGACGCTGGTGGCCTCGCGCAGCATCCAACTGGAACCGGCGTACAAGGGCGGGCCGGTGCTGGCCGACCGCGCAGTGATCCCGATCGAGCGGACCCAAGTGCCGGTGGAGTGGGATGAACTGCGCAACAGCGTGACCCACATCATCGACAAGTTCGGGCCCAGCAAGGATCAACCCAAGGGGCCGTTCGGTGACGTGATCGAGGCCTTCGCCAACGGACTCGAGGGCAAGGGTCAACAGATCAACACCACGCTCAACAGCCTGTCCAACGCGCTGAGCACCCTCGACGACGGCCGAGGCGACTTCTTCGCGGTATTGAAAAGCCTGGCGATGTTCGTCAACGCGCTGCATCAGGACGATCGGCAGTTCGTCGCGCTGAACCAGGATCTGGAACAACTGTCCGACAACCTCGTCAGCTCGGATCAGTCTGCCGCCAACGCCATTCGGGACACCGACAGCCTGCTGTCGACCGCGCAGAAATTTCTGGCCGAGAACCGCGACGCCCTGACCCACGACGTCAACAACCTCGGCGACGTGACCACGACGATCATGCAACCGGAGCCGCGGGACGGGTTGGAAACCGCGCTGCACATTCTGCCGAACATGGCGGCCAACGTGTTGGCGATCTACGAACCGGCACACGGCAGTCTCAGCGGTGTCGCGGCGTTCAACAACTTCGCCAATCCAATGGAGTTCATCTGCAGCGTGATTCAGGCCGGCAGTCGGCTCGGCTATCAGGACTCGGCGGAACTCTGCGCGCAGTATCTTGCGCCGGTACTGGACGCGATCAAGTTCAACTACTTCCCGTACGGGATCAACCTGTTCAGCGCGGCGGACACGTTGCCGAAAAACGTGGCGTATTCCGAGCCGCGTCTGCACCCGCCGCCCGGCTTCAAGGACACCACGGTACCCGGCATCTTCTCACCGGATACCCAATGGTCGCACCGCAATTCGGAGCCCGGCTGGATTGTTGCCCCCGGGATGCAGGGGGTGCAGGTTCAACCCGCCACCAGGAACCTGCTGACGGCGGCATCGCTGGCTGAATTGATGGGTGGACCCGACATTCCGCCACCGCCTGCGGCCCAGACCATGACCGGACCGCCGAACGCCTACGACGAGAACAATCCGCTGCCGCCTCCGTGGTATCCACAACCGTTGCCGTCGCCGGGTCCGCCACCACCGCCGCCCGGCCCGCCGCTCGGCGCCGCGGAAGCGGGTGCACCGGGACCGGGCCGATGAGGGTGCGGCGGCTGATCAGCCGCAAGGTGTGGCAGACGCTGGCGGTGATGGCCGCCGTGCTGGTCCTGACATCGTGCGGTAACTGGCGGGGCATCGCCAACGTGCCGTTGCCCGGCGGGCCCGGTAGCGGGCCGGGCTCCTACAAGATTTTCGTCCAGATGCCAAATACGATGGCGCTCAACGGAAATAGTCGGGTGCTGGTGGCCGACGTCTTCGTCGGCACGGTGCGGTCGATCGACCTGAAGAACTGGGTCGCCACCCTGACCGTCGATCTGGACAAGGGGGTCCGGCTGCCGAAGAACGCGACCGCCAAGATCGGTCAGACCAGCCTGCTGGGTTCTCAGCACATCGAATTGGCCGCGCCACCCGACCCGTCGCCGCAGTCGTTGAAAGCCGGCGACACCATTGCGCTGAGCAACTCGTCGACCTACCCTTCGACCGAGCAGACACTGGCCAGCCTGGCGATGGTGTTGCGCGGCGGTGGAATTCCCAACCTCGAGGTGATCCAGAACGAGGTCTACCAGATCCTGGCCGGGCGGGCTCAGCAGATCCGGGACTTCCTGGGCAAGCTCGACACCTTCGCCAGCGAGGTGAACAAGCAGCGGGACGACATCCGCCAGGCGATCGATTCCACTGACCGGCTGCTGGGCTACGCGGCAAAGCGTGCCGACACGCTGGATCGCGCACTGACCGAATTCCCGCCGCTGGCTGAGCATTTCGACAAACAGCGGACGCTGTTCGCCGACACGGTCGAAGCGGTCGGCCGGATCAGTAACGTCACCGATCAGACCTTCACGGCGTCGCGTGCCGACCTACATCGGGATCTGCAAGACCTTCAGCGCCCGCTCAAGCAACTCGGCCGGGCCGCACCGTATTTGGTCGACGCGCTGACGTTGCTGCTGTCGCCGCCGTTCAACATCGACAGCGTGCCGAAGATCGTTCGAGGCGATTACATCAACGTCTCCGGTGCGCTGGACCTCACCTTGAGCACCGTCGACAACGCGATCTTCACCGGGACAGGGTTCTCCGGGGCCTTGCGTGCCCTCGAACAGTCCTGGGGTCGCGATCTTTCGACGATGGTTCCCGATATCCGCTACACACCGAACCCGGCCGACGCGCCGGTGGAGCGAGGCGAGTAATGCTGACCCGCTTCATCCGCAATCAGCTGATTGTGTTCGCCGCGTTGACATTAGCCGCGCTGATCGCGCTCGGCTGGTTCTACTTGCGCATCCCGAGTCAGCTCGGGGTAGGCCAGTATCGCCTGGTTGCGGAGTTGCCCGCGTCCGGCGGTCTGTACCGCACGTCGAATGTGACGTACCGGGGTGTCCAGATCGGCAAGGTCACCAAGGTCGAGCCGACGGAGCACGGCGTCCGAGCGACACTGAGCATCGACGACCGCTACAAGATCCCGGTCGATGCGTCCGCCGACGTGCACTCGGTGTCGGCGATCGGTGAGCAGTACGTCGACCTGGTCTCCACCGGCGACCCGGGGAAGTTCTTCTCGCCGGGCCAGACCATCACCAAGGGCACGGTGCCCAGCGAGATCGGTCCGGCGCTCGATGCCGCCAACCGCGGCCTGTCGGTGCTGCCCAAACACAAGATCGCGTCGCTGCTCAACGAAACAGCGCTCGCTGTAGGCGGTTTGGGGCCGGCACTACAACGACTGGTCGACTCGACGCAGTCCATCGTCGGCGACTTCGAGGCCAATCTGTCCGACGTCGATGACATCATCGGCAACGCGGCGCCCATCCTGGACAGCCAGGTGGATTCGGGCGATTCGATCGCACA
>DATNFI010000025.1:0-43862 GCA_035606475.1 Mycobacterium sp. | reverse complement strand
ACGCCCATCACGCGCACCTTCGTCTCCTTATTTGCGAACGCTTGTTCGATCAACATAGCGCGCTGCAGCGACTTCCCCACGCAACGACACGACGGGCATCAGTGCCTCACACCTCACACAAATATGAATTCCGAAAGTCGGACGTAGCCTCCGAGATGCCCTGTTTTGTCCGCCGAACATATGAATTCTAAATTTTCTCGGCAGGTCAATCCAATGCATAGTTCGTCGTAATAAAAGAAAGGGGGAAACCTTCTTGAGCTGCGTAGATACATTTCAAGATCGCACCATAAAAAATTTATCAAGATCGTTTGCTAATTACGCTTCCATAACGCCTACCTGAGGCTTAGCTTAACGGAGCCTGAGACGTTCGTTATGCATGGAGGGGTTAGACATGGCCGGTAAGCACAGCTCCAAGGGGATTCGTCAGTCGCGTAAGGCGAAGGGCCGCCGGCGCGCAAGGGCGATCGGGCTGGGCGGCAGCGCCGGGGCGTTTCTGGCACTGGGGCTTGGCCCGCTGGCCCACGCACCGGCCGCCCATGCAGATGACTTCGGGCTCGACAGCATCATCGACCCCATCATCAGTTCCCTGACGGCCGCGGACCCCACGCTGGGCGCGAGCTTGGACAGCTGGATGTCGAGTCTCGACGCCGCGCTGGGGGCGGCTTCAACTGCCGACCCGACGTCGAGCCTGGACGCCGCGCTGGGCGCGGCTTCGAGCTCGGCGGCAGACCCCTTTACTTCGTTCTGGCAAGGGCTGGAACAGGACTGGATCAGCAGCCCGTTCGGTAGTCAGGTCGACGGCGCGCTCAACGCGTGGGCGGCGCAAGCCGACCCCGCGCTGTCCGCCTCCGACGCTTGCGGGCTCATCTGTAACGGCGCGGATGGCACCGCGCTCAACCCCGATGGCGGCGACGGTGGACTGTGGTTCGGTAACGGCGGTGACGGCTACAGCTGGACCGCTGCCGACGACCCGGGCGGCACCCCAATCGACGGTGGCGATGGCGGTAGCGCGTTCTTCCTCGGCAACGGCGGTGACGGCGGTAACGGCATCGACGGCGGTGACGGTGGTGACGGCGGCGCCGGTGGGTTGTTCTACGGCAACGGCGGCGCCGGCGGTGAGGGCGGTGCGGCCACGCTCACGAGTGCCGCCGGTGTGGGTGGTAACGGCGGCGACGCCGGCACGTATGCGTTGTTCGCCGTCGGCGGAAACGGCGGCCAGGGCGGTACCGGTCTGACCGGCACAGGCGGCACCTTCGCAGCTATGGGCACCGGCAACGGCGGCGACGGCGGCGATGCCGGGGACGGCGGCGACGGCGGCACCGGTGGACTGTTCGGCGCGGGCGGCAACGCCGGTACCGGCGGCACCGGCGGCACGGGCGGAGCAGGCGCCGGGGGCGACTTCATGCTGTCGGACGGTAACGGCGGGACGGGCGGTACCGGTGGTGACGGTGGCGATCCAGGTTCAGCCGGTGCCGCAGGTCTGTTTGGGACCGCGGGTCAGGCAGGCGTCTTCGGCAACGGCGGCGAGGGCGGCGAGGGCGGCGCTGGTGCCGCGAGCGCCGCGAGCGGCTCGAGCGCCACTGGTGGCGCGGGCGGGGCCGGCGGAGCCGGCGGCACTGGCACCGCGACCGCTGCAGGCGAAGGCGGCGGCGGCGGAGGCGGCGGCGGATTCGCCGAGACTTCTGCGACCACCGGCGGCGCTCTGGGCGGTACCAACACCGCGACCGGCGGCGAAGGCGGTGCCGGCGGGGCCGGTACCACCACCGCGACCGGCGGGGCCGGCGGGACGGGTGGCGGCGCCACCCTGTCCGCATCCGACAGCGGCGTCGTCACCGACGCCACCGCCACCGGCGGGATCGGCGGAGCCGGCGGCACCGACGGCGGCACCGGTGGTGACGGTGGGGCGGCCGTGGTCGAAGCCAACGGTTCCACCAGCAGCGCGACCGGCACCGCCACCGGTGGTGCCGGCGGGGCCGGCATCGCCGGCGGTACCGGCGGCAACGGCGGCCAGGCCAACCTCATCGGCGGTTACGCCAACGGCTCAATGGAGAGCACCACCGGCTCGGTCAGCGGCACGGTCACCGGCGGGGCCGGCGGTTCCGGCACCGGCGATGGCAGCACCGGCGGCGACGGCGGCAACGCCTACGTCGTCGCCTCGAGCGGTTTCGGCCACAGCGCCTTCGCCAGCGGCGTGGCGACCGGCGGGGCAGGCGGGGCCGGCAGCGGCGGCGGTACTGGTGGCGACGGAGGCCTCGGCGTGGTCGATGCCGGTGCAGGGGGCCTCAACAGCGGTGGTTTCGTCATTGACGGCACCGGCACCGGCGGGGCCGGCGGCGCAGGTCTCGTGACCGGCGCGACCGGTGGCCACGGCGGCGAGGGCGGCGTCTTCGGCGAGTACGGCAGCGTCGCCAGCTCCAGCACCGCGATCGGCGGCGCCGGCGGTGCCAGCGGTACCGGCATCGGCGCCGGCAACGGCGGCGATGGCGGCTACGGCTACACGTTGTCGGGCTCCAACATCGCCAATGACACGTCGATCGGTGGCGCCGGCGGCGCCGGCGGCAACGGCGGCACCGACGGGGCCCTCGGCGGCGCCGGCGGCCACGGCGGCAACGTGAACGACCTGGAGGTGGGCACCGACAACACCGCCACCGGCGGCGCCGGCGGCGCTGGTGGGGCCGGCGGCGACGGCTTCGGCCACAACGGTGGTGTCGGCGGAGACGGTGGTAATGCCAACGCGAACATCTCGATCTCCGCATCCCCGGATCTGATCACCAACAGCACCCTCACCGGTGGAGCCGGCGGTGCCGGCGGTGCCGGCGATGCCACCTCCGGCGGTGGTGCCGGCGGCGGCGGCGGCGACGCCACCTTTACCGCCAACGGCACAGCCAACGGCATCAACGGCAGCTCCGCTACCGCCGGGGCCGGCGGAGCCGGCGGCACGGACGGCGGTCTCGGCGGCAACGGCGGCGACGCCACCATCAACGCCGCCGATGGCGGCGTCGTGAGCGACGGCCACGCCACCGGCGGGGCCGGCGGCGCCGCTGACAGCGGTGGCGCGGGCGGCCAAGGTGGCTACGGCTACGTCGGAGCGGTCGGCGCGGGCAGCACCGCAACCGGCACAGCCACCGGCGGAATCGGCGGGGCCGGCACCAACGCCGGCATCGGCGGGGCCGGCGGCGACGGTCAGATCCTCGGCGGCTTCTACGCAGCGAACTCCGGTGAGACTGCCAGCGGCACCGCCCTGGGCGGGGCCGGCGGGGCCGCCAACGGAATCGGTAGCACCGGCGGGGCCGGTGGTACCGGCTATGTCGAAGCCATAGGTAACGACAGCAGCGCGTCGGGGTCGGCTACCGGCGGCGACGGCGGAGCCGGTAGCGGCGGCGGCCACGGCGGAGCGGGAGCCGACGGTGAGATCGACGGCGGCTTCGGCGACCTCGGGGCGACCACCGGTTCGGCCTCCGGGACCGCCACCGGTGGGGACGGCGGCGCCGGCTTCGACGGTCACAACGGCGGCAACGGTGGCGAGGCGGCGGTCATCGCCCAAAACCCGACCGCGCCGGGTGACCACCCGATTGCCAGCGGCACGGCCATTGGCGGCGCGGGCGGCGACAGCGGCACCGGACCGCTAGGCGGCGACGGCGGCAGCAACTCCCTGAGCAGCGCCACCGGCAACGCCGGACAGGCCTGGGTACAGGCCCTCGGCAGCGCCAATGTCTCCGGCACTGCCACCGGCGGGGACGCCGGGGCGGGCGGCAACGGCGGCGCCGTTGCCGGCGATACCGGCGGGGTCGGCGGCGCGGGTGGCTTCGGCCACGTGGTCGGTTCCTCTGGCACCGTCACGGCCAACGCGACCGGCGGCGCCGGCGGCTCCGGCGGCGATGGTGGCACCATTGCCGCTCCGCCGGGAACCTCCGGTGGTGACGGCGGGGCCGGTGGCCTTGGCCAAAACCTCGGCGACGCGTCGGGCACGGGCGGCGCCGGTGGCAACGGTGGCGACGGCATCAATTCACCCGGTGGCGACGGCGGCCCAGGTGGACCCGGTATCGGGACCGTAGGGACACCCGGCACACCCGGCACCCCGGGCGTCTGAGCTAACGACGCACTGGCAGTTCGGCACTGCCGGATAGGACAACCGCGGTACGGTCGCAAGACACGGCCGCGGTTGTCCTTTCGGCCTTCGCCTGCCAGATCCGCGTCGCCAGATAGCCGGAAAGGGAATGCCTGTGGCCTCCATCCACTTCATCTCGGGCTTGCCGCGTTCCGGCTCGACGCTGCTGGCCGCGTTGCTGCGACAAAACCCACGTTTCCAGGCCGGTATGTCGGGTCCACTGGCCGGTCTGTTCGGCGCGCTACTCAGCGAAATGAGTGCGCGCAACGAGTATTCGGTGTTTATCGACGACGCCAAGCGCGAGCGCATTCTGCGCGGGCTGTTCGACAATTACTATGCCGATAGTTCCGCCGAGGTGATCTTCGACACCAGCCGGGCCTGGTGCGCGTGGATGCCGGCGATCGCCAAACTCTTTCCCGACGCGAAAGTGATTGCCTGCGTGCGCGAATTGCCGTGGGTGATCGACAGCATCGAGCGTCTGGTTCAGCGCAACGTCTTCAGTCCGTCGTCGATGTTCAACTACAGCTCCGGCGGAACGGTGTACACCCGCGCCAATGGCGTTGCGGCACAGGATGGCATGGTGGGTGGCCCGTACGATGCGCTCAAGCAGGCGTGCTTCGGCGCGCAACGGGAGCGCCTGCTGCTGGTGCAGTATGAGACTCTGACCACTGATCCGGCCAAGACCATGCACGCCATCTACGACTTCATCGGCGAACGGGCGTTCGAGCACGAATTCGACCACGTCGACTACGACGTCACCGAGTTCGACGAACGTGCTGGTACCCCGGGCCTGCACACCGTGCGCGGTCAGGTCAAGGCCGAGCCGCGCGCAAGCCTGCTGCCGCCGGATCTGTTCAACCGCTTCGTCAACGACGCTTTCTGGCGCAATCCACAGAACATTCCCGAGGGCCTGCACGTCGTCTGAGGTGTCGATGCACTGTGGTCAGTGAAAGCGTTGGCGTGGCGGCGATTTCGACAATTCAAGCGTTGTGGCGCCTCGACTTTATGGCGATGGCCGCAAGCCCGGCACCCGCAGCGCCGGATGATCGCTTAGGCAGACCCGCTGCGGCCGAGGTCATTTCGGTAATGCCCCACCGGTATCACCGCGGCGCGATATCCTCACCCCATGACTGATAGTCCTGTCACCGAGCCGTCCGACGCAGAAAGCCACAAGCACGCGGCTGGGGCCGAACCGTCTTCCCCAGTACAATCCCCGCGGCTGCCGGAGACGTTGCGCTGGTTGACGTTTGCAGCGCTGGCACTCGCGTTGATTGCAGCGGTCCTTGCTGGACTGGCGTATTTCTTCCCGGCGCACAACCGCGCTTCGGTGGCGCAGCAAGGCGGCGATGCGAAAATCAACGTTTGCACTGCCTACAAGGCCGCTCACAAGTCGGTCGTCATCAATACCCACATGCAAAACAAGAACCCGAACGACGCCGTCGCCGACCTTGCCGTGGCTACCAACGCACGATTGGCCCTCATCGGCGGTGGGACGTACCTGAGAGACCGACTTGACGCAAACACCGCGGCTCCGGCGGATCTGGTGAGCGCGGTCAACTCCTTCGCCGACACGATTGAACAGCTCGGCATCAATTATCTAGGTAACGCGGGGGCGGATGCTCAGGATTCGCTACGGCACGACCTCGATTCCCAGATCACCCAACTCGACAAGTTGTGCCCGTGACACAGCATCGTGAATGAAAACGGCTGCGCCAGTTATCGCTAACCGGAGCCGCATCAGATCTCCACGTGATCTGTCAATCCCGCTACGGCGCACCAGTGTTCACACATACTGAGAGGCATGAGGATAAGCGGGGCGTTCCTGGCCGAGAAGGTCGAAGCGGTCGACAACAAGCTGAATGTGCGGGGCGGTGTCATCTCCAACTACAAACTCGGCCCCGACCGCGTGGCAAAGTTTGACCTTGTCGTGTTGACGCAAGGGGACACCGAAAACGCCGCAGGCACAGACCGCCTGGTCGTCATCGAAGTTTCGCCACCAAACGGTGCGGAACCCCTGCACCTGCACCGCGAGCTACCGATGAACTTGACCAATGCGGACGTGGGCTTTGCCTGCTTCCAACTCCGACTTACCTTGAATCTGAATGGTCGCTGGCTCGTCAAGATGAGTGGCGCCGCAGGAAATGTCTCCCTGCCACTAACGGTCAGCGGCCCGCGCTAGCAACTCCCCAGCGTGCATACATTGCAGGGACTTCCTTCAAATTCGTGCGTTCGGCAACCCGCCCCCGTTTGTGGAACTACGTTGGCGGCAAAGGGCAGAACACGCTGCTCGCGGGGGAGGTAGACCGATGGCTCGTCGTAGCCTCAGCGCACGGGATCGCCGACCACGCAAGGTTATTAATGTCGCGGGACTGGGTGCCAGCGCCGGCATAGTTCTGGCTGCGGCGCTGACCACATTGGGCGCCGCGTCGACGGCGTGCGCCCACACCGTCGGCGGTGTAGCCGTCGTGCATCCCGGCGGTGCCGGCATTGCGGCCGACGACCCCAGCGGTGATGGTGGCAGCGGCGGCGCGGGCGGCAAAGGCGGTGCTGGTGGCAACGGCGGTGCCGGGGGCAAAGGCGGCGCGGGCGGCATCGGGGGCCATGGCGGGGCCGGCGGCAACGGTGGGGCATCCGGTCCCGGCGGTCAGCCCGGCGAGGGCGGCCAGGGTGGCGCCGGCGGCGCACCCGGCGGAGCCCCCGGCGAGCCTGGAAAGCCTGGCCAACCCGTCGGCTGAGGCCGGCGGGGTCGAACGCGCCATGCTGTCCCGCGCCGTGCGGTGGCATTGCGAAGACCGCGTCATCCAATACGGCAACAGCCCCGTCGGTGGCACCGGCGGAGATGGCGGCGCAGGCAGCACCAGCAGCGGTAGCGGGGGGCCGCAGGCGACGCCGGCGGCGCGGGGACCGGTGGCGTTGCCGGCAAAGGCGCCGTGGACGTATTCGATCCCACCAAGAACGGCGTCGACGGCACTGCAGGCGGTAACGGTCCGGCTGGCAGCCAAGGCAGCCCCGGCTCCTGAGAATCTCCGTCCCCCAACCCCGCCCAGCAAAAGCTGTTAGCTTGAACCGCACCGCTGATCCGCGCGGTCGGGGCATACAGAAGGTTGTGCATGGGAACAGTGCTGCTCGTGCTCGCCGCGGTGCTTTTCATCGCGGCCGTCGCGGTCTTCATCGTCGCGTTACGGCGCCCTAAGACGCCGCGCGGCAGCGACCGCCAGGATCCGCTCGCGTTCGCCACCGCGGCTCCGCAATTCGGGCCCCGCCAGCTCGGCCCCGGCGCGATCGTCAGCCACGGCGGTGTCGACTACGTGGTGCGCGGCTCGGTCACCTACCGCGAGGGCCCGTTCGTCTGGTGGGAACACCTATTGGAAGGCGGCGACGAGCCGATCTGGTTCAGCGTCGAAGACGACGACGGCAGGCTCGAACTGGCGATGTGGACGGCGCGCCAGGACCTGCAGTTGCAGCCGGGCGGGCCGCAGGTGATCGACGGGGTGACCTACAACGAATCAGAGCGCGGCCACGCCGGCTACACCACCGAGGGCACGACCGGACTGCCGCCAGGCGGCGAAATGGACTTCGTCGACTACGCCAACGCCGATAAGACCGCCCTGCTGTCGTTCGAGCGCTGGGCACCCGAGATGCCCTGGGAGGTATCGACCGGCAAAGCCGTGCTGACCGGCGAACTCACTGTGTACCCGGCCCCGCCCCCGACATCCGAGTAGGGACCGCCCTCCGTGCCCCTCCATCATCTGTCGGTCATCCCTGTCGACGTCCGCGGTTCCGAGCTCGGGCTTGCCATCAACACACCCGCTCCGCTCCCCCTGGCGACCTGTCGTCTGCCACATCCCGAGGGCGGGACGCTGGTCCTGGGCGTCTTGGGCGCATCGCACGTCGTCACCGTCGAGCATCCGAATACCACCTTCTCCGAACAGGTCTCGTGTGATCTCGATGGCGAGCTACCCCAATCCAGGCAGGCTGCCGGATACCACCTCGAGTCACGTGTGGACCTGCCCGGCGAGTCCGCGTTCCGTGAACTCGCAGACCGACTGCGCGTGCGCTGCGCAACCGAGAACGGTTGGCTCGGAGGCACATTCCCGGGCGACGATGCTGCGCTGACCGCGCTTGCCGCCGAGCCCGACGGTGCGGGTTGGCGTTGGCAGACCTGGCACCTCTACCCTGCCGCGTCCGGCGGAACCGTCGTCCACACCAGCAGCCGGTGGCGCCCATGAGCCGCGGCGGATTGTTCGTGATGGCGTTCGGGCTGGCCGCCTCTGCCTTACTCAGCCTGATCTTCGGAATATCACTGCAGCACAAAGATATCCGCTCATACATCGCGTCGCATTACCACGAATACTCACGTGATGCCGGCGGCACCCGGTATCTGTGCACGGGACCGCCCACTCAGACGGCCAACGCGCTGATCGGCTACCAGAACCCCGCCGCGCACGCCTCCAACAGCGGCACCGAATACCTGCGCTACGACGACGCGATCGTCTCGGTCGGGGCCGACGGCACGCACCCGTGCAGCATCCGCGTCGAGGACCTGGCCGCCGGCTACAGCCACGGCTCGTTCATCTTCCTCGGTCCCGGGTTCTACCCCGGATCTCCGTCACACGGATCGGGCGGCAGCACCGGCGGCCCGGGCGGAACGAAATGACCTGCACAAGAAGGAGATAGTCATGTATCTAGCCGTTGAGTTGGGCTCCATCGACCTCAATCCGGTCTTGCAAGGGGCGCTGGCGACCATTTCGTACTTCCTGGTCGGCACCGCCGTCCTCATCCTCGGCTTCATCGTCGTCGACGTGCTGACCCCGGGAAAGCTGCGGCAGCTGGTATTCATCGACCGCCGCCCCAACGCCGTGATCCTCGCCTGCGCCAATTACATCGCGGTGGCCGCCGTCGTCATCTGCGCGATCACCAGCAGCTACCGCCAACTCGGCCAGGGACTCATCGGCGTCGCCGTCTACGGGATCATCGGGGTCATATTGCAAGGCATTGCCATTTTGGCCATGCACTTTGTGATACCGGGCAACTTCCACGAGCACATCGACGAGCCCGAGTTACATCCGGCAGCGTTCGCCACCGCCGTGATGCTGCTGGCCGTGGGAGGAGTGACCGCTGCCGCGCTGTCATGACATCGACTGAGCAGCAGCCCGATTCGCCGACCAGCGAGCCGGCCACCACGCGCTGGCGCGCGGTCCTGCTTGCTGCGGTGGCCGCGTGCGCGGCCTGTGGCATCATCTACGAGCTGGCCCTGCTGACCCTGTCGACCAGCCTGAACGGCGGCGGCATCGTCGCCACTTCGCTGATCGTCGCAGGGTACATCGCCGCTCTGGGCGCGGGCGCCTTGCTGGTCAAGCCGTTGCTGCACTGGGCGGCAATCGCTTTCGTCGCGGTCGAAGCACTGCTGGCCATTATCGGCGGGTTGTCCGCCGCCGCGCTGTACGTGCTGTTCTCTTTCATCGGCGGATCGCTGCTGATGCTTGCGTTGGGCACGGCGCTGATCGGCGCGCTGGTCGGCGCCGAGGTACCGCTGTTGATGACGCTGCTCCAGCAGGGACGGACCGCAGGTGCCACCGCCACCGGCAGGACGCTGGCCAATCTCAACGCCGCCGACTATCTGGGCGCGCTGATCGGTGGACTGGCGTGGCCGTTCCTGCTGCTGCCCCACCTGGGCATGATCCGCGGTGCCGCGGCCACCGGCATCATCAATTTGCTTGCCGCGGCGGTCGTTTCGATCTTCCTGCTGCGGCGGGTAGTCACGTTACGGCAGCTGCTGACGGCGCTGGCCGCGCTGGGCCTGGCGCTTGCACTGCTTGCCACCCTCTTGGCGCGGGCTCAGGACATCGAAACCACCAGCCGCCAAAGGCTTTACGCCGATCCGATCATCGCGTTCCGACAGTCGGCGTACCAGGAAATCGTTGTCACCCGGCGCGGAAACGACACGCGGCTCTACCTCGACGGTGGTCTGCAATTCTCCACCCGCGACGAATACCGCTACACCGAAAGCCTGGTCTATCCGGTGCTGGGCGCCGGGGCCCACTCGGTGTTGGTGCTGGGCGGCGGCGACGGTCTGGCAGCGCGTGAACTGCTGCGCTCCCCCGGTGTCGACAATATCGTGCAGGTCGAACTCGACCCGGTCGTCATCGAATTAGCGCGCAGCACAATGCGTTCCGCCAACGGTGGATCGCTGGACAACCCCCGGGTGCACATCGTGACCGGCGATGCCATGACGTGGCTGCGCGCCGCGAAAGCGCCGTCCTTCGACGCCGTCATCGTCGACCTGCCCGATCCCGATACACCGGTGCTCGGCCGGCTGTATTCCACCGAGTTCTACGCGCTGGTGTCGCGCGTGCTCACGCCCGGCGGGTTGATGGTGGTGCAATCGGGCAGTCCGTACTCGACCCAAACAGCCTTCTGGCGCACCATTTCCACCATTACGGCCGCCGGCTACGCCGTCACGCCGTACCACGTGTATGTCCCGACGTTCGGCGACTGGGGTTTCGCGCTGGCTCGCTGGGGCGGGCCGGCGCCACGGCCATCCCTGCCGCCCAACGCGCCGCCGCTGCGCTTCCTCGATCAGTCGGTGCTCGACGCCGCAACGGTGTTCGCGCCCGATGTGCAACGCCGAACGCTGGAGCCGTCAACGCTGGAACACCCACGTGTCGTCGAAGATATGCGTCACGGGTACGACTAACTACCTGCTATTAGACCTGCGCCAAATTAGCTGGGTGCGACCACATTTCAGCTGTTTTGAGCCCCCGCGATCTACCTAAGAGTTACCTTAGATGCGCCTAAGGTAACTGTGTCTCACCCAGGGGGCCCGGCTATGGCTCATCAGCGCCGCAGCAAGCAAAATCGCCTGTCATCGAACGCCAAAGCACAGCGCCGCCGCCGAGCGCTCGGGCTCGGAACCGGCGCCGGGGCGATAGTGGCTTTCGGCATGGGCCCATTGGCCGCCATGCCGTCGGCCAATGCCGACGAGTTTGAGGTGATCATCGATCCCCTGCTCAACGCCATCTCAGGCTCGCTGCTGAACGCGACCGATTCCTTGGCCGCTGTCGATCCCTCCGCCGCCGCCGATCTGGCGGGTACGGCCGACCCAGCCGCCGTCGCAGCGTCGTCGTCGGAATCTGCTGCGTTCGTTGACCAGTGGATCTATCAGCCGCTGCACACCCTCGAGCAGGACTGGATCACCAGCCCAACCGGCATCCAGGTCGACGATCAGATCAATCAGGCCTTCGGGGAGTTCTTGATCGGCAACGGGACCAACGGGACGGCGGACTCGACACTGGCCGCGGCCGAAGGCGGCAACGGTGGACTGTTGTTCGGCGACGGCGGGGCAGGCGCCACCGATTCCGATGGTGTCGGCGGAGCCGGTGGAGATGCCGGCATGTTCGGCAACGGCGGCGACGGTGGGGCTGGCGCGGATGCCGCTGCCGACAGCGGCGCTGACGGGGGCGCCGGTGGCGACGGCGGTACCGGTGGGTGGCTGATGGGCAACGGTGGCGACGGCGGCAGCGGGGGCGACGGCGGTACCGGCGTGTTTGTTCCCAAAGACGGGCTCGACGGTAACGGCGGTGCGGGCGGCTCCGGCGGCGATGCCACCGGATTCTTGTTCGGCAACGGCGGCGACGGCGGCAGCGGTGGCGACGGCGCGATCTCCGGCTTCCTGACCGGCAACAGCGGACACGGCGCCTTGGGCGGTGCGGGAGGCGCCGGCGGGTCCGGCGGCGACGCCAGTAGCTCCCTGTTCGGCGACGGCGGGGCCGGCGGCAGCGGCGGCGACGGCGCTACGGGCGGCGACGGGATACCGGCAGCGATCGTCGGCCCCAATGGCGGCACCGGTGGCGATGGCGGACAGGGGGGACTTGGCGGAAACGGGGGCGCCGCATCGCTATTCGGCGATGGCGGTAACGCCGGCGACGGCGGCGACGGCGGCACCGGCGGGGACGGCGGCACCGGCGTCAACGGCACGCACATCGGTACCGGCGGCCACGGCGGCAACGGCGGCAACGGTGCCAACGGCGGTACGGGCGGGGCCGCCCTACTCGGCACCGGCGGCCACGGAGGCAACGGCGGGGACGGCGGCACCGGCGGCGATGGCGGCGCGCCCGGCGGCACCGGCGGCAACGGCGGCGGACCCGGCGACGCAGGACCGGGCGGCACCGGACTCACCGCAGGCAGCAGCGGCAACCCAGGTACGCCAGGGAGCCCAGGGGCGAACGGCTGACCGGCCGACTAGTCATCGTCGAGCGCGGCAAGCACCTCGTCGGAGAGATCGACATTGGTCCACACGTTCTGCACGTCGTCGCTGTCCTCCAGCGCGTCAACCAATTTGAACACCTTGCGCGCACCGTCGACGTCCACCGGCACGCTGACCGACGGCTGGAAGCTCGCCTCGGCGGAGTCGTAGTCGATGCCGGCATCCTGCAATGCGGTCCGCACGGCGACCAGATCGGTTGGCTCGGTGATGACTTCAAAGCTCTCGCCGAGATCGCTGACGTCCTCGGCGCCCGCGTCCAAGACAGCGGCCAGCACGTCATCCTCGCTCAGGCTGTTCTTTTCCAGCGTCACCACTCCCTTTCGGGAGAACAGGTAGGACACCGACCCCGGGTCGGCCATGCTGCCGCCGTTGCGGGTCATCGCCACCCGCACCTCACCCGCGGCACGGTTGCGGTTGTCGGTCAGGCACTCGATGAGCACCGCGACACCGTTGGGCCCGTATCCCTCGTACATGATCGTCTGCCAGTCGGCGCCGCCGGCTTCCTCGCCGGCGCCGCGCTTACGGGCCCGCTCGATATTGTCGTTGGGCACCGACGTCTTCTTGGCCTTCTGGATGGCGTCGTAGAGCGTGGGGTTTCCCGCGGGGTCACCGCCACCGGTCCGCGCCGCAACCTCGATGTTCTTGATCAGGCGGGCGAATTCCTTGCCACGGCGTGCGTCTTTGACGGCCTTCTGGTGCTTGGTGGTGGCCCACTTGGAATGGCCGCTCATCGGCTATTACCTCTTCTGTCGCTCATAATTCGCCTGCCGAGTCTACGTGGCGGTTCGATTACGGCGTCTTCGCGGCACCCAGCCTGACCAGCGGTAAGAAAATGTCGTCGACGATCTCCTCGATCACCTCGTCGGGTACCGGTTTCAACCAGGTCCTGCTTGCTCGGCCACCGCCGATACAGCACCGCACGGCTGGTCCCCCGCGCGCGTCGCCACCCAGCCCGAGATCGCTGCCCGCAATCAACAGCTCCGCGGCGCCGTCGGCTCGTTATGATCGCCGCGTGCGTCATAACGGGGTTCAGGCGGGACGGCGCCTGATCGCCCAGACAGCCGCGATAGCTGCGGTCATCGTCGCGGCGCTGTGGACGCAGTCGCCACCGGCGAGAGCCGGTGTGCCGCCAGGCCGGATTATTTCGCTGATCCCGTCCGACGACGAGGTCAGCCAGTTTGTAGGTCTGCCGGTCCGCCACGTTGACGATCCACTCCCGGTGCGACCGCGCGGCCCAGACCACCTGGACCAGCGCGACGAATGCCGGGCTCTCGTCTACGACAACACCGAGGATGTGTGGGGTTCGGACTACGCCGCGTTCCGCGGCCAGAATTGGAGCGCTCCGTCTGACCCCGATCTCGGCGTCAGTCAATCGGTCGGAACGTTCACGTCAGCGAGCGCAGCACGCGACCGTTTCAATGCGGCCTATAACCCGAACCTGTTCAACATCTGCAACCACGCCGAATTTCGCGGTCCAGGCGTCAATCCCGGAGTCACGCTGGAGCTCTACGACTTCAAGGTCAACGATCCGGTGATCATGTGGACGCTGGCAGGTAAGTACTACGGGCAATACAACGGATGGAACAGCGTCCACGTCGCCTGGCACCTGGACAACGTCATCTCGATATCCAGCATCGGCCAAGACGGCAATCCCAATCAGGCGGTCAAGCGCCTTACCGATTACATCCTCAGTCGCGTTGGCTGACAACCCGATTCAGGCGGCAGGGAACCAGATCAGCATCCGGTCGGTCAGCTTCCCGGCAGCCGCGGCTCCACCCTCGCCGTGCTCACACACCGAGGCGTACAGCACGACGTTGCTTTTCAGCCGGGCCTCGTAACCACAATTCCAATCGGTCGCCTGGCCGCCGTTGAGTTGGACACGACTCCAGCGCGCGGTGGCGCCGTCGATACTGGAAACGTCGAAACGCCAACTGATTTGCGCGTTGTTGTCACGCGGGTTGTTGACGGCCACCGAGCTGCAGTTGGTCAGGGCCGGCGGGAACGCGGCGGCGAAGGCGCGACGCGCGGCTTCGGGGTCCTCGTAAGACCCGGCGCCCTGTCCGACGACGTGGTCGGCGTTGTCTTCGGCGTTCTTCTGTTGCGCGCCTTTGTAGGCGGTCCAATCTCGCCCGTAGTCGTGAACCGTCGGTCCGAACAGCACGGCGCATGACGACCGATCGCCCAAGTCGATGGCCGGCGCGGGCTGATTGAACAGCTTCTCGAAGCCGAGCGGCGAACCGACCATCGGTCCCGACACGTCTGGCGGTACCAGCAAAGTGCGCAGGCGGTCCGGCGTGACCAGCGGTGGCGGAACGGGTTTCACGGACGCGCTGGCCGACGGTGGGCCGCTGGGCGCGACGGCGTCGGAAGTCTGACCCTTCGCCGTATCGGTCGGTGCCGGAAGGCGGGCCGGGGCAGGACTCGCGCCCGGCCCCGAGTGCGAACAGCCCACGCTCAGCATGGCCGCGAGCCCGATGGAGCCGACACCGGCAAGGACACGTTTCATCGGGTGCGAATCTACGCGATCGGCCCGCATCAGGACGGAATCCGGCTTGCGACGAGGTCGACGAGTTGCCCGGCCACCGGAGATCCGTTGCCGAACTGGCATTCCTGAATTTGAAACATCACGTTGCCTTTCGCTTGGACCTGGTTGACGCAATGCCAACTGGAGTCCTGTCCGTCCTGCAACTGAGCGATCTTCCACGTTGCGGCGCCGCCCATGACCGACACGCCGAGAATGCTCCACTGGTTTCCGCTGGCGTCCGTCAATGTCTTTGAGTTGCAACGATTTACCAGATCAGACGTGAAGGTATGCCGGAAGACGCGTGCCACGACGAGCGAATTCGGATACGTTGCCACATATTGCGTGACGGAGAACTGGAGATCGTCCGGATTGTCTTGCTGCGCAAGCTGCCGGAAAGCGGTGAAGTCACCGCTCCACTGGTCGACGTCGGAGCTGACCAACGTTCGGCACCCGTCGTGGTCAGCCGGCGCGGCACTCCCGGGCGTCGGATAGATGCCTCCGATTCGATGCAGCGGCAACCCGACGACCGAGCTGACGTCGTCGTCGGACAACACCAGAGTGTCGATCTTGTTTTGTGGTAGCACTGGGCTGGCTGCTGCGGGTGACGCGACGATGACACATATCGCCGCGAAAATCGCCGCGACGCCGGATACATATCGCACGTCGCGAAGTGTAATGGACCGCCGACCCTCTTAACGGCACCAATTCAGTCCGGGTTGATCCACCGGCGTCGGGCAACAGATCGCTCACGGCGCGCACCGCGCCGCCCCCCGAAGCCGTCAACTCCGACCGTTGACGATGTCGACGAACAGCCGGTGGATGCGCCGGTCCCCGGTCACCTCCGGATGAAACGCCGTCGCCAGCATCGCGCCCTGCCGGACCGCAACGGGATGATCCGCCGCCCGCGCCAGCACCTGCACGCCGTCGCCGACCCGCTCCACCCATGGCGCGCGGATGAACACCCCGTGCACCGGCTCGTCGAAGCCATCGAACGCGACGTCGCCTTCAAACGAGTCAACCTGGCGTCCAAAAGCATTGCGCCGCACTGTGATATCGATCGCAGACAGCGGAATCGCCTCGCGCCCAGCTGTTCCGGCGTCGCGAATCTCGCTGGCCAACAGGATCATTCCCGCGCAGGCGCCGTAGGCGGGCATGCCGTCGGCCAGTCGCGAGCGCAGCGGTTCCAGCAACTCCAGCTCACGCAGCAGATGACTCATCGTGGTCGACTCCCCGCCCGGGATCACCAGCCCGTCGACGGAATCAAGCTCCGAACGCCGCCGCACGCTACACGCCGAGGCGCCCGAATCCCGCAGCGCCGCCAGGTGCTCGCGGACATCGCCCTGCAGGGCCAACACGCCGATACGAACGGCACTCAACGGTGATCGCTCGAGAAGCGCGTCAGGCCCTCCTGCATAACGGCCGCGACCATCTCGCCGTACTGGTTGAAGATCTTGCCCTGGCACAGCGCACGGCCACCCGTCGCCGACGGCGAGGACTGGTCGTAGAGCAGCCACTCGTCGGCGCGGAACACCCGCATGAACCACATGGCGTGGTCCAGCGAGGCCACCTGCAGGTGGTCACGCTCGTCGAGGTGGGTGACCTGCGCCGAGCCGAGCAGGGTGAGATCGCTCATGTAGGCCAGCGCGCAGATGTGCAGCACCGGATCGTCGGGCAGCGGATCGCGATGCTTGAACCAGACCTGTTGCTGGGCAGCCTTGCCCGCCACCTGGTGGACTTGATTGCGCGGGACGATGCGGATGTCCCACTCCTGGAACTGTTTGAAGCCCTCGTCGTCGAACACCTTCATCGACTTGAGCCCCGGCAGGTCGTCCGGCGGTGGCGCCGAGGGCATCACGTCCTGATGATGGATGCCCTCCTGATCGGTCTGAAACGACGCCGACATCGAGAAGATCGTTTCGCCGTGCTGGATCGCGTTGACCCGCCGCGTGCAGAACGAACCGCCGTCGCGCAACCGTTCGACGATGAAAATCGTTGGCGCCGAGGAATCTCCGGGCCGGATGAAGTACCCGTGCAACGAGTGCACCAGGAAGCGCGGATCAACCGTGCGGACCGCGGACACCAGCGATTGGCCCGCCACCTGGCCCCCGAAGGTGCGCTGAAAGTTTCCCTGTTCGGGGCTGAACACGCTGCCCCGGTAGATGTTGATCTCGAGTTGCTCGAGGTCAAGGATCTTTTCGATCGACACGGACTGTGTTACCAGCCGCGCTGGGCCAGGCGATGCGGCTCCGGGACCTGCTCGACGTTGATACCGACCATCGCCTCCCCCAGGCCGCGGGACACCTTGGCCAGTACATCGGGATCGTCGTAGAACGTGGTGGCCTTCACGATCGCCGCGGCGCGCTGCGCCGGATCACCGGACTTGAAGATGCCCGAGCCGACGAAGACACCCTCGGCGCCGAGTTGCATCATCATCGCGGCGTCGGCCGGCGTCGCGATACCACCGGCGGTGAACAGCGTGACCGGTAGCTTGCCCGCACGGGCGACTTCGACGACAAGGTCGTAGGGGGCCTGCAATTCCTTTGCCGCCACGAACAATTCGTCTTGCGCCAGCGAGCCGAGCCGACGAATCTCGCCGCCGATGGCACGCATGTGCGTGGTGGCGTTGGACACGTCGCCGGTGCCGGCCTCGCCCTTGGAGCGGATCATCGCCGCGCCCTCGTTGATGCGCCGCAGCGCCTCACCGAGATTCGTCGCGCCACAGACGAATGGCACGGTGAACTTCCACTTGTCGATGTGGTGGGTGTAGTCCGCCGGGGTCAGCACCTCGGACTCGTCGACGTAGTCCACGCCGAGGCTCTGCAGGATCTGGGCTTCGACGAAATGACCGATCCGCGCCTTGGCCATCACCGGGATCGTCACCGCGGAGATGATGCCCTCGATCATGTCGGGCTCGCTCATCCGCGACACCCCACCCTGGGCGCGAATGTCCGCGGGAACTCGCTCCAGCGCCATCACCGCGACGGCGCCGGCGCCTTCGGCGATCCGGGCCTGCTCGGGTGTGACGACGTCCATGATCACGCCGCCCTTGAGCATCTCGGCCATGCCGCGCTTGACCCGCGCGGTTCCGGTCCGCGCTGTGCCATCTGCGCCGTTCGGCTGGGCGCTATCCACGGTTGATCTCCTTCAACTGATGTCACCCAATTCTAGGGGTGGACGCCAAATCGTATTTCCTGGCCGCCGCTGCCAGCGCCTCAGCGGATGGACTGCAGCTGCAAGGGCCGATCCGGCGCGCTGGCCAGCGCAGCTGCCTCGGTGAGCAGTTCGGGAAGCTGAAGCGGATATACCGTCTCACCCGAGTCGGCCAGGGCGGCGATGTCGCCCACGTCACACCAGCGATGGCCGTGGATATAGCGGTTCTCCAACTCGGTACGTCCCGCGGTAGACGGCTCGAAGCGCCGGGTGCGGTAGACGAAGAAGAATTCCTCGCTGTCGATCTCGGCGCCGTTGAAGTCGAACACGGCGTCGCGCCGCCAGAGCGGCCCGACCATGTCGGCGGGGTCGACCCGCAAACCGGTCTCCTCGGCCAGTTCGCGCGCGGCGGCCTGGCCGAGGGATTCCCCGTCGCCGACCTGGCCGCCGACGGTGAACCACCACCGCGGCGCCGCGGCCAGATCCTGGCCGGCCGCGGGATCGGATCCGCACAGCAGCAACACCGCACCGGTCTCGTCGAGCAACACCACCCGCGCCGACGTGCGGCGGTCGGCGGGGTGGCGATCGGCCTGACGAAGTGCCTGCGACCGCTCGGCGATCTCGAAATAGCTTGGCAGCTTGGCTGTTCCGGCCAACCGAAACAGCCGGACCAGACGCCGTTCGCGCAGCGCGAGCGTGTCGCGAACCGCATCGTTGTGGAATCGGCGGGCCAGCACCACGCGGGCTTCGGCGTCGGCCAGCTCGGCGATCACCCCCGCCGGCACCGAGGCCGGATCGACCATTGCCAGCGCGGCGGCCAACTTGTTCTCGCACCCTTCACGGGCCTGGCGGGGAGCGGTTTCCGCCGCGTCGGCGCTGGTCACCAGCTGCTGGGCAACCGCGTCGGACGGGCCGCCGAAGGCGTTCGCCGCCACCGTGCGGGCCACCACCGCCCGGCGGGCGAGTGCGGCGTCAAGCGCCTGCCAGGACAGGTCGTAACGCACGTGCAGGCGGTCGAGCCGATTGGCCGCGCGGAATGCCCAGACGCCGAATCCCAGCAGCACCAGCAGCACCACAACCAGCGTCGCGACCAGCAGAATCGTCCACCACATCAGCTCGCCACCTGGACCTTGCTGCCGCTGACCGCGACGGTGTCATACACCCGCATGATCTGGTTGGCCACCACCGGCCAGTCGTAGCGGCGCACCGCTACAGCGCCGGCAGCGGCATAGCGCTGTGCCAGCGACTCGTCGTCCAGCACCGCGATCAGGCCCTCGGCCAGCGCCGCGCTGTCGTCGATGGCGACCAGCCGCCCGGCCTCGCCGTCGCGAAGCACACGCCGAAACGCGTGCAGATCGCTGGCCACCACCGGCGTGCCGGCCGCCATCGCCTCGACCAGCACGATCCCGAAGCTCTCTCCGCCCAGATTCGGCGCACAGTAGACGTCGGCGCTGCGCATCGCCGACGCCTTCGCGACATCGTCGACCAGGCCGAGAAAACATAGATGCGCGGCCAAATCACCTGCCTTGGAACGTAATTCGTCCTCGTTGCCGCGGCCGACGATCAGCACCTGCAGCCCGGGAAACCGCTTGACCAGGCTGGGTAGCGCGCCGATCAGAACCGCCATGCCCTTGCGGGGTTCGTCGTAGCGGCCGAGGAACAACACCGTCTTGGCCGGCCGCGGATATCCGTCGAGCAGCGGCGCCGAGGCCATCGCGCCGACGTCGACGCCGTTGGGAATCTCGACCGCATCGGAACCCAGCGCCTCCATCTGCCACCGCCGGGCCAGGTCGGACACCGCGATGCGGCCGATGATCTTTTCCTGCATGGGCCGCAGCAGGCCCTGAACTACCGACAGCGTGAGCGATTTGGTGGTCGAGGTGTGGAAGGTGGCCACGATGGGCCCTTCGGCGATCCGTAGCGCCCACATCGACACGCTGGGGGCGTTCGGCTCGTGCAGGTGCAGCACGTCGAAGTCGCCGTCGGCCAGCCAGCGCCGGACCTTGCCGTGCACGCTCGGGCTGATTTGCAGGCGCGCCACCGAGCCGTTGTAGGGAATCGGCACGGCCCGGCCCGCCGAGACGACGTAGTCGGGCAACGCGACGTGCGGCGACGACGGTGCCAGCACGCTGACGTCCTGACCGCGGTCGCGCAGCACCTCGGCCAGCTGCCGGACGTGCGACTGCACTCCGCCCGGCACGTCGAACGAGTACGGGCACACCATCCCGATCCGCATCAGCTCTCCGCCAATCGGGCCCGTCGCTGATCCGATAGATCCGCCAGCCACTGCGGCTGGAGCATGTGCCAGTCGGCGGGATGCTCGGCGATGTTGCGAGCGAAGATATCGGCCAGCGCCTGAGTGACGGCACCGACGTCACCGCTGGAGCAGTCCAGTGGCGGGCCGAACGAGATACGGCAGTCGTCGCCGTCGTACCAGCAATGCACCGGCAGCAGCGCCGCCCCGGTGGTGATCGCCAGCTTCGCCGAGCCGGCCGGCATTCTGGTCGGCTCGCCGAAGAAGTCGACCTGGACGCCATTGCGGCTCAGGTCGCGCTCGGCCATCAGACAGACGACCTTGTTATCCGTCAGTCGCTCGCTGAGTAGCGGGAACGGCGGCTGTTCACCGCCGGACAGCGGAATCACCTCAAATCCCAGGCTTTCCCGGTATTCGATGAACCGCAGGAACAGCGATTCGGGTTTGAGTCGCTCGGCGACGGTGGTGAACTTTCCGTAGGTCTGCGCCATCCACACGCCGGCCATGTCCCAGTTCCCGCTGTGCGGCAATGCGGCGACAACGCCGCGGCCGTTGGCCAGCGCCGCGTCGATATGCTCTGTGCCCGTTGTGGTCTCGGCGAGCTGTCGACCAAGCTCCTGGTGATCCATCGACGGCAGGCGGAAAGCCTCACGCCAGTAGCGGGCGTAGGACGCCAACGATGCGCGCATCAGGCTGCCGGGCACGTCTTTCGGCTCGACGCCGATGACCCGGGCGAGGTTCTTGCGGAGCTGCTCGGGCCCCCCGCCGCGTGACGCGTAGAGCGCTCCGGCGTCGAAGATGTTCCGCGCGGCGAATTCCGGCATGGTGCGGACCGTCAGCCAGCCGGCCGCATAACCCCAGTCGGTCAGTCGACTGCCGAGCGAAAGACCGCTGATACCAGGCAGTTTCAGACCGCCGATCACGACTCGGTCTCTCCCGGCTTGCCCGGCGGCGGTAGCGGAGTGCCCGCGCCGGTCGAGTGCCGCACGGTGTGCAACCGCTGAGCGCAGGTGACCATGCTGGCGGCGGCCAGCAACCACATCGCCGCGGGCAGCGCCCACGGCAACGGAAATATCGGCAGGTCCGAGAGTCCCGCGCCGACCAGCACGATGATCAGCCGCTCCGGCCGCTCGATGAAACCGCCGTCGCCGCGCAGCCCACTGGCTTCGGCGCGGGCCTTGATGTACGAGATCACTTGGGAGGTCACCAGGCAGATCAATGTCGCCACGACCAGGGGGCGGTTGTTCAGGCCGAACGCCGCCCACCACGCCAGGCCGCTGAACACGGCACCGTCGCTGATGCGGTCGCAGGTGGCATCGAGCACCGCCCCAAACCTGGTGCCGCCGCCGCTTTCTCGCGCCATCGCCCCGTCGACGAGGTCGAACATCACGAAGAACCAGATGACCAGTGTGCCGGCGAACAGCCGGCCGGTCGGGAAGAGCGTCAACGCTGCCAGTACCGCAGCGGCGGTGGCGACGATGGTCACACCGTCCGCGGTGAACCCCGCGCGCAGGAAAGCCCGCGCCACCGGTGCGGTGGCTCGGGCGACTCCCTCGCGGGACAACAGCCTACTCACTGGCGCCGCTCCTCCTCATCGCTGCGCTCTGCATCGTCGGCGGCGCGCTCACGACTGCCGGGCCCACTCCGCGGCCAGCAGACTACGGGTCTCACGGAGCAATTGCGGGATCACCTTCGAGTCGCCGATGATCGTGATGAAGTTGGCATCGCCACCCCATCGCGGCACCACGTGTACATGCAGGTGCTCGGCCAGCGACCCGCCCGCCGACTGGCCGAGATTGACCCCGACGTTGAACCCGTGCGGACGGGACACGTTCTTGATAACGCGAATTGCCTTCTGGATGAACGCCATCAGTTCGGCGCTTTCCGCCTCGGTCAAGTCTTCAATCTCGGAGAAACGACGGTAGGGCACCACCATCAAATGCCCGGGGTTGTACGGGTAGAGGTTCAGCACCGCGTAGACCAAGTCGCCACGCGCCACCACCAGACCGTCCTCGTCGGGCAGTTGCGGGATGTCGGTAAAAGGCTGTTCCTTGTTGCCGTTGTCCTGCTTCAGCGGCCCCTCGGCCAGGTAGCTCATCCGATAGGGCGTCCACAGCCGCTGGAGGTGATCGGTTTCCCCGACACCCCTGTCGACGATCGAGTCATCATCAGCCACGGCTGGTCACCTTGACCAAATCGGCAGTGGGAACTGCATTTTCGCGATCGACCACCCACTGCTTGATGACGGCCACCGCCTCGTCGCGAGGAACGCCGTTGATCTGCGTGCGGTCGCCGAACCGGAAGCTGACCGCGCCGGCTTCGACGTCGCGGTCGCCGGCGAGCAACATGAACGGCACTCGCTGGTTGGTGTGGTTGACGATCTTCTTGGCCATCCGGTCATCGCTGGCGTCCACCTCGACCCGGACACCGTTCGACTTCAGTTGCGCCGCAACGTCTTCCAAGTAGGCCACGTGGCCGTCGGCGACGGGGATGCCGACCACCTGTACCGGCGCCAGCCAGGCCGGGAATGCCCCGGCGTAGTGCTCGGTGAGGATGCCGAAGAACCGCTCGATCGACCCGAACAGCGCGCGGTGGATGAGCACCGGACGTTGCCGCGAACCGTCGGCGGCGGTGTACTCCAGGTCGAACCGGTCGGGCATGTTGAAGTCGAGCTGGATGGTCGACATCTGCCAACTGCGGCCCAGCGCATCCTTAACCTGGACCGAGATCTTCGGACCGTAGAACGCCGCGCCGCCCGGGTCGGGAACCAGATGCAGGCCCGAGGCCTCGGCGACCTCGCGCAGGACGTCGGTCGCTTCGTCCCATACCTCGTCGGAGCCGACGTATTTCTCGGGATCCTTGGTGGACAGCTCCAGATAGAAGTCGTTGAGGCCGTAGTCGGCCAACAGATCCAGCACGAACCCCAGCAGCGACCCCAACTCGTCGCGCATCTGCTCGCGCGTGCAGTAGATGTGCGCGTCGTCCTGCGTCATGCCGCGCACCCGGGTCAGGCCGTGCACCACGCCGGACTTCTCATACCGGTAGACGGTGCCGAACTCGAAGAGCCGCAAGGGAAGTTCGCGATAGGAGCGGCCCCGTGACCGATAGATCAGATGATGCATCGGGCAGTTCATCGGCTTGAGGTAGTAGTCCTGCCCCGGTTTGCGGACCGTGCCGTCCTCGTTGAATTCCGCGTCGATGTGCATCGGCGGGAACATGCCTTCGGCATACCACTCGAGGTGGCCCGAGGTGATGTACAGCTGTTCCTTGGTGATGTGCGGGGTGTTGACGAACTGGTAGCCCGCCTCGATGTGCTTACGCCGCGAATAGTCTTCGAGTTCGCTGCGGACAATGCCGCCCTTGGGGTGGAAAACCGCCAGGCCCGAACCGATTTCGTCGGGGAAGCTGAACAGGTCCAACTCGATACCAAGCTTGCGGTGATCGCGACGCTGAGCCTCCTCCAGCAACTCCAGATGGCGGTCCAGCGCCTCTTGCGATTCCCACGCGGTGCCGTAGATGCGTTGCAGGCTGGCATTGTTCTGATCGCCGCGCCAGTAGGCCGCCGAGCTACGAGTGAGCTTGAACGCGGGTATGTGTTTGGTAGTCGGAATGTGCGGGCCGCGGCACAGGTCGCCCCAAACACGTTCGCGGGTACGGGGATTCAGGTTGTCGTAGGCGGTCAGCTCGTCGCCGCCGATTTCCATGATGTCGGGGTCGCCGGATTTGTCGTCCACCAACTCGAGCTTGTAGGGCTCGCCGGCCAGCTCACCGCGGGCCTGGTCCTTGGACTCGTAGACCCGGCGGTCGAACAGCTGACCCTCCTTGACGATCTGGCGCATCCGCTTTTCCAGCTTGTCCAGATCCTCGGGCGTGAACGGTTCCGCGACGTCGAAGTCGTAGTAGAAACCATCGGTGATCGGCGGTCCGATGCCGAGCTTGGCGTGCGGGAACAGATCCTGCACGGCCTGAGCCAGCACGTGGGCGGCCGAATGCCGGATCACGCTGCGCCCGTCGTCGGTGTCCGCCGCCACCGGGACGACCTCGGCATCGGCATCGGGAACCCAACTCAGGTCGCGCAGTTTGCCGTCGGCGTCACGCACCACCACGATCGCGTCGGAGGCGCCGCGGCCCGGCAGTCCGGCTTCGCGCACCGCGGCCGCCGCGGTCGTCCCGGCAGCCACCCGGATCGGGGTTGCCGGAATGGGGTGTGCGAGGGCGGTCATTGACGCGGTCTCCGTGGCTTTCGGGTGTTCAGACGGACCCGACCATGCTATCGGGGCGAATACGCCCAGCCTCAGGGCTGGCCGGGTTTGAGCAGAATGAACAACGCCTCGGCGTCGGTGAGCACGGTGTCACCGTCACTCAATCGGCCGGAGACGAAGATCTTGCGGCCCTCCACCCGGTCGACGCCCGCCGCGATCTGCAACTTCTTCTCGATCGGCACGATCTGGCGGTAGTTGATGTGCAGATACGCGGTGCGCTGGCGGGGCCCGCCGGTGAGCACCGACGACGTCAGCCCGAGCACCGTGTCGAACAGCATGCCGAGGCACCCGCCGTGCACGGCGCCGTTGCGGCCCAGATGAAATCGGGCGAACCGGGCCCAGCCCTCGATGCGGCCGTCGCCGGTCTTGTGCGCGTTCATCGGGACGGTCAGAATGTTGCCGCGCATCGGCAGGTCCATCCGCCGGCCCGACGGCGAATTCCACTCGTCGGTGTCGTACGGCGTGAGCAGCGTCGACAGCTTGTCGAGCAGGTCCGCGGCCTCGGTGATCACCGCATCCGGCGCGTCCACCGCGCGGGCGTGGTCCTGCAGTGCGCGAACGCCGTCGATGAACCTGCCGTAATCCGGTCCGCCTTTGGAGCTGGGGTCGGGCGGGTTGAAACCGCCACCGGGATGCCACGCATCGTTCGGAGCCACCCGAACACCGTATTGCCCGGCGTCGATGAGCCTTTAGTTGGCGTTCTGCTTTCCCAGCGCGCTCAGCTTCTCGAACTCGTCGTCGCTGAGTTCGATCTCGGCGGCGGCGACGTTCTCCTCCAGGTGCGCCACGCTCGAGGTGCCCGGAATCGGCAGCACCACCGGTGAGCGCTTCAGCAGCCAGGCCAGCGCCAGCTGTGAGGGCGTCGCGTGACCGTGCTCCTCGCCGAGCTTGGCCAGCGGGCCGTCAGGAGCCGCGAGCGGGCCGGCGGCCAGCGGGAACCACGGGATGAAGCCGATGCCCTGCTTGGTCGACTCGTCCAGCAGCGCCTCGGCGCTGCGGTTGGTCAGGTTGTAGAGGTTCTGCACCGACACGATCGTCGCGATTTTCTGCGCGGCGCGCAGCTGGTCGACATTGATCTCCGACAGCCCGATGTGCCGGATCTTGCCTTCCTCCTGCAGCTTGACCAGCTCACCGATCTGGTCTTCGAGCGGGAACTTGTCGTCGATGCGGTGCAGCTGAAACAGGTCGATGGTGTCGACGCCGAGGCGGCGCAGGCTCAGCTCGGCTTCCTGCCGCAGATAGGCCGGGAAGCCCAGCGGAATCCACTCGTCTGGCCCGGTGCGCAGCAGTCCGGCTTTGGTGGCGATGACCAGTCCGTCGTAGGGATGTAGCGCCTCGCGGATGATCTCTTCGGCAAAGTAGGGGCCGTAGGAATTTGCGGTGTCGATGAAGTTGACGCCGAGTTCGGCCGCGCGCCGCAGCACGCGAATCGCTTCGTCCCAATCGGCGGGCGGACCCCACACGCCCTTGCCGGTGAGACGCATTGCGCCGTAGCCGAGGCGGTTAATCGTGAGATCGCCACCGAGAGTGAACGTTCCGGATGCCTGGGCGGGAGCTTTGGTAGTCACCTCGCCGACCGTACGCCTGCTGGGAAGAGCCGTCCACGTTCGCGTGGCAAGCTGGATCGGTGGATTTGCACACGATTGCGCAGTTGCCATTCACCTATCCGGAAGTGGGCGCGACCGCTGGGCCGTTTCCGCCGGGGTACAAGCACCTGGGTTACGCGGCCCACATCGGCATGGGTCGGCTTCGCTTCGAAGAGGCCGCCGATGCGGTCATGCGTTGGGGCATGCAGCGGGGCTCGGGTCTGCGGGTCGAGCCGAGCAGCGACACGATCACGGCCGGCACGGTGGTCGTGGTGAAAATCGGTTTCCTCAAAGCGCCGTGCCGGGTGGTCTACGTGGTCGACGAGCCGCATGTTCGCGGCTTCGCCTACGGCACTCTGCCAGGCCACCCCGAGATCGGCGAGGAGCGGTTCGTGGTGCGCCATGATCCGGTCACCTCCGCGGTGTTCGCGGAAGTCTCGGCGTTCTCCCGGCCGGCAACGTGGTGGAGCAAAGCGGGCGGGCCGTTCACCTCGCTGCTACAGCGGGTGATGAACAAGCGCTACGTACGGGCGGTGTGACGCTCTGCGGTCGCCCCGACACGTAACTGGTTGCGACGACTCGCCGACGGGCGTCGCACTGGCTTACGTTTCGGGAACCCTCGCCGACGACCCTTAAGCCCAACGCGCGAGCAATTCGCGCGCGCCGGTGCAGAGGCGGTCGATGATCTCGGGCACCGGTGCGACATCGGTGACCATCCCGACTCCCTGGCCCGCGTCGACCGGAGCGATACGCCGATCGTCGGCGGCAATCGCGGTGGCGAGTTCTGCTTCCGCATCGGCGTCCTCGGCCAAGGCATCCTCCTGTCCAGCCCAGTGCGCGACGAAGTCGTTGCGCAGCACGCGCGACGGGAACCGCTCCGCCCACGGCAGATGACGGGCGATGTCATATACCCGGGTGCTCGCGGTATCGGTTTCGCGGGCCGCCACCAGCGCCCGGCGGCCGGCGTCGCTGGTCAGCGCCTCCACTGACGCCGACAGGCAGGTGCCCAGCCACGCTCCGCTGGCACCGGCGGCCAGCACCGCGGCGAGGCTGCGCGGCGACGCGATTCCCCCGGCCGCCAGCACCGGCACCGACACGGCGTCGAGCACCGCGTCGAGCAGCGGCAGCGTGCCGATTGTCGCCTCGCCGTGTCCACCACCTTCGCTGCCGCGTGCCACCACCAGGTCGATCCCGGCGTCCTGCGCCCTCCGGGCCTCCTCGCCATTGTAAACCTGTGTGGCAGCAGCGATTCCGGCGTCGTGAACACGACCGACCCACGACAGGTCGGTGCCGAAGCTGACCGAGATCAGCCGCGGCTGCGCGGCCAGCGCGGCCTCGAAAAGGCCCACCTCCTTGCGCATCACCCAGTCAACCAAGCCAATTCCGAACGTGCCCGCCACGTGCGGCAGCTCGGCGTGCAGAGCCGACGTCGAACCGGCGGTGCCCATGCCGACCATGCCGAGTCCCCCGGCTTTGCTCACCGCAGCGGCCAGCCGCCCGCCCGCGACACCGCCCATCGGCGCGTTGACGATGGGCACGCGGAGGCCCATCGCCCGGGACCAGGGTGTCGAGATCATCCGATTACGCCGAGGGAACGTTTTTCACCACAGTGAGCACCACGACGGAGTCGTCCACGGCATGCAGCGCGTGTCAGCGAAACGGATTCCATCTTCAGTCCTTCGGTTGGCGGGCGGTGAGCGTCATGTCGTCGGATTAGGTTGTTGTTCAAGCTCATCGAACACACGCTGTGCGATGCGGAATGCGGCGTTCGCGGCCGGCACCCCACAGTAGACCGCCGCTTGCAACAACACTTCTTTGATCTCCTCCCGCGTCAACCCATTGCGTAGCGCGCCCCGAAGATGCAGCGCCAGCTCGTCGTGATGACCGAGGGCGATGAGTGCGGTAAGCGTGACCATCGAGCGGCTGCGGCGATCCAGTCCGGGCCGGGCCCACACTGTGCCCCAAGCGAATTCGGTGACGATCTGCTGGAAGTCGCGGGTGAAGTCGGTGGTCTTGGCGCTCGCCTGCTCGACGTAGCTGTCGCCGAGCACTTCTCGGCGCACGGCCATGCCCTCGTGGTAACGGCCAGTGGTCATGTGACTCCCAGTCTCTACAGCGCTCGCAACATCGACTTTCGGCCCTTAACCCGAAGCTTGTGGACCGTCGACTCACGTAGCTGCTCGATGCGAGATGCCATTTTGTCACCCGCTGGGTGGAAACCGGTTACGGCTGGTCGCCGCGGCACGGTGCGGTCAGGTCGTGCATCCTTTACCCATGACGGTGGACGCCCTCCTGCAGTCGATCCCTCCGCTGGCCGTATACGGCGTGGTCGGCGCCGTCGTCGGCCTGGAGAGCCTGGGCATCCCGCTGCCCGGCGAAATCGTTCTGGTCAGCGCGGCGCTGATGTCGTCGCGGCACGAGCTGGCGGTCAATCCGATCGGCGTGGGCGCGGCCGCGGTACTCGGGGCGGTGATCGGCGACTCGACCGGCTACGCCATCGGTCGCCGCCTGGGCCTGCCGCTGTTCGATCGGCTGGGACGTCGTTTCCCGAACCACTTCGGCCCCGGGCATGTGCTGTATGCCGAGCGTCTCTTCGAACGCTGGGGGGCGCGGGCGGTGTTCTTCGGGCGGTTCATCGCGCTGCTGCGGATTTTCGCCGGGCCCTTGGCCGGAGCGTTGAAGATGCACTACCCGAAGTTTCTACTCGCAAATGTCTCGGGCGCAGTCTGCTGGGCCGGTGGCACCACGGCGCTGGTGTACTACGCGGGGATGGCCGCCGAGCGCTGGCTGACACGCTTCTCGTGGATCGCGTTGCTGGTCGCGATCGCATGCGGGGTAACTGCCGCAATAGTGCTGCGCGAGCGCACATCCCGCGCGATCGCCGATCTTGAAGCCGAACACTCCGACGAATCTGACACCTCGGCCGCGTAAGCGACTCACGCTGCGTCAGGCCTTTCCGGCGCGTTCCTACCATTACCGATGCGACGCCGAACTGCCCCGGCAAAGAATGCGTCCCATTTCCAGAATCAGACAGAAACTCGCCGGAAATTGCGGGAACCGAGTTTTGAGGTTTGCCGTAATTCGAACCACCGGAATCGAACCCCGGGCGAGAGCGGACCAAAACATTCTTCCGGTCCCTCGCGCTCGGCGAAACGGGTTGCTCTAGTGGGCCTTTGGTGCCACGAGCAGGGGCGTTCCGCAGTAGCAGCCGCGGGCCAACCCCAATATCAAGATCGTCAGATTCGTTTATAAAGTTCGCTCAAAAACCCGACGGGCTCGACCGTCCTCACACAATTCTCAGGTTATTCCACATAGACACGACCGGTACCCTCCTGTTATAAACGCTATAGCTACTAGTCGACGTCGGTCTTAAGCTTCCTAGGGCAGGCATCCATATAACGGCGCATGACGCCGATGGATCAGGAGCGCTATGAGCACTTTTCTGATGGCGGACCCATATTTTCACCCGTTGATGCTGAGCAGCCGCCTGATATCGGAGCTGGCGCAGGCACACAGCACGCTGCGAGCGACCACTGAGCGTTTTGGCTCTGCGGTGATTGTCAATGCCGGCGGCGAACTGGATGCATCTAACGAGGCCACGTGGCGGCGCCTGCTGAGCGAGGCCTCCGCGGCAGCAGGCCCCCCCGGACCGCTCGTCGTCGACACCGACGGCCTGGAGTTCATGGGTTGCTGCGCGTATGCGGCCCTCGCCGAGGAGGCCGAGCGTGCTCGTGAGCGCGGCGTCGAGCTGCGGCTGGTGAGCGCCCAGCGGGTCGTCGCGCGGATCGTGCGTGCGTGCGGTTTGACCGATCTGCTGCCCGTGGACATCAGCGTGGACGCAGCTTTGTCCGCTTGCGCCTTCGCCGACTGACGCGTCACTCGCGATTCGCCCTTTTCCCGGTCAACCCGGCCGCGCGAACCCTGCTGAGGTCTGCAACCAGCTGCTGGTATGCCTCTTCCCGGTCAACCCGGTCGCGCAAGACCGACGAGGGATGGACTGTCGCCGAGAGCAGCGGCGCGGGATCCACGTCGATTTCAATCGGAAGCGAGAGTAGCTCTCCGCGATTCTCGGACACGCGGAAAGTGTTGCCCAGCAATGCCTGAGCTGCAGTGGCGCCGAGGAGCACGATCGTCGTCGGCTGCAACGCGTGGATCTCGGCGATCAGCCACGGGCGGCAGGCGACGACCTCGCTGCGATTCGGCTTCTGATGGATTCGGCGGGTGCCGCCCTTTCGGGTGAATTTGAAATGCTTGACCACGTTGGTCTGGTACGTCGATTCGGGATCGATGTCCGCGTCACCGAGCGCGCGAGCAAGCAGGCGCCCCGCGGGGCCGACGAACGGCAGGCCCGCTACGTCTTCGCGATCGCCGGGTTGTTCGCCGACGAGCATGATCGACGCGTCGGGACGCCCATGCCCGAAAACGGTCTGCGAAGCATCCTCGTACAAAGAGCAGCCACGACAGCGACTTGCGGCCTCCGCCAAGGAGTTCAGGTCGCGATCAGCGGGTAGGAACTGGCCCGCTCCGGCTGGCTTCGTCGTAGTCATCGGTGGTGATGGCTACCCCGCTGCCGGCACGACCCAAACGCCTCTGCTCCTCAGGTCGGAAGGCCGAAGAGTTGCACCACGCCGTGATCGCGGCCGGCGGTATAGCCGCCGTCGACGGCGATGGCCTGGCCGCTGACAAACGATGCATCGGGCGAGACCAGAAATGCCGCCATCGCCGCGATCTCATCTGACCGACCCATCCGCCCCAGGGCGTGCTCTTCGGTGATCGAGGCTCGGGGCCCCTCCATCCCCGGCAGGCCGAATACGCTTTCCGTCAAAGGTGTTTCGATGAATCCGGGGCAGATGGCGTTGGCGCGAATGCCGCTGGGGCCGTAGTCAAGTGCGATGTTCTTGGTCAGCAGCACGACCCCGCCCTTGGCGGCGTTGTACACGCTGCCACCCGCGGTTCCCTCGATGCCCTCGACGCTGGCCAACGTCACGATCGAGCCCCGCTCGCCGTCCACGCGGGGTTGGTCGATCATTCGCGCCAAGGCGGCTTTGGCGACGAGAAATGTCCCGGTGAGATTTATCGCGATCACTCGCTCCCACTCGGCACGATCCAGCAGGTGAACCGGCCCACCGCCGGCGACGCCCGCGGCATGGACGACGCCGTCGAGTCGGTCCGGCACCGCGGCCAGCACGGCCGCGATCGCGGCCTCATCGGTGATATCGGCTGCCACGAAGCGGAAGTCGGGGCCGAGGTCCGGCGGCGCCGCCAGGTCGGCGCCGATCACGCTCCCACCTTCTGCCAGGAGCCGCTCGGCGGTGGCCAGGCCGATGCCGGAGGCGGCACCCGTCACCACGAACGCCCGCGAGCGGGCCCGATCAGCGTCCACCACGGCTGGTCCTCTCGAATTCCGTTGCTGCGCAGTCAGAGTCCAAACTGATCATCGATGAGTCCGAGCCAGATTTGCGCGACGTCCATCGCCACCTTTTCGCTGATGAACGCATGCTGTGTACCGGTATAGATGTCGCGGAAGGCGCGCTCGAGTCGGCTACCCTCGCGGATCGCAGTGGTACCGGCGGCCAAATGCGCCCACTCCGCGACCTCACGCGCGGTGTCGGTGGCATACACCGCCGCCACCCGCATGTCGGCGCGCAACTGGGGGGTCAGGTCCTCACCCGCATCGACGGCCGCCTCGGCCGTCGCGAACGCGTCGAGCACGAGCAGGCGTGCCGCCCGCCATGCGGCGACATGATGGGCCAGCCCCTTCTGGAACGTCTGCCGGGTCGCCAGCGTCGCCATGTCGCTCATCCGGACCTTGGTGGCCGCCAACTCCCCCACGTCATCGAGCATGCTCTTGGCGACGCCGAGCGCGAACGATGCGTGACCGGCGGCGGTGACGGGCATCAGACCCATTCGGCTCGCCGCCGAACTCCCCCGCGCAGGCTCGCGGACGAACAACGGGATGGTCCGGCGTTCCGGCACGTAGACATCGGTGATGGTGTAGTCGTAAGAGCCAGTCCCCTTGAGCCCCTGGACATGCCATCCGTCGGTAAAGGTGACCTCGTCGCGCGGCACGAAGGCCACCCGCATGTCCGGGATGCCTTCGCTGACCCAGCGCATCTCACCGTTGTCCATCGGGAAGAAGCCGGCGCCGATGTATGCCGAGTGTGCGGTGCCGGAACCGAAGCTCCACGCACCGCTCAACCGGTAGCCGCCGTCGACTGCTGCACCCTGACCGTTCGGGAAATACTGGCCCCCGATGGTGATGCGATTGTCGTTGTCGGTGAAGACCTCGGCGAAGCCGTCGTCGGGAAGATACGTCGCAGCCGCGAACGTCGACGGCAGATTGGCAATTCCGATCCAACCGAAAGAGCCGTCCTGCCAAGCCATTTCGATCCAGGTGTCAATCATCTCCTGGAACGATGGCTCGACGCCGCCGGCCGCTTTGGGGTTGAATGCCGGCATCAGATCGCTGGCCCACATCTGCTCGACGATCGCCGGAGACAGTGTCCGAAGGCGTTCGGATTCGGCAGCCTCACCACGGACGAGGTCGCGCATCCCGCGCGCCCGGTCGATCACCGACACGTCGACCACCACGTCCGCTCCTCTCGGTCTGCCGCCCTCCATCATCGGCGATAAAGACCGATTCGCGTCACTGTTTGGCTTCCGGCCATACCTCGCTGGTCGGGAAGACCCCCTGGTTGCGCCCCGACCAATGCTTCACCCGCGCCTTTTCGGCGGCCCGCGCCTTGGCTTCCGCCTTCTTTCGCGCCTCGAAGGTGTCCGGATCTTCGTCTTCCTCGTCCTCTGGGTTGTCATCGACCTCGAAGAGGACCTCGTACCACCGCTTGTGGGGCTGCACCCGCGTTTCGATGTCACCGGTCGGGGTCGCTCGCTTGAGTTGGATGTTCTCCAGACCCGGATCCCGACGAGAGATGTATGCCTCGAGCGCCTCGCCTAACGCGCGTCCGGTGAGATTGATGTCTGCGAGCGCCCTGCCTTCGAACATAGCCACGCCGGACATCTTGCAACGGAATCGCGACACACGCATTCTTTTCGGCCGCGCGGCGCCGAACCGTGACGGCCGCTCCCGTCTTGGCAGCGGTTGCGCTGAGGACCCTCAGTACAGCGGTATCCAGTTGCCGAAGAACCAGAAGCCCCACCCACCGAAAAGCGGGTTGAAGACCGGTATGGCGTTGAAGCCGCCGTAGTTGAACGGGCCGAAATCGCGCTGTGCGTAACCTATGTCGCGCGGCGGCCCATCCCATCGTGGGTTCCAGCCCCCTGGAGGCGGCGGTCCGTTCCAGCCGCCCGGGGGCGGCGGTCCGTCCCAGTTGGGTGGCGGCGCTCCGGGAGGAGGTCCACCGTTCCACCCGAATCCGTGTGGAAACGGCGGTGGCGGCGCACCGTGGTCCGGCGCACTGAAGCCGTGCGGTGCGTCGCGGGGACCACCCCACTGCGGACCACCCCGGTCGTAGTAGCCACGCTGCACATACGGAGGCGGCGGTGGGCCGCCAGGCCCTCCGGGTCCGCCAGGTCCGTGCCAGCCAGGCCCACCGGGACCGCCCGGCGCACCGGGCCCGCCAGGCCCTCCAGGTCCACCCGGTCCGCCTGGGCCACCGGGCCCGCCAGGCTCACCTGGGCCGCCGGCACCGTGCGGACCCGCTCCCGGTCCTCCGGGCTGACCAGGCCCGCCAGGCCCGTGACCACCGCCGGGGCCACCAGGTCCACCAGGCCCAGGCCCACCCGGCCCACCGGGGCCACCCGGACCGCCAGGCCCAGGCCCACCCGGGCCACCCGGTCCGCCCGGGCCACCGGGACCGTGACCACCGCCGGGACCGCCCGGCCCGCCCGGGCCAGGACCGCCGGGCCCTGGTCCACCGGGGCCACCGGGCCCGCCGGGACCGGGTGCATCGTCAGCTATCGGTCCACAGTGAATGCACGCCGGGTCTGCCTTGAACGGTGTGGCGTTGGCTAACCCCGTGCCGACCGGCAGTCCTGCCATGCCCAGGGCGGCCGCGAATGCTGCGCCCGCCACGCGCTTCACATACATACCTGTCAGTTCCTTCCTAGGGACAAGTCACGTCCATCTCGAACGACTTGCTGACCGGCTGTTGGGGATTGGCCGCGTCGGCGCCCGTCGCGGTGCCTTTGATGATGTACGAATTCCCACTCTTGGTGGCTTGAGCGTTGCCCTGATTAGGCGCTCCGGCCGAGTAACCGAGCGTGACACCGGTCAGGTTGCCCAGCCCGACTGCCTGAACTCCCGGCGGATCCGCGTTTGTCACGACCGCGCCAATACCAGTCGTCGGATCACCGAAACCAATGCTGGTGTTCCCGTTGACCTGGGTGCAACTGATCGCCCCCGTGACGTTCTGGGCTTGGCCATCGATGGTGACCTTGTTGCCAACTGGGGCCGGTGCGCCACTGCTGCTTGAGCCGGTGCTGGATTTGTTGCTCGAGCATCCGGCCAGACTCGCCACCACGGTTGCCGCGGCCGCGATGCCTACCAAAATTTCGTGCTTCGCCACGGGCCTGCCTATGCCTTTCACTACGGATCGGTCACTGTGCCTCGACCGCACCTCACGCGCAGCGAGGCGGAAAGAGGCGTGGTCTCCGACCCAACAGTGCTACCCCTCTGCGGGATGTCTAAACGCGTTCTGGCGGCGCGGCCTCCACGGAGGCCAACTCGCTAAATCCACTGATATCGAGCAGGCGGACCAAGAAGGGATGGGCGATCACACGAATGTGCTCGGCGTGCGGAAACAAGACATTGACGCCCGCACTGTCGAGGTACGCGACGGCGCTGAGGTCGACGACCAATGTGCCGCTGCCACTGCGGTCAGCTTCGGCGGCAGCCGTGACGAGCGGTGTCGCCATTAGACGATCCTCGCAGTCAAATGCACAGTGGTTCCACCGGTTTCAGGATTGATCACGACTTCTTGCATCAATGCCCGCATGAGTGTCATCCCACGACCACGGTGAGGTTGCGCGACCGGCCGAGGCCGCTTCCACGAGCCGGAATCGGCGATCGTGAGCTTGACCTCTGTGGCGCTGGCGGTCGCCCGCAAACTGATCACTCCCGACGGGGCGTCACGGTGCCCATGCTCGATGGCGTTGGCCACGGCTTCTCCTGCCGCGACAAGCACGGCGTGAACCTGCTCCGAGCCCAGTCCAGCGCGATTCAGCCAGTTGCGCAACGTAACTCGGATGTCCGCAAGACCATCGACGTCGGGAGGAAAGTCGATCTCCAATGGAACGGGATAACGGTGCAGCAGCAATGCAACGTCATCTTGATAGCCATCGATGGGCGCAAGCTCCGCCATGATCTGGTTCGCCAGATGTTCCAGCTCGCCTTCGCGGTTCTGCTGCATAAGCGCACATACCCGCGCGATTCCGTCGTCCAACGAGTGGCGGCGACGCTCGATCAAACCATCGGTGTACAGCAGTAAGACGCTGCGGGCCGGAAGAAACATCTTGGCTTCGGGCCGTGCTCGATCGGGGCGCACCCCGACGGGGATAGTGCGGCCGCCCTCGAGCACCTCGGTGGTGCCGTCGGCGTGCAGCAATATGGGCGGAGGATGTCCGGCACTGGAATACACCAACTCGCCGGTGTCTGGATTGAGCACCGCGCATACGGCCGTGGTGCACCGGGCGCCTGGTAACTGCGCGGCGAACCGATCCAGTCCGGCGAGAGCGATACGGGGACTTGGACGTTCGAGAAGCAGGGCACGGCATGCGCTGCGCAACTGGCCCATAATGGTAGCTGCCGTAAGGCCGTGCCCGACACAGTCGCCGACGATCAGCCCGATGCGACCGTCCGCGAGGTCGACGACGTCGTACCAGTCGCCGCCGACTTGTAGAGGCCGGCTGGCAGCCTGATACCGCACCGCGAATCCCTGCGGCAGGTGAGCTGGGCCAAGGATGGCGTGCTGCAGCGCGAGCGCGGTTTCGCGCTGTTGGTCGACCTGATGCACCCGGTGCAGGCCCTGGCCCAGTCGGCCGGCCTGCATCGTTAGCAGGGTCTGATCCTCGAGTGTGAACGCCCGCGGTTCGGCCAGATCAATCCACACAACCAGAACGCCCTCAGGATGCTGCAATGCGATGCCTGCCGTTCCGGGCTCTGACGCATAAGGTCTGAGCAGGTCGCCGTCGCGCAGCGAACACAGGATCTGCCGCGTATGAGTAGGTAGGTCGGCCCAGCGCGCAGCTTCGCCAACTGCCACCAAATCGACGCTGTCCTCGGTAGTTTCGCCGGGATGGCGGCGGGTTGGGAAGGTGACCGCAATGACCCGACGGGCCCGCCACAACCGCCGCAGTTCCTCAGTTGCGCCCTGAAGCGCGTCGTCGAGCGTATCTGCTTGGGCGAGTTGGCGATTCAGGGCGTGTTCGCGGCCCGCCGCCAGCGCCAACGCAATTGCGGCATGTCTGGCGAAGTCGCTGACAAGCTCCAAATAGCCGGTATCAAATGGTGGTTGCTGCGGGTTTCGCGCCACCGCGATGACTCCGAGCGCCGTTTCGTCTGCAATCAGCGGGATGACGATCGCCGGTCGCTCACCCACGTCGGTAAAACCTTCGATCGGGTACTGGAAGGAGTCGGTGATCAGCGGAATGCCGCTTCGCGCCACACCTCCCGTGGTCGAGCGGTCGACCGGAACCCGTTGACCAATGACCTCGGAGGCATATCGACCTGCCGTCGCCGCAACGACGAGCGTGTCTATCTCCGCAGCGGAAAGGCCCGCCTCGCTGGGAACCAGGAGGATCGCCTGCTCGGCCTCAGCCAACGCCAGCGCGCGATTCACGATCAGCTGCAACGGTCCAGTCTGTGGATCACCAGACAGCAGAGCGGTTGTGATTTCGCGACTCGCGGTCGTCCATTTCGCGGTTTCGCGTTCGCGCGCAAAGAGTCGCGCGTTATCGATCGCGACGGCCGCCGCCGAGGCCAATGCACGCGCCGCGCGATCTTGCGACTCGGAAAACACATATGCCGGCCGATCGTCGGCCAGATAGAGGTTGCCGAAATCGGCTCCTCGGACGGTTATCGGCACCGCGAGCAATGCGCGGACCCGGAGTGGGCCCGCTTCCATCTCGGATGCTTGCGGATGAGTGCTGAAGTCGTCGATGCGCAATCCCTCGCCGACCGATAGCTTGCCGAACTGCCGTCCGAGGTCGGCGTCTATGCCGGCGCAGATGAATGACGCGAATCCGCCGTCGCCCCCGCGAATGCCGAGCGCGCCCGATCGCGCCCCGGTCAGTTCCATCGCGGCCTTGACAATTCGTTGCAGCGTGCCGTGCAGGTCGAGATCGGAACCGATCTCGACGATGGCCTGTACCAGTTGTTCTATCTGGTCTCGGGCGACTTGTAGCTCGTCGTCCACCCGATCACGCATGCAACTCTCCAGCGGTCACCTGTTTGATTGCGGTGGACGCCGGTTCAACTAGGTCGCTACCCATTTTCGCCAACCTCATGCCTCGACAGTCGCGGATCGCCGTGGCTGCTGACGGCGCCGCTATACACATCCCCGCATCGGCGGCTTAGGAAACCAGATGGATGTCGTCAGGAGACGGCGGCGATGGAAACCCGAACTGGGCGTAAGTGGTGGTCCCGGCTGGGTTCGAACCAGCGACCTCCCGCGTGTGAGGCGGGCGCTCTTCCACTGAGCTACGAGACCGAATGCCGAGGCGAGCGACGTCGAAGGTTAACACGAGACGGTATCTCGGCAGAACGCGCTGCCTGCGGTCAATTCGCGGCGCGCCCATTGTTACTGAGGAATTTGTGCGGTCGCGCACAGGTGGACTATCGTCGTGCTTCGCACCGGGCGACGATCTCGTCCGTGGCGTGCGGATGTAGCGCAGTTGGTAGCGCATCACCTTGCCAAGGTGAGGGTCGCGGGTTCGAATCCCGTCATCCGCTCGAAGGTGCGAATGGCATCAATCCAGCGGTGGAGTGGCCGAGTGGTGAGGCAACGGCCTGCAAAGCCGTGCACACGGGTTCGATTCCCGTCTCCACCTCCAGATTTGTTTCCCCGGCGCGATTAGCTCAGCGGGAGAGCGCTTCCCTGACACGGAAGAGGTCACTGGTTCAATCCCAGTATCGCGCACCACGATTCGTGCGTTAACGGTCATTCCGGTCTCGGTTTGTACCACGTATGCACCACAACGTCATTGCAGGTCAGGACTCCGCACAGTATCAGTGAGCAGAACTGCACAGTGACCACAGCAACGACCGCCAACCCGTTCCCCGATGTTCGGTGGCCGTCTGACATGACCTTTGCCCTTGGAAATGCAGTACCGGACTACTGCAGCGCCCGGCGGGGGTCACTAAGAAAATACGCACAGGGGGCTGAGAGACAGGAAGACCCATGTTGCGTTCTCGTAGTCTCGGTCGGCTGGGCCTGCTGGCCGTTGGGTTGAGTATTGGGGCGGCGCTGGGCTCCACGCCGGGGGTCGCGTCAGGCGACTCGTCTACCGACTGGTTGTCGTCGATCGATCAACTGCTGCTGGGTCCCTTGCCCGTCCCGGCCGCCGATGCCGTCCAGGATATGCAGATCTCAATCGGCGGGACGCCTTTGATCGACGGCCCCAACACCGCGTTCGCCTTTTCGGGCCCGGGCAGCATCGCAATCGCCATCGGCGACAACAGTTACGCCTCCGCCCAGAACGGCATGTTTAACTTCGCGTTCGCCGACGGCACCAACAGCTTCGCCGAGGCCGAAATCGGCAATTTCAACGTCGCTGTTGCCGACGGAAGCGACAGCGTCGCAAAGGCCGGCGAGTACGCCGGACTCGTACCGGGATTGTGGTCTCCGACCAATTTCGACACAGCCTTGGTCTTCGGCGACCACAGCATCGCCGAGGCCGGCTTCCTGGGGCTCAATGACGCTGGTTCCTTCGGCGCAGGCTATTTCGACCTCGCCGCTGTCTACGGCGACAATCTGATTGCGCAAGCTACCGGGGCCCCATTCTTGGTCGACATCGTGCCGCAAGACGTACCTTTCGACCAGGTGGTGTCGTCGTTCGAAAGTCTGCTGTCAACGCTGGAAAGCGTTTTCTCGTCGCTGTAGATGCAACCCCGGCAGTTCCCGATCCGTCGTCGTTGGTCATTTGCCGCACCGCGGCCAGATCGAGGCGCAGCGATGACCACCAACCTGTACCGAAGCCCGGTCGTAGCGCGAATAACGGACCCGCGCAATTGGATTTCGCCTGAGCGGCGGTGACTGACATCCGTCACGGTCGGTGACCGGCCAGTTAGAGTCGCATATGCCACGGACCCAGCAGCAGCGCCGCGAGGAGACAATCGCCAGGCTGCTCGACGCGAGCATCGACACGATTATCGAGTTCGGCTATGCCCGTACCTCAGCAGCCTTGATCGCCAAGCGCGCGCAGGTGTCCGACGGCGCTCTGTTCCGGCACTTCCCCACGATGCGGGACCTGATGGCCGCGACACTCCGCGAGGCCGGGCGACGGCAACTCGAGGTGTACGCGAGCCGGATTGCGCAAATCCCGGCGGACACGCAGGCGTCGGAGGCGGTCCTACCGATTCTGCGTGACATCACCTGTAACCCGACGAACGGGGTCATCTACGAACTAGCGGTTGCCGCGCGCACCGACGAGAAGCTACGGGCCGCACTGAAGGACGAACTCGAAATATTTGATAAGAAGATCTTCGACGCAGCGAAGGCGACGCCCTCGGCCGACGAGCTAAAGGTTCTCGGCGAGGAGAACTTCGAGGCATTGGTGACGGTGCTGATCAACACGTTCGACGGTGCTGCGATCTTCCGATACTTGCGGAGGCAAACGCAGACGCAAGTCGAAGAGCGGCGGATCCCGATGCTGATGTCGCTGCTGAACGCTGCGCGACCGACCGGCTAACCGTGTAGTAGCTGGGCCGGCAATCCCGCGCGGCACCTACGGCCGATACGCGCCAGGCGGCAGTGTAAGCGGCTGGCCCATCGGTAGCTTGTCCTAGCCGCGTCGCCGTCGTACTGCCGCATCCGCAGCACGGAACGAGCCGGAGTGCGCGGCCGACCGCCGGAGTGCGCGGTGATTGACCTTGGCGTACAAGCCTTTTGGCGCAATACCAAGGCCTTCCAGCCTTAAATCCCCCGCACGCCCACTCACTCTAAATTTGCGCATGACCAGCCGAACTTGGCCGATATCCGTCGGCAAGTCGCCGCCTCGCCGCCTGGCAGCTGCTGGAGTATCACGTCTCTTACGGCGTCCTCCCGCGGTTTATTCGGCCGGCCGTGAGCACGTACTGTTCGTAATACAGAAGGCTCGATTTCGTATTATGAAATTGCTATGCTCAGGCATGTCGGTCGACTGGAGCGAAAGGTCCGAATACATCTGGACCAAGCACCAGACCACGGTCGAGCAGGCCAACGAAGCCCTCGGCGACCCCGACCGGGTCGTCCTCGACCCCGACCCGGCCAGCCGCTCCGGCGTAAGTGTCCGCACCATCGGATACTCGCGCTCGCGGGGCGCACTGCTGAGCGTCCGGACGGTTTGTCGAAGAAGGCATCACCTACGGCCTCAACGCCTGGATTTCTAACAGCACCGACCGCCGCCGCTACCGAGAGGGGAACGCCTGATGTCCACCAAATCACGCAGCAAGCTGGAGCAGGCCCTTGCCGAAGAAGACGACATCGAGGCGGCCGAGCGTTCCGCCGACCCGGATGCGCCGCTGCCTAAGCACGTCAAGGTGAGCCGGCCCGGCCGGGCGCGCAGCAAGGTGCTGCAGGTGCGGCTCAACGACGCCGAGATGGAGGCGCTCGAGGCGATCGCGGAGGGTCGCGGGCTGCCGGTGTCAACGGTCGCGCGAGAGCGGCTCCTGGAGTTGATCGAGGACGCCGCGTCCCACGCGGGGGCGGCCGGAAGATTGGGTCGGCTGCTGGCGACTGCGGAGCGGCTCAAGGTGTATGCCGACGAGGTGCGCGACGAGCTGCCGGCGTCTTTTCCCTCGATGCTGGGGTTGTCCAGCACGCGCCCGAAGCGCAAAGACGAGTAACGCCGCATCCGTGCCAGTGCTAAGCCCGTGCTGCAACCCTCATGGGCCCGGGCCCTGACGCTGAACGCGACCTCAGCCCGCCATTCTCACTTGGGCCATCGCGTTGGGGGCCTGGTCGGGACAGTGCTGACGAATCGTGGTGCCGGTCAGAACTCCGGCGTTTGTCGCGTTGTATCCGCGGGCCTCGAGGGTGGTCTCGATCGACGCCAGGCTGGTGCCATTCCGCAGCGCGGCGCAGATGTCGAAACGGGAGTCGATGGCGGCGGCGTCCGCGGGCGCAGGGAGCGTCAACGCGGCGGCCATCACCGCCCCCGCCACAAAGATCGACCAACGGATGATGCTGTGCTTGTTGGTGGTGTTGTTCCTCATGTCAGCCTCGTTGGTGTCGAGGTCACCGTTCGGATTTAGTGGCCGTTGCCGGTTACTAACGCCGCGAGTACCCGAAGGCTGCCCGTTTCATACCGATCGTGAGCCAGCTCACGGCTGGCAACCGATTCAGCGCCATTGACCGGCGTTGGGCGCATAAGCTGAGGCACGCCCGTCCACTGAGAGGCTCGCTATGACGAGGTTCCTTCGCCGCCTGGCCACCGCGACCGTCGCGGCAAGCATTCCACTGGCAGCCGTCGCGATCGCGACGTCCGCGGTCAGTTCCGCGGGCTGTGATCCCAATTGGTCGCGCAATGTCCTGACCGGCGAGTGCCATCCGCCACCGCCGCCACCTGACTGGTACAGCGTCCGGCCGGCTTACGCGCCGCCATATGCCCCGGTAGACGTTCCGCCGCCGCCTCCCCCTCCACCGTGGGCGCAACAAATGCACCCCAACTGGGACGAAGGGTCTCAGAACTGGGTCTGGGTTCGCATGTAGCCCTTCAATAGCGTGCGCCCGGCACCCGTATGCGAACTCGCAATATCTTGTCCAACAGCGCAAGTCACGCGCTACAGCTTGCGAACACCACGCATGACCTTGGCAAACGGGCCGCCGGCGGCGAGCCCGCGGCGAAGACTCGGCTGCAGAGTGCTCAAGTTCATCAGAACGGGGTAGCCCAGCCCGTGATCGCGCCAGTCGGCAAGCTGGTCCACGATTTCGTCGTGAGTGCCTTGCAGGCAAGCATCTTTCAGCAGCGCCAGCGGAACGTTCGAGGTGTACTTCAGCACCGATTCCTCGTCGAAGACCTGCGGGATGATGTCCTGTGAGCCGGTGAAATCGTCACCAAGCGGGTGCGAGACGCCGTGCCGCTTCCACAATTCCGCAGGCGCATTCAATGCGAACGTCTTCATCGCGGTCGACTCGAGCGCCTCGTCGATCTCGTGACGGCTGCGACCAGTCACGGTGAAGAACAGAATGGCAGCGCCGATCGACGAGGGATCCCGTCCGGCATCCGAAGCCGCGACTCGCACTGCCTCCAAGCCGCGCGCGTAATCGGCAGGCGAGAACACCGCGGCCGGAAACCACGTATCGGCGTAGCGGCCGGTGGCCCGCAACATCCTGGGTCCGTGCGAGGCGATCCAAATCTCGGGCCATTTCCCGCGATACGGCCACAGGTCGAATACGGCGTTGTGTAGCGGGAAGAACGGCGAGTCGCGAGTGACGAGCTCACCGCCGGAGTTCCACAGCGCGCGGATGGTGGCCATGGCTTCCTCGAATCGCGCCACCGGTCGGGACCATTCCACGCCGTAGGGTTCGTTGCCCTCACGCTCGCCGGTGCCGATACCGAGAATCGCCCGACCCTTGGTCAGCAGATGCAAGGTCGCGGCCGCCTGCGCGGTGACCGCGGGATTACGACGACCGGTGTCGGTGACGCCGATCCCAAGATGCATGCGCCCCAACCGATTTCGCGCTGCCAGATGACCCAGCACCGTCCACGGCTCGAGGTTCGCATCGACTTTCGGCGTCAGTCGGGCCGCTCCGATGTACTTCGGTTGGGCCATCGCACGCGGGAACAACGAATTCAGGTGATCGGCCAGCCAGAACGAGTCCGCCCGGGCAGCCACCGCGGACAGGTAGCTACTGCGCGTCACCGCCATCGGCGAAAAACGCATGGGCAGCGCCTGCGCCGCCAATCCAACCTTCACAACCGGCCCCTCGGCAGCCGTCGACTACTGCTGGCCGCCCGATCCTCCCACCTGCTGCACGTATTGGGGGCAGTAGGCACTTACCGCGATCGCGGTGAACTTGGCCGCATTGACCGTGCTGATTCCCGAATTCTGTTGCTGCACAAGCTGAACCACCTGCAGCCCCGGCTTTCCCTTCGCTAGCAAATCGCACGTCGTGTGGCCCGCCTCGACGGCGTTGTTGGGATCGTTGAAGCTGATGCCGGCTTTGGTCAATGCGTCGACAAAGCTCGCGTCGACGCCCGGTTCCGCCTGTGCCGGTGCCGCCAGACCCACCGTCGCCGCAACGCCGAACGCCATCAGAAGAAGCCTCATGGCCTCATCATCGCGTACCCCCGCGCCGTAGTCGAACCCGTGGGTGTTACTGGCCCGGCGGCAGGTACTGCGGACAGTAGGTGGTGCGCGCGATCACGGTGAAGAGTTCTGCCTTGTCGGGTCTGATGTTCGGATTCTGTTCGGTCACCTCGTTGATGACGTCAGGTTCGGCCTGCCACAGATCCATCAGCGCGCAGACCGTCTTTCCCGCCTTGATTGCGCTCTGATCGTCGCTGAACTTGATGCCGGCTTTGGTTACCGCGTTGATGAAGCTCGCGTTGGTG
>DATNFI010000024.1:0-29800 GCA_035606475.1 Mycobacterium sp. | reverse complement strand
CCACGCCGACGGGGCCTGCGGGTCGAAGCCGGCCGCCCGCAGAGCAGCGGGCCAGTCGTCGCGCAGATCGACGGCGACCGTGCGGCGTTCGGCCGTCGGCTCAGCGCCGAGGTCTCCAAGCGTCGAGGTTTTGAACTCGATCACGTCCGGCAGATCGACCTCGTAGACCACGGTGCCCTCCGGCCACGGCAGGCGGTAGGCCCGCGCGTCCAGACCGGCCGCGACGATGACCGCCTGCCGAATGCCGCCCCGGGTCGCATTCAAGAAGAAGTCGTCGTAGTAGCGGGTCCGGACCGCCATCCCGCGGGCCATTCGGGCCGGGTCGAAATCGGTGCCATCGGTGACCGGGATCTCGCCGTTGACCAATCGGGTGTAGACGTCGATGCCGACCGCGCGGACCAGTGGCGCGGCGAACGGGTCGTCGATGAACCCCGCGTCCGACGACAGCGCCCGCTGGGCGGCGACCATCGTTGCGGTCGCGCCGACGCTGGTCGCAAGATCCCAACTGTCGCTTTCGCTGCGGATAGACATCAAATTAATATAGAACAGCTAGTTATTTGTCCGGCCCCCGGATGGCGGACCCGCGCGAGGGCGCCGTCGAGGTGGACTCGGCAAAACGCCTTAGACGTTGGGGCAGTAGTGCTTTGGATCGCCCCGCTCGTCGAGCGGCGGTAGGTTGCGGGCCGGCGTCTGCACCAGCGGAGTGTCGGCGGGAATCCGGCCGTTGGCGCGGTCGAAGCCGGCCCGGGCGCGCGGATGCTTGCGGTATCGCGAGGGCACGACGGCGAAGACCATCCGGACCAGGTCGCCGAAGCGGCGGTGCAGCCACTCGTCGCGGCGTGACCAGGTGTAGCCCATCAGCTTTCGCACCGCCGGGTCGTAGAGGCCGACCGTCAGCCAGACGAAGAACGGCGAAAGCAGCTTGCGCTGCAGCGCCCACAGCGGGTTCGGAATCCATTCCGCGAAAGGCGGTTTCGGCAACTCGGTCAGGTTGAGCACCTCGCGGGCGGCGTAGTTGTTTTCCAGCACCTCGCTGCACATGTGGTCCCAGTAGACCTGGAAGTCCTCCCACGTCTCCGGCACAGGGCGCATGCTCATGCCGTACATCCGGTACCAATCGACGTGTTCGTCGAACAGCTGACGCTTCTGCTCTTCGGTGATACCACCGCAAAATCGTTCTGCCACATGGATTGTGCCCATGAAGAACGTCGAGTGCGCCCAGTAGAAGACATCGGGGTTCAGCGCGTGATAGCGCCGGCCCTGACTGTCGGTGCCCTTGATCTCGATGTGGTAGTCGCGAACCTCAGCCCCGGTGGTCGGCGCGCGGTCGCCGTCGAAAACCACACCGCCGATCGGATACAGCGACCGCAGCAGCCGCGGCCAACGCTCGCGGAAGAACGTCGAGTGGTCTTCGACAGCCGCGCCGAGTTGCGGGTGCATGTTCTGCATCGAGCCGGCCCACGGGCCCTGCAGCATGCCGCGCCAGTCACCGAAATACCGCCAGGTCAGCGAGTCCGGGCCGAGCGGCTGCGGCGGGGCCTCATACCCCAGCGGCGAAACCGGGCAACCGGACGCAACCGGCGAACACTGCGACGTATCTTGAGTCACTGGCGAAATATCCCGTCCGGGTCAGGCAAACTGACTACACGCGTTGTCAACAGCAGTCTAGGAGGGCCGTGCCGTCCGGTCAACGTGCGCGCCGATGGTCCGGCGTCCCCCTGGAGGACCGCCAGGCCCTGCGGCGCGATGAACTCGTCGCCGCCGGCGTGCAACTGCTCGGCGACGCGAGCGGCCCGGCCGTCACCGTGCGCGCGGTCTGCCGGCAGGCCGAACTGACGGAGCGCTACTTCTACGAGAGCTTCGGCGACCGCGACGAGTTCGTGCGGGCCGTCTACGACGACGTGTGTTCCCGGGCGATGTCCACGCTGATGTCGGCGACGACGCCGCGCGAGGCCGTCGAGCGATTCGTCGCGCTGATGGTCGACGATCCGGTGCGCGGGCGGGTGCTGCTGTTGGCCCCGACGGTCGAGCCGGTGCTGGTCCGCTCGGGGGCGGAGTGGATGCCGAACTTCATCGACCTGCTGCAGGGCAAGCTGACCCAGATCGGCGACCCGGTTCGGCAGAAGATGGTGGCCACCAGCCTGATCGGCGGCCTGACTGCACTGTTCACCGCCTACCTGAACGGGCGCCTGGCAGTTACCCGTGAGCAGTTCATCGACTACTGCGTGGACATGCTGCTCAGCAGGGCCGCCGCGGGCTAACGCCGACGGCCCCGGGACACGTAACATCCCGGCCGATCGAAACTTGATGTCACCGGCGGACACAGATATATTGCTGAAACCGACAGACACAGATAACTGGGAGGCATTGTGCCGGATCCTCAAGACCTGGACTTGTTGCGTGAACTCGAGCCGGTAGTCGAGAAGTACATGAACCGGCACCTGAGCATGCACAAGCCCTGGAACCCGCACGACTACATCCCGTGGTCGGACGGGAAGAACTTCTACGCGCTGGGAGGCCAGGACTGGGAGCCCGGACAGTCCAAGCTGACCGACGTCGCGCAGGTCGCGATGGTGCAGAACCTGATGACCGAGGACAACCTACCGTCGTATCACCGCGAGATCGCGATGAACTTCGGCATGGACGGCGCCTGGGGTCAATGGGTCAACCGCTGGACCGCCGAAGAGAACCGCCATGGGATCGCGCTGCGCGACTACCTGGTCGTGACCCGCGCGGTCGACCCGCTCGAGCTGGAGAAGCTGCGCTTGGAGGTAGTCAACCGGGGCTTCAGCCCGGGCCAGAACCAGCAGGTTCGAGAAGACCTGTTCGCCGAGAGCCTGTTCGACTCCATCATTTACGTCACCTTCCAGGAGCTGGCCACCCGGATCTCGCACCGCAATACCGGTAGAGCCTGCAACGAAACCATTGCCGATCAGCTGCTGGCCAAAATCTCGGCCGACGAGAATCTGCACATGATCTTCTACCGCGACGTCTCCGAGGCCGGGTTCGAGATCGCGCCCAATCAGGCGATGAAGTCGCTGCACAAGGTGCTGCGCAACTTCCAGATGCCCGGCTACCAGGTACCCGAGTTCCGGCGCAAGGCCGTGATGATCGCGGTTGGCGGCGTCTACGACCCGCGGATCCACCTGGACGAGGTCGTCATGCCGGTGCTGAAGAAATGGCGCATCTTTGAGCGGGAGGATTTCACCGGTGAAGCCGCCGCTATGCGGGACGACCTGTCGGTGCTGATCAAGGAACTCGAAGCGTCCTGCGACAAGTTCGAGATCTCCAAGCAGCGCCAACTTGACCGCGAGGCCCGCACGGGCAAGCGGGTGACCGCCAAGGAGCTGCACCACACCGAGGGCACGCTGACCCTCAGCCGGCGGTAGCCCACCGTGCGGATCGGACCTTTTCCGCTGGCCAGCCCAGTGGTGCTGGCACCCATGGCCGGCGTGACGAACGTTGCGTTCCGGACGCTGTGTCGGGAACTCGAGCAGCAGCGGGTGGGCACCGTCAGCGGACTGTACGTCTGCGAAATGGTGACCGCGCGGGCGCTCGTCGAGCGGCATCCCGTCACCATGCACATGAACGCGTTCTCCGCCGACGAGATTCCACGGTCGCTGCAGCTGTACACGGTTGACCCGGTCACCACCTACGCGGCGGTCAAGATGATCGCCGACGAGGGGCTCGCCGACCACGTCGACATGAACTTCGGCTGCCCGGTGCCCAAGGTCACCCGCCGCGGCGGCGGCGCCGCGCTGCCCTACAAGCGGCAGCTGTTCGGCCAGATCGTCGCGGCCGCGGTGCGCGGCACCGAGGGCACGGACATCCCGGTGACGGTCAAATACCGGATCGGCATCGACGACGAGCACCACACTCACCTCGAGGCGGGCAAGATCGCGGAATCCGAAGGGGCCGCGGCGGTCGCACTGCATGCCCGCACGGCCGCCCAGCGCTACTCGGGAACCGCTGACTGGGAGCAGATCGCCCGACTCAAGCAGCACGTCCAGACCATCCCGGTGCTGGGCAACGGCGACATCTTCGAAGCCAACGACGCGCTCACCATGATGGCGATGACCGGCTGCGACGGCGTCGTCATCGGTCGCGGCTGCCTGGGCCGGCCGTGGCTGTTCGCCGAACTGTCCGCGGCGTTCACCGGCAGCCCAGCGCCTACGCCGCCGAATCTGGGCGAGGTCGCGAACATCATCCGGCGGCACGGCGAGCTGCTCACCGAGCACTTCGGCGAGGACAAAGGCATGCGTGACATGCGCAAACACATCGCCTGGTATCTACACGGTTTCCCGGCCGGCTCCGATCTGCGGCGGGCGCTCGCCCTGGTCAAAACCCGCGACGAGCTCGACCGGCTACTGGACAAGCTCGACGGCGATACGCCGTTCCCGACCGCAGCCAGCGGCCCGCGCGGCCGCCAAGGATCGCCCGCCAGGGTGGCTCTGCCGGATGGCTGGCTGGCCGACCGCGACGACTGCACGGTTCCGTCCGGCGCCGACGTCATGCACTCGGGCGGCTAGTCTCCGGCGCCGATGCAGGCCAGAACGGCCTGCGGAGAAGGCGGGCAATCGATCGATACCCTCCTGAGATCGCGTTTCCGGTGCCGTCTCTATACGATGTGGATCTTGTTGCATCATCCGCCGGTGGCCGAGACCGAGTCATCATCGCGGTACGGCTGTACTGGCACGACGCGACCGCAACGGTTGCGGCGACACGTTGCGATACGTCGACGGACGTGCTTGAGCATCATCCAGATTCGGAGGCCGGCAGGACATGAGTGACGGCGATTCAGCCACTCACGGCCCCGACACCGATGACGTAGCGCTCACCGGAGCGCCGCCGGGATCGCGAGGCGCCGCGCCGTGGGAACGGTTCGGCACCACGCAGACCGCCACCATTGCCCATCGATGGGTCGGGCCGTCGGCGGTGTCCAAACCCCGTGAACCGGAAGTGCCGGCCCGGCCGGTCGAACGTGCCGGCAACGGCCACGGCGGGAGCCACGCCGAGGGCGGACTCAGCGTCGCCGATCTGATCGCCAAGATCGGCGGACCGGTCGCCGACCGCCCGCGCCGTCATCACGCCGCCCCGGACGGCCTCGACACGCTGCGCCCCGCGCCCTCGCCGCCGGCCGAGGAGCCGGAGGACTACGACGCGTTCGAGTTGCTGAGCCCGGCGGACTACGCCGACGAACCGCCCGATCTTGACGCCATTCGCCGCACGGCTCTGTTCGGCGACGCCGACGTCGAACAGACCACGGTGCTGCGGCCCTCGGCGCCGCGCCTCGTCGACCCCGCCCCTCCCGAACCCGATGAGGACGACGACCTCGAGCCCAAACCGAAGCGTCGCCGGCACGGCGGGATGCTGCTGGCCGGCCGCATGCTGGTCGCCACGATTGCGGCAGCGGCGCTGGCGCTGACCGGCGGGGCCTACCAGTGGAGCACGTCGAAAAACCACCGGCTCAACAAGATCAGCGCGCTCGACATGGGCTCGCACGACATCGTCGACCCGAACGCGCAGTACGGCGACGAAGACTTCCTGATCGTCGGCATGGACTCGCGAGCCGGCGCCAACGGCAACATGGACGTCGGCACCACCGAGGACGCCGGCGGCGCCCGATCAGACACCATCATGCTGGTCAACATCCCGGCGAACCGCAAACGTGTTGTCGCAGTGTCGTTTCCGCGCGACCTGGCCATCACGCCGATCCAGTGCGAGGCGTGGAACCCGGATACCGGCGTATACGGCCCGCTGTACGACTCGGACACCAAAAAGTGGGGGCCCAAGAACGTCTACACCGAGACGAAGCTGAACTCGACGTTCTCGTTCGGCGGGCCGAAGTGTCTGGTGAAGGAAATCCAGAAGCTGTCCGGGTTGAGCATCAACCGCTTCATCGCCGTCGACTTCGCCGGCTTCGCGAAGATGGTGGACGCGCTCGGCGGCGTCGAGGTGTGCAGCACCACCCCGCTGAAGGACTACGAGTTGGGGACCGTGCTGGCGCACGCCGGGCGCCAGTTGATCGACTCGAAGACCGCGCTGAACTACGTGCGGGCCCGCAACGTCACGACCGAGAACAACGGTGACTACGGCCGCATCAAACGTCAGCAGTTGTTCCTGTCGTCGCTGCTGCGATCGCTGATCTCCAAGGAGACGTTCTTCTCGCTGAACAAGCTCAACAGCGTGGTGAACATGTTCATCAGCAACAGCTACGTCGACAACATCAAGACCAAGGACCTCGTCCAACTCGGTCAGTCGGTGCAGGGCATGAACGCCGGCCACGTCTCGTTCGTGACCGTGCCGACCGGCATCACCGATGAGAACGGCGACGAGCCACCGCGCACATCGGACATGCGGGCACTCTTCGACTCGATCATCAACGACGAGCCGCTGCCGGGCGAGAACAACATGAACGCGACCTCCAGCCCGCCGACCTCGACGCCCAACAGCAAGGCGACTCAATCCACCCAGCAGGCCGACACGCACCCGCAACACGTGCAGGCGATGGCCGCCGCGCCCCAGAACGTCACCGTGCAGGTGTCCAACTCGACCGCCAAGTCCGGGCTGGCGGGCACGGCCAGCAGCCAACTCAAGCGCCGCGGATTCCGGGTCAAGTCGCCGGACGACTACCCGAGCCCGCTCAAGACCACCAAGGTGCTGTTCTCCCCGGGCAACGAGGGAGCCGCCGCCACCGTCGCGGCGTCTTTCCCGAACTCCAAGGTGGAGCGGATCACCGGGACCGGGAACGTGGTGCAGGTGGTCCTCGGATCGGACTTTAGCGCCGTTGCCGCTCCCCCGCCGGTCGGTTCACAGGTCAGCTTGCAGGTCGAGCGCAACGCGAGCAGCTACCCCAGCAAGCTGCCGGACGACCTATCGGTGACCAACGCCGCCGACACCCACTGTGAGTAGCACCGGTTCAACGGATTCAAATGCCCCCGGGCGCACCAGCTTTGGCATTGGGCAGCTCGACCGACCGACCTCCAGTTTTGGGGCCTCCCCCCGTCGGGGGAATGACGATTGAGCGGCCCGGGACCAGGATCCCGGGGGAAACCGAGTCATTGTTCTGCTGGCCGCCCGGTCCAGCGAGACCCGGTTGGCAGATGACGCACGGTGGGGATGGATTCGGCGGAGCTGCATAACCAAGCGCTGTGCCGGATGTCAATGTTGACAACGCAATTCCAGTAGCGACTGCAGGCAGCCCGGCCAGGAGTTTCATGTCCATAGCCGATTGCTCCTCTCCGGGAGCGTGTTTTACATGATGTTTACACGCTACGCCCGGGGCCTTGGATTGGGAACAGCCAGCGCGACGTCACGCGGCACGGGGCAAAGCTCGCCCGGACGCTGCCCGAGGCGCAGCGGGCAGGCCCGCATTCACCGCGAGTTCACGCGCGACTTCGGACCCGTTCATGCCGCTTCCCGAATTCGGAAAGTACCCTTGCCATATGCGCACCGCCTACCATGAGCAGCTCGCCGAGCTCTCGGACCAGCTGGGAGCGATGTGCGGGCTGGCCGGTGCGGCGATGGAGCGGGCAACCCAGGCGCTGTTGCAGGCCGACCTGGTTCTCGCTGAGCAAGTCATGTCCGACCACGAGAAGATCGCCGAGCTGAGCGCGCAGGCCGAGGAGAGTGCGTTCGTGCTGCTGGCCCTGCAGGCGCCCGTCGCCGGCGATCTCCGCTCGATCGTGAGTGCCATCCAGATGGTCGCCGATATCGACCGGATGGGGGCGCTGGCCCTGCACGTCGCCAAGATCGCCCGCCGACGTCATCCGCAGCACACGCTGCCCGAGGAAGTCAACGGCTACTTTGCCGAAATGGGCAGGCTCGCTGTGGAATTGGGCAACAGTGCCAAGGAAGTGCTGTCGTCGCGCGACCCGGACAAGGCCGCCCGTATCCGCGAAGAAGACGACGCGATGGACGACTTGCACCGGCACCTGTTCACCGTGTTGATGGACCGGGAGTGGAAGCACGGCGTGGCCGCGGCCGTCGACGTGACATTGCTCGGCCGCTTCTACGAGAGGTTCGCCGATCACGCCGTGGAGGTGGCGCGCCGAGTGATCTTCCAGGCGACCGGCCACCTACCCGAAGACGAGACCGTCGCACAGTCGGGCTAGCCCGGCTGCTCAGCCGAAACGACCCGAGATGTAGTCCTCGGTGGCCCGCTGCGTCGGGTTGGAGAAGATCTTCTCGGTGTCGTCGATCTCGACCAGTCGACCCGGTTTGCCGACGGCTTCGAGGTTGAAGAACGCGGTGTGATCGCTGACCCTGGCCGCCTGCTGCATGTTGTGGGTGACGATCACGATCGTGTACTCCTGCTTCAACTCGGCGATGAGGTCTTCGATCGCCATCGTCGAGATCGGGTCCAGCGAGGAACAGGGCTCGTCCATCAGCAGCACGTCGGGTTGCACGGCGATCGCCCGCGCAATGCACAGCCGCTGCTGCTGACCGCCGGACAGTCCGCCCCCGGGCCGGTCCAATCGATCCTTGACCTCGTCCCACAGGTTGGCACCGCGCAGCGCGTATTCGGCGGTGTCGTCGAGCAGTTTGCGGTTGCGCACACCCTGCAACTTCAGTCCGGCCACCACGTTGTCGCGAATTGACATGGTAGGGAACGGGTTTGGCCGCTGGAACACCATGCCGATCGCCCGCCGCACGCCGACCGGGTCGATGCCGGAGCCGTAGATGTCGTCGTCGTCGAGCAGCACGCTGCCCTGCATACGCGCACCGGGCGTCACCTCGTGCATCCGGTTGAGCGTCCGCAGCACCGTGGTCTTGCCGCAACCCGACGGCCCGATGAAGGCCGTCACGCTACGCGGCAGAACTGTCAGCGAGACGTCGGCGACCGCCTGGAAAGCGCCGTAGAAGATGTTGACCTCTTTGAGGTCCAACCGCTTAGCCACCGGGACTCCTGCCTGACCTTTCGGGAGATAAGACTTGTGAGACGACTCTGGCCACCAGGTTAATGACGGCGATCAGCACAATCAGCGTCAGGGCGGCGCCCCACAGCCGATTGCTAGGAATGGGACTGGTGCCGGCCCCGGCCGAGTTCTGGTCGTACATCATCCCCGGCAGTGAACCCATGAAACCGCTGAAGATGTTGACGTTCATCGCCTGTGAGTAGCCCACCAGGATCAGCAGTGGCGCCGTCTCGCCCATCACCCTGGCCAGGGCCAGCAGAATTCCGGTGATGATGCCGGACATCCCGGCCGGAAGCACGATCTTGGTGATGGTCCGCCAGGTCGGCACCCCCAGCGCATAACTGGCTTCACGCAGTTCCACCGGGACGATGTGCAGCATCTCCTCGGTGGTGCGGACGATCACCGGGATCATCAGCAGCACCAGCGCCAGCGAGACCGCAAGGGCGGATCGCGGAAAACCGAACGTGGCGATGAACAGCGCGTAGATGAACAAGGCGGCCACGATCGACGGCACCCCGGTCAGGATGTCGACCATGAAGCTGGTCAGCTTGCCCATCGCGCTGTCGGCGGCGTACTCGACCAGGTAGATGGCGACGAAGACGCCGACCGGAATGGAGATCGCCGCGCACACCAACCCTTGCAAGACCGTCCCGACGATCGCGTGGTAGGCGCCGCCGCCAGCCATGAATGCCGTCATGTCAGCTTGCGAATGTGTCCACCAGACAGTGGATTTGACCGTGTCGAAGCCCTTGGACACCACCGAGTACAGCAGCCAGATCAACGGTCCCAGAGCCACCCCGACCGCGCACGTCACCAAGACGGTGGCGACGGCGTTGGCGGCCCGTCGGCGCAGACTCACGCCGGTGAACCTGCGCGCCTTGAGCGGGCGGTCGAGTATCGACGTCATCGGCGACCCTTGCCGGTGACGGCGGCGCGCGCCATCGCGTTCACCACCAGGGTGAGCAAGAACAACACCAAGCCGGCGGCGATGTAGGCGCCGGCCTTGTACTCGTTGTTGAAGTCGTATGCCGTGGCCGCGATCTTGGTGGCGAACGTGTAGCCACCGTCGAACAGCGACCAGCGGAACGCCGACTGGGTGCCACGCAGGATGATCAGCAGCGCGATCGTCTCGCCCAGCGCCCGGCCCAGACCCAGCATCGCGCCGCTGACATAGCCGGACCGGCCGAACGGCAGCACTGCCGTCTTGACCACCTCCCAGCGGGTGGCGCCGAGCGCCAGCGCTGCCTCGATCTGGCCCTGCGGTGTTTTCATGAAGACCTCACGGGTGACCGCGGTGATGATCGGCAGGATCATCACCGCCAGCACGATCCCGGCGGTGAAGATCGTCCCGCCACCGGACACCGACGCGTTGCCCGTCGCGAACAGGAACACCCCGCCCAGATGCTGGTTGAGCCAGGTCGCGACCGGTCTCAGCCGCGGCGCCAGCACAAAAAGGCCCCAGACCCCGTAGATGATCGACGGGACCGCCGCGAGCAGTTCGACGATGTAGGCCAGTGGTCCGGTGATCCGCCGCGGTGAGTACTGGGACAGGAAGATCGCGATTCCCAACGAAATCGGCATCGCCAGGATCAGGGCGAACAGCGCCACCATCGTCGTCACCTGAACCATGTCGAACACACCGAACCGCAGCGACTCGGTGTTCGAGGTGTCCCAGTTACCGCCGTAGGTGAAGAAGTTGACCTGGTTGCGTGTCAGCGCGGGAATCGCGCGCATCAGTAGGAACAGTCCGATCGCGGCGATCAATGCGACGATCAGGGCCCCGGAACCTTCTGACAAGCCGCGGAACAGCCGGTCGCCGCGGCTGTGTTTGACGACGCCCCAGCCCAGCGGGGTGGAACTGCGAGGCGATTCGACGACCATCTCACCCGAGCCGGTATCGGCTGGATTCGGTGTCGTCACGGTTTTCCCATCGGTCGGCAGCCCTGGACAAGAGGGTAATTCGTTCGATCAGTGGATCGCGTCGATCGCCGTGAGCAAGCGCTTTTTGAACTTATCCGGCAGTGGAATGTAGCCGGCGGTGGACAGGCCGCCCTGGGCGTTGTCGGCGGCGACGGTCAGAAACGACTTGACCGCGGCGCTGGTCGCGGGGTCATAGCCCCGAGAACAGACGATCTCGTAGGTGGCCAGCACCAGCGGGTAGGCGCCTGCGGACTGGGTCCGGTAAATCGAGTTCAGGTTGAGTTTCAGGTCGTCGCCGACCCCGGCGAAGGTGGCGCCGTCGATGGCCTTGCGGGCCGAGTCGTCGCTGAGCGCGACCGCGCCGCCGCCGTCGTTGAGCCGCGCATACGGCACGCCACTTTGATCCGCGAAGCCCTTTTCGACGTAGCCGATCGCGCCGGGCGCGGCGTGCACGGCCTGGATGATCCCGGCGGACTTCTGCGCGCCTTCGCCGACGCCGCCCTGAAACTCGCTGCCGGCGCCGCGGGTCCAGCTGCCCGGGGCGGCCGTGGCGAGGTATTCCTGAAAGTTGTCCGTGGTGCCCGAGGAGTCCGAGCGGTAGATCGGCGAAATCGGGGTGCCCGGCAGCGAGGTACCGGGGTTGAGTTGGGCGAGCGCCGGGTCGTCCCAGGTGGTGATCAAGCCGCTGAAGATCTTGGCCAGCACGTCGGCATTGAGGACAAGGTTTTTGATCCCGTCCAGGTGGTAGACGATTGCGATCGCCCCGAACACCAGCGGTAGGTGCCAGGCGGGATTTCCGTTGCAGCGCGCCGCGGCCGGATCGATCTGTTCCTGGGTCAGCGGCGAGTCCGATCCGGCGAAGTCCACGTGCTTGGCGATGAACTGCTCGCGTCCGGCGCCCGAGCCGGTCGGGTTGTACGCCAGCTGCTTGCCGGGGCACAGCTGCGACCAGTTCATGTTGAACAACGCGATGGCGTTCTGCTGCGCGGTCGAACCTTCGGCGGTCAGATCGGATTTACCGTCGCAGTTCAGCGGGCTGGACGGGGCCGCCAGCCCGTGCAGGTTGTTGTCGGCGCCGCAGCCGCTGGCTAGCGTGCCCGCGACCACTACGGCCGCCAGTGCGCCGCGCACCGCGTGGAGCTTCACCGTTAGACCCGCGCGTAGGCGGTGTCGACGCGGTACTGGGAGAACCCCAGCCGGGTATAGGTCCGCAGCGCCGCGGTGTTGTCCGATTCGACGTAGAGCATCACCATCGAATGCGGCTCGCCGGCCAGCCTGCGCGACAGGTGGGCCACACCCACCGCCGTCAGCACGCCGCCCAGCCCCTCCCCCTGCGCCGCCGGGTCGACGCCCACCACATAGACCTCGCCGAGGCCCCGCTCTTGCGGGTGCACCTTGGTCCAGTGAAAACCCAGCAGGGCGCCGGTCTGTTCGCGGAAAGCCAGAAACAGGCCCTCGGGGTCGAACCAGGCCTCGGCACGCCGCTCGGCGAGATCGGCTTCGGTCCAGCCACCCTGCTCTGGGTGTGCTGCGAAAGCGGAGTTGTTGACCCGCAACAGCTCTGCGTCGTCGGCGGTGCCGGCGTAGGTCCGGATGCGAACCCCGTCCGGCACTGCGGGCTCTGAGATCCCATCGAGGCTGCGGCGCATCTGGACGAGTTCGCGAACGGTCGACAGCCCCAGCGCCGACGCGGTCGCGCGCGCCGGTTCCAGGGTGCCGTGCGCCCAAAAGTGGCTTTTGCCATCGGTTTTCGACAGCGCAGCGTTGATCATCGCCGCGCCGATACCATTTCGTCGAGCATTCGGGTGGACTACCAGTTCCGCTATCGCAGAGAGGTTCAGATAGCCGACGATCCCGCTATCGTCGGTGACCACCAGATGCTCCGTGCGATCGTGCGGCAACTCACGCAACACCTGCTCACCGACGGGCTCGACGGTATCGAATTCGGCTGCGGCAGAGATGAGTTCACGGATCTGCCGCTGCTCGTCGGAAGTCAGCGTCGCGCGCCACTGCGGCGCCGTCACTGGCTGTGCAGCGGATCGGCCAGCGGCTCTTGGCGACTGTCGTCCTCGTCCTCGTCGTCGTCGGCGGCCTCGGGGTTGGGCGGCCGGCCCCGGCTGGGGCGCACCGCCTTGTATCCCACGTTGCGGACCGTGCCGATCAGCGCCTCGTACTCCGGCCCCAGTTTGGCGCGTAGCCGACGCACGTGTACGTCGACGGTGCGGGTGCCACCGAAGAAGTCGTAACCCCATACCTCATGCAGCAATTGGGCCCGGGTGAACACCCGGCCGGCGTGCTGGGCGAGGTACTTCAGCAGCTCGAACTCCTTATAGGTCAGGTCGAGCGGACGACCGCGCAACCGGGCGGTGTAGGTGCCTTCATCGATCACGAGTTCGCCGAGGCTGATCTTGCCGACGCCTTCCTGATCCTGCAGGTTGCCTCGCCGGCCGATGAGCAGCCGCAGCCGGGCGTCGATCTCGGCGGGCCCGGTGCCGGGCAGCAGGATCTCGTCAAGCCCCCAGTCCGCGTTGACGGCCACCAAACCGCCCTCGTTGACCACGACCACCACCGGGATCGACCGGCCGGTGGAACCCAACAGGCGGCACAGGCCACGCGCGGCCGGCAGGTCCAGACGCGCGTCGACGATCAAGATGTCGGCGCTGCCGGCCTCCAGCAACGACGAAACGTCCGGCGGCGCGGTGCGCAGGGCGTGGGCGAGCAGCGACAAGGACGGCAGAACCACGTCCGGATTCGGCTCAGCGGTTAGCAGCAACAGGTCCAAGCAAGCCCCTCCAGCTTTCGTGGGAAAGGCGTCTCCCAAAATTCATGGCGAGATACGAAGTTTAACGGCCAGGTCACTCAACGATAGCTTGCAACCAGGTCTTTCGCGCGCCGACGATGCAGACCGGAACGGGCTGAGGAGGAGGCGCGCCATTTGATCTGCGCGCCGACGATGCAGACCGGGACGGTCTGAGGAGAAAGCGCGCCATTCAAACCCGCGCGCCGACGAGGCGGACGATGCAGACGTGGAGGTGCGGGTAGGCCACAATGTGCGGATGCGTAAGGCGCTGGTCGGGGCGGTGGCCGTGCTGTCGGCCGTCGTGATCGTGCTGCTGGCGGCCGTCGGCGCCGACTTCGGGACCAGCATCTATGCCGAGTACCGACTGGCGCGAGCGGTGCGCGACACGGCCCACCTGGGCTTCGACCCGTTCGTCGCGATCATCGCGTTCCCACTGATCCCGCAGGCGATGCGCCACCGCTACGAAGACGTCGAGATCAAGGCCACCGCGGTGGAGCGCCCGGTGATCGGAAAAGCCACGCTGGAGGCCACCATGCACTCGGTCGACCTGACCGACGCGTCATGGCTGATCAGGCCGGCTGCCAAGCTGCCGGTCGGCAAGCTGGAGAGCCGGATCATCATCGACTCGCTGCACCTGGGCCGTTACCTGGGCATCCGGGACCTGATCGTCGAGGCACCCGCCAAAGACACCAACACCGCCAGCGGCGGTACCACCGAGTCCGGCATCTCCGGCAGCCACGACCTGGTGTTCAGTGGCACGCCGAAAGCCTTCGGCAAGCGCGTCAGCGTCGCGGTGGACCTGTCGATGACCGGCGATGACAACACCACGCTGGTGTTCACCCCCACCGGCGTCCTGACCGGCCCCAACACCGCCAACGAGCCGGTGCCCGACGACAAGCGCGATGCGGTGCTCGCCGCGTTCGCCGGCAAGCTGCCCGACCAGAGGTTGCCGTTCGGGGTGGCGCCGACCACCGAAGGCGCCCGCGGCTCGGACGTGATCATCGAGGGCATCACGACGGGACTAACGATCACCCTCGACGGGTTCAACCGAACATGAATGCGGCTGTTGTCGCGGTGCTCGTGGCGCTGATCGGCGCCGCGATCGCCGGCTGGCTGATGACCCGCCGCTCCGGTGCTGTGCGCGCCACCGATCCGGGCGCGGCCGAGGACGTCGACACCACTGATCTGGGCCTGTCGTCGCAGGGTCCGACCGTCGTGCATTTCAGCGCATCGTGGTGCGGACCATGCACTCAGGTGCGCCGCGTGGTCAACCAGGTGTGTGACGGCCTCCAGCAGGTTGCGCACGTCGAGATCGATATGGACGCCCATCCGGCTGCGGCGCGCCGTCTTTCGGTGCTTTCACTGCCGACGACCTTCATCTTCGACGCCGACGGCCGCCAGCGTTATCGCGCGTCGGGGGTGCCGAAAGCCGATGACCTGCGGTCGGCCCTGACGCCGCTGTTGGCTTCATGACGTCGGCATTGGGTAAGCTGCATGGCGTGTCCGCCCGCGTCGAGCTCATGCTCACCAACCGCCGCTCAGTTGCACTGTGCCGCGTCGCGGGCTGCTGTTGTTGTAGCTGCTGAGTAGCCGCGCCTTCTCGCGCCGCGCTCGGAGACACCAGAACCCCGTGGCGCGTCGCCACATAAGTCGTGCACAAGGCAATCAGGAGCAGCATTATGTCGGACACCAAGACCTCCGATCAGGTGGACGTCCGGGGACCGCGCTTCGCGGCCTGGATCACCACCGCCGTCCTCGTCATCGCCCTGCTGGTCTCCGGCGTGAGCCCGCTGGCCGCCGCCGAGATCCTCGGCTTGCAATCCGTCGTCTTCGCGATCGGCGCGCTGGCTGGACCGCGGCGCCACCCGTACGGCCAGGTGTTCGCCAAGCTCGTCGCGCCGCGACTGAGCCCGGTACGTGAGCGTGAGCCCGTTCCCCCGCTGAAGTTCGCTCAGCTGGTCGGCTTGATCTTCGCCGCCCCGGCCGCGATCGGCTTCGCCAACGGCGCTGTACTCTTCGGGGTCGTGCTCACCGGGGCGGCCCTGGTCGCCGCCTTCCTCAACGCAGCCTTCGGCATCTGCCTAGGCTGCCAGCTCTACCCGCTCGTGGCGCGCCTGAAGCCGGCCCACGGCACTTCATAGCAATCGAAAGGAATTTCCCATATGGCACGCTCCGACGTCCTGGTCTCCGCCGACTGGGCCCAGAGCAATCTCGATGCCGACCATGTGGTCTTCGTCGAGGTCGATGAAGACACCAGTGCCTACGACGACGGCCACATCGCCGGCGCGGTCAAGCTGGACTGGCGCACCGATCTGCAAGACCCGATCCGCCGCGACTTCGTCGATGCCGCGCAGTTCTCCAAGCTGCTCAGCGAGCGCGGTATCGGCAACGACGACACCGTGGTGCTCTACGGCGGCAACAACAACTGGTTCGCCGCCTACGCCTACTGGTACTTCAAGCTGTACGGCCACGAGGACGTCAAGCTGCTGGATGGCGGCCGCAAGAAGTGGCAGCTCGACGGTCGGGCGTTTTCCACCGATGCGGTGAGCCGACCCGCCACCAGCTACACCGCGAAGCCCGCGGACAACACGATCCGCGCCTTCCGCGACGAGGTGCTGGCCGCGATCAACGCGAAGAACCTGGTCGACGTGCGCTCGCCCGACGAGTTCTCCGGCAAGATCCTGGCGCCGGCCCACCTGCCGCAGGAACAGAGTCAGCGGCCCGGTCACATCCCGAGCGCGATCAACGTGCCCTGGAGCAGGACCGCCAATGACGACGGCACGTTCAAATCCGACGAGGAGTTGGCCAAGATCTACGCCGACGCCGGTCTCGACGGTTCGAAGGAAACGATCGCTTACTGTCGAATCGGGGAACGTTCGTCGCACACCTGGTTCGTCTTGCAGGAATTGCTGGGACACCGGAATGTCAAGAACTACGACGGCAGTTGGACGGAATACGGCTCCCTGGTTGGAGCCCCAATCGAGTTGGGAAGCTGATATGTGCTCTGCGCCAAAGCAAGGACAGACTCTGCCGGCCAGCGTCGACCTGGAGAAGGAAACGGTGATCACCGGCCGGGTCGTCGACCGCGACGGCCAGGTCGTGGGCGGCTCGTTTGTGCGACTGCTGGATTCCTCGGGCGAGTTCACCGCCGAGGTCGTGGCTTCGGCCACCGGCGACTTCCGGTTCTTCGCCGCACCCGGGTCGTGGACGCTGCGGGCGCTGTCGGCGGCGGGCAACGGCGACGCGATCGTCGAGCCCACGGGCGCCGGCATCCACGAGGTCGACGTCAAGATCGCCTGATCGGTCCGCCGAACTAGACTCGTCATCGTGGTTCTGTTCTTCGAGATCATGCTCGTCGCGTCCGTCGTGGTCATCTCTTGGTTCGCGCTGTACACGCTGTATCGGCTGATCACCGACGAATCGTGAACCCGCCGACGACGATGCAGAGCGCAGCAATGCTGAGGAGCGGCGCTTGAACCCGCCGGCGACGATGCAGAGCGCAGCGATGCTGAGGAGCGGCGCTTGAGTTCTGAAGACCCGCCGCGCTCCGGCGATCGCGCAGTAGCCGCAGCGGCCGAACGCGCCAAGGCGACAGCGGCGCGCAACGTCCCCGTCTTCGACGACCTGCCGGTACCCGCGGACACCGCCAATTTGCGCGAGGGCGCCAACCTGAACGACGCGCTGCTGGCGCTGCTTCCATTGGTCGGCGTATGGCGCGGCGAAGGCGAAGGCCGTGGGGCCGACGGCGATTACCGGTTCGGCCAGCAGATCGTCGTCTCCCATGACGGCGGCGACTACTTGAACTGGGAGTCCCGCTCGTGGCGGGTCAGCGCGGCCGGTGAGTACGAGGCGCCCGACCTGCGCGAGACCGGCTACTGGCGCTTCGTCAACGAACCAGACGACCCCTCGGAGTCACAGGCCATCGAACTGCTGCTGGCGCACTCCGCCGGCTATGTCGAGCTGTTCTACGGTCGCCCGCTCAACCAATCGTCGTGGGAGCTGGCCACCGATGCGCTGGCCCGCAGCCGGTCGGGCGTGCTGGTCGGCGGGGCCAAACGGCTCTACGGCATCGTCGAGGGCGGCGATCTGGCCTATGTCGAAGAGCGGGTCGATGCCGACGGCGGGCTGATTCCGCACCTGTCGGCGCGGCTGTCTCGCTTTGTCGGCTGATCCGATATCGATTGTCGGACAAGACATTTGCGGGCTGCCTCAGAAAATGGGCAGCCCCCGAGCCGTAGTTCCAGGTTGGACGAAACCGGAGGCTCGGGGGCCGGGTGACTGCGGGAATTCGCCAGCGCAGTGCTGCTGGTTCTTTCCAGCCAGGTGCTGCTAGCGGGCAGCCACCTCACAAGTCCAATAAGCTATCAATTTCCCGGACCACCTCCTCTCCTGTGTACTGGCGAAAGTACCCGCTGCACGTCACGCCGACAACCGATTTCAGCGATCACTGACAATGGCGGCGTCGACGAGTTCGGCGAATTCAGCCGTCAGCGAAGCGCGCGGCAGAGCCTTGCCGTCCAGGGTGTGCACCCGTGCGGCCAGCGTCATGCTTGAGACCAGCCAAATCCCTTGCGCGGCAAGCAGATCAGCAACGCGCAACGCGCGGTAGTCGCAGTCGTAACCCTTGGCGCGGGCGACGGTAAACAGGGCTTGCTGTGTGGTGCCCCGCAGAATCGGATACCAGGGCGGCGGGGTCAGCAGACACGCGTTGCCGTCGTCACCGTCGACGGCGATCACCACCGTCGAGCGTGGGCCTTCCAGGATGTAGCCGTCGGAGCTGACGAATATGACGTCGCCGGCGCCGTGGCGGTCCGCATGCCGCAGCGCGGCCATGTTGATGGCGTACGACAGCGTCTTGGCGCCGGCCAGCAGCCACGGCATGTTCTCGACGCCGGCCGAGGGCAACTCGCGGGGCAGGGTGATCGCGGCCAGACCGTCGCGGCGAACGGCCGTGATGCGGTCGGCGACCGGGTTCACCATGACGTATGCGGTTGGCGCGGAGCCACGCTCACGCCCGCGGCTGTACACCAGCCGCATCATGGCCTCGCCGCTGGTGTCGTTCACCCACTGCTTGGTCGCCAGGTCGATGGCGTGCCGCCACGCGGACAGGTCCGGCTCCGGCAGCTCCATCAGCTTCGCCGAATGGCCCAGCCGACCCAGGTGCGCTTCAATCAGGCAGGCGCGGCCGTCGCGGACCAGCAGCGTCTCGAAGACGCCGTCGCCCCGCACCGCGGCAAGGTCGTCGGCGAACAGCAGCGGCGTCCCCGGCGGGTGCACCTCGCCGTCGAGCGTCACGATCACGCCCGGGTGGCCAGTCATGGGGGAAAACACTAGTGGTGATCGCAAGCGCGGCGAAGCCGGGCGCAGCGGGTCACCACCGAAAATTTAGCCGCGCAGACCCGTAGAGTTGACACGTGTCCGCAGTTCCCGCACCCGAGACCAGCCCAGACGTCGGTGCCGTTTGGCACTACGGCGACCCGCTCGGCGAGCAGCGCGCCGCCGAAACCGGTGCCGCGCTGGTGGATCGGTCGCATCGCGGTGTGCTCACGCTGACCGGCGCCGATCGGCTGACCTGGCTGCACAGCATCTCCACCCAGCACGTCAGCGAACTCCCTGACGGCGCCAGCACGCAGAATCTGAGCCTCGACGGGCAGGGCCGGGTCGAAGACCACTGGATCCAGACCGAACTCGACGGTGTCAGCTATCTCGACACCGAGCCGTGGCGTCACGAGCCGCTGTTGGCCTACCTGCAGAAGATGGTGTTCTGGTCGCAGGTCACTCCGGCCGCCGCCGACCTGGCGGTGCTGTCGCTGCTGGGGCCGCAGCTCGGTGACCCCGCGGTGCTCGATGCGCTCGGTGTCGACGCGCTGCCCACCGAACAGACCGCGATCCCGCTGAGCGGCGGCGGTTTCGTCCGGCGGATGCCCGCGGCCAACCCGCGCCAGCTCGAGCTCGATGTCCTGGTCGACCGCGACAGGTCCGCGGATCTCCGACAGCGGTTGACCGCCGCCGGGGTGCGCCCGGCCGGGGTGTGGACGTACGAAGCCCACCGGGTGGCGGCGGTGCGTCCACGACTCGGCGTCGACACCGACGAACGCACCATCCCGCACGAGGTGGGCTGGATCGGCGGCGCCGTCCACCTCGACAAGGGCTGCTATCGCGGTCAGGAGACTGTTGCTCGGGTGCATAACCTGGGTAAACCGCCGCGCATGCTGGTGCTGCTGCACCTGGACGGGTCGGTGGATCGGCCGGCCACCGGCGATCCTGTGCTGGCCGGCGGCCGCGCGGTGGGGCGGTTGGGAACGGTCGTCGAACATGTCGACCTTGGTCCGATCGCGCTGGCGTTGCTCAAGCGCGGCATTCCCGCCGACACCACCCTGAGCGCCGGCGCCGAGGTGGCGGCGTCGATCGACCCTGGATCGTTGCCGGCGGCGGGCGGGCCGGGCGCCGGTCGGGTGGCCGTCGAGCGATTGCGCGGAACGGCCCAATGACGGTCGTTGGACCGTGCGGGGCGCAACAGCATGCGACCACCGGGCACGCTAAACTATCGGCAGGAAAATAAACACAAAGAATCGGGGCCGCCTACTTGTTGGGCCGCTCCGTTATTGCGCGAGGGGGTTCCCCCATGGGCCGTGGCCGGGCTAAGGCGAAGCAGACCAAGGTCGCTCGAGACCTTAAATACAGCTCACCGCAGACCGATTTCGATCGGCTACAGCGCGAGCTGTCCGGTTCCGACGGCGACGACGCCGACCAGTCGGAGGGCGACGATCCCTGGACCGAAGCGCACCGCTGAGGCTCTACCCGGCTCACCTCACCGGCGGGCTGACATCTAGAACCTGGGGTGCTGCCCGACGAGTTTGGCTCGCGGACCGCCTTTTCCACCTTTATTGATCGTGCCGAGGACCCAGCAGTCCAAGTGCCGGGCGGTCAAGATCGCCAGCGCTCGGTCGGTGTCTTCCGGCCCCACCACGGCGATCATGCCCACGCCCATGTTGAAGGTCTTCTCCATCTCGGCGCGCGAGACGCGGCCACGCTGAGCGATCATCGCGAAAACCGGCGCGGGCGTCCAGGTTCCGCGGTCCATCTCGGCGAGCAGGCCATTCGGGACGACCCGCTCCAGGTTGCCGGCCAATCCACCACCCGTCACGTGGCAGAACGTACGGACCTGTGTTTCGGCGGCCAGGGCCAGGCAGTCTTTGGCGTAGATGATGGTCGGCTCCAGCAACTCTTCACCGAGCGTGCGGCCGAATTCCTCGACGTAGCCCTCCAGGTTGCCCCGGTCGATCTCCAGCAGCACCTTGCGGGCCAGCGAGTAGCCGTTGGAATGCAACCCGGACGATCCCATCGCGATGATGACGTCGCCCGGCTTGACCCGATCGGGTCCGAGCACGTCGTCGGCTTCCACCACACCGACGCCGGTAGCGGAGATGTCGTAGTGGTCGGGCTCGATCAGGCCGGGATGCTCAGCGGTTTCACCACCGAGGAGCGCGCAGCCCGCTCGCATGCAGCCCTCGGCGATACCGCCGACGATCGCGTTGAGGCGCTCGGGCACGATGCGGCCTAGTGCGATGTAGTCCAGCAGGAAGAGCGGCTCGGCCCCGCAGACCACCAGATCGTCGACGACCATCGCCACCAGGTCCAAACCGACCGTGTCGTGTTTGTCCATCGCCTGAGCGACGGCCAGCTTCGTGCCTACGCCGTCGCTGGAGGCGGCCAGCAGTGGCTCGCGGTAATCGCCGCGCAGCGCGAAGAGTCCGGCGAATCCTCCGAGCTTGCCGATCACCTCGGGTCTGGTGGCCTTGGACGCCAATGGCTTGAACAGCTCGACTGCGCGGTCCCCGGCTTCGATATCGACTCCGGCCGATGCATATGTCGCGCCCGGGGTGGCCGGGTCTTTTCCGCGGGCGGTCATCGCGCTAAAGGCTACCGGTCGACGCGCGGCACGGGTATCTCACACTCGTGCAAGGAGACCGTTAAGGTCAGGGATGCCGCAGCACGGCGGCCTGCTCGGCCTCCGGCGACAGCTCGGGGACGATCTCCGAGTGCGCGGCCCCACGTGCGGCGTTGGCGAGCATCTGCTCGATGACGTTCTTGCCGAGCGCTGTCTCGCTTGGCAATTCGATCGGATACCTGCCGTCGAAGCACGCCGAGCAGAGCCGCGAGGTGGGCTGCTCGGTGGCGGCGACCAGGCTCCGCAGCGAGATGTATCCCAGCGTGTCGGCGTTGATCGCATGCCGCACGGCCTCCAGCATCTCGTCTTCGTCTTCGACGGCGTTGGCGATCAGCTCGGCCGGCGACGGGAAGTCGATGCCGTAGAAACATGGCCACTTCACCGGCGGCGAGGCGATCCGGACGTGTACTTCGACCGCCCCGGCCTCGCGCAGCATCCGGACCAGGGCGCGCTGGGTGTTGCCGCGCACGATCGAGTCGTCGACGACGATCAGCCGCTTGCCGCGGATGACTTCCTTGAGCGGATTTAACTTCAGCCGGATTCCGAGCTGACGGATGGTCTGCGAGGGCTGGATGAAGGTGCGCCCGACGTAGGCGTTCTTCATCAGGCCCTGGCCATAGGGGATGCCGGACTCCTGCGCATAGCCGACCGCGGCGGGTGTGCCGGATTCCGGGACGCCGATCACCAGGTCGGCGTCGATCGGGTGTTCGCGGGCCAGGCGGCGACCGATCTCCAACCGGGCGCCGTGCACCGAACGGCCGGAGATCGTGCTGTCCGGCCTGGCCAGATACACGTATTCGAAGATGCAACCCTTGGGTTCGGGGTTGGCGAACCGGGACGACCGGACGCCGTCGGCGTCGATCGCCAGCAGCTCACCGGGCTCGATCTCGCGGACGAATGAGGCGCCGACGATGTCGAGTGCGGCGGTCTCCGACGCCACCACCCAGCCTCGGTCCAGCCGTCCCAGACACAGCGGGCGCACGCCATACGGGTCGCGCGCTGCGTACAGGGTGTTTTCGTCCATGAACGTCAGACAGAACGCGCCCCGCACCGTCGGCAGCAGCTCCATCGCGGCCTGCTCCAGGCTGGAGTCTGCGGCGCCATGCGCCAGCAGCGCGCCCAATACGTCGGAGTCGGTATTGGCCGCACCGGGAGCGCGGGGGTTCATCAGTCCCGCTTCACGAGCACGGGCGACGAGTTCGGCGCTGTTGACCAGGTTTCCGTTGTGCCCCAACGCAACTCCGGTGCCGGCCGCGGTGTTACGGAAGACCGGCTGGGCGTTCTCCCACGTCGGTTGGCCGCTGGTGGAATACCGGCAGTGCCCGACCGCGACGTGGCCTTCCATGGCTGCCAGCGTCTGCTCGTCGAAGACCTGACTGACCAGGCCGAGATCCTTGAACACCAGCACCTGCGACCCGTCCGCGACGGCGATGCCGGCGGCTTCCTGGCCGCGGTGTTGCAGCGCGTAGAGGCCGAAGTACGTCATTTTGGCGACTTCTTCGCCGGGGGCCCAGACCCCGAATACACCGCATTCTTCGCCCGGTGGGTTCTCGAGATGCTCAGAGGCAACAGCTGCATGGACGGTCACGGTGCGGCGGCTCCCCGGGGAACGGATGGTGACTTGGTGAAGTCTACGGAAACGTTCGGCGTGTCAACGAATCGGTCGCGCGTGTTGCACCATGTTGCAACCGGTTTTCGCAGCTCAACAGTCCCACGAGGGCTCAGATGTCGCATGTGCCACAACGGCCACGATCAAGTGTGATCGGAATCGCTCAATCGCACCACCGGCAACCAGGCGGCGACCTCGCCGGCCCGCGAACCGGACAGCCGCAGAGCTCCGGTCGTCGTGGCGTCGGGCACCTGGAGCAGTCCGGTGGCCAACAACAGCCAGGTCCTGGGATCGGTCTCGACGACGTTGGGCGGGGTGCCGCGGGTGTGACGTGGCCCCGCAATGCATTGCACCGCAACAAATGGCGGGATGCGGACCTCGACGCTGGCACCGGGCGCTTCGGCGGCCAGCGTGCGTGCGGTGAGTCGCACCGCCGTCGCGAGGTCGGCACGACCCGGCGCTGGGCGAGTGTCGTCGCGCAGCCAGGCTTCGACCGCGCGGACCGCGTCGCGGGTCTGGGCCGGGTCGGCGTTCTGACGGGCGGCCATCCACCAACACTATTGCAACGCCAAACCACGCTCTTGCGCGAAGACTTTGATCATGTGCGGGACGCCAATCTCGTTGCGCCCAATAATCATGTGACCGGTTGACCCCAACCTAAGTTGAGGTTCTAGCGTAGGCGTTATGTCGTTCAAACCGCACGAAATTGAGTACATGAAGGCGGCAGACCTCGCCCGGTTGGCCACCATCCAACCCGACGGGACTTTGCAGAACAGTCCGGTCGGCTTCACCTTCAACGAACGTCTCGGCACGATCGACATCCACGGTTACCGGATGTCGAAAAGTCGCAAGTTCCGAAATCTGGCATCCAACAACACCGTCGCGCTGGTGATCGACGACATCGCATCACGCAACCCGTGGCGGGTGCGCTGCCTGGAGATCAGAGGGACCGCCGAACAGATCAAGGCGGGTGCGAAGCGCGCCGAGCCCAACGGTGACGAGATCGACGACGCGATCATCCGGATCACCCCGCGGCGCATCATCAGCTTCGGCATCGACGACACCGACACCGAACCGCACAAGTTGACGGCCGACATCCGTACCGTGCCGACTACCGCGGACTAGCGTTTCCGGCTCAGCCCCTAAGCGCGGCGCGGACGCGTTCGGTGTCGGCCGGGGCCCAGCCGTCCGGCGGCGCCACCGCGGCCCAGCCGTCGAGAATGTCGTTGCTGTAGTTGTGGCCGTGCCCGCCTGGCACTCCTTCGGCGTTCGTCAGGTCGGCGCTGACCTGCCAGAAGGTGACTACCGGGCTCCATTGCATCGCCGGGCTTCGGTCGTGTCCGCGAGGTTCGACGAGCCAGTCGGGCCGGCTGAACAGCAGGTCGGGTGACCACCACACCACCGGGTCGGATGGGTGCTGCAGGAACAGCACCCGCGTGCCGTCCCACGGCGGGCTGGTGACGCGCGTGACGTCGGCGGGATCGTTGCCTTCGGAAAATCGCACCGTTCGCCCGTTGTCGTACCGTGGCTGAACTTCTGTGCTGCCGGGATCGCGTCGCGCGATCAACGCGCGCCACAGCGTGCTCTCCTGCGGCGGTCCGACCCATAGCACCGCGTCGAAGCCCATCCGCCGGATGTCGGGCAGCCATCCGAACGCGGCCTGGCCGGCCATCGAGCCCAGGCTCTCGCCGTAGAGCACCAGCTTCGGCCGATGGTGCGCGGGTAGCTGCGCCCATCGATCGTGGACGGTGTGGATCAACGCCCGGCCGGCATCCATGGATTTCTGCCGGTCCGCCAGGAACGAAATCCAGCTCGGCAGATAGGAATACTGCAGACCGACGATCGCGGTGTCGCCGTTGTACATCGTCTCCACCGAGCTCGCCGCCACCGGGTCGATCCAGCCGGTGCCGGTGGTCGGCGCGATGACCAGGACTTTGCGACTGAAGGCGCCGGTGCGCTCGAGCTCGTCGACCAGGACGTTCAGCCGGCCCTGATCGTCGGGGGCGGTGTGCAGCCCGACGTAGATCCGGATCGGCTCCTTGGCCGGCGTGCCGTTGATTTTGGTCAGCTCGGCCGCATGGGGTCCGGTGCCGACGAAGTCGCGACCCTGAAATCCCAGTGTGCTCCACGGCGCCAACGACTTTGGGCTGCCGGACTTTTCCGGCAGCTGCGGCTGCGTCACACCGTCGGGTGTCGAACTGTCCTGCGGCTGGAACATCGCGTTGGCGCCGGCGAAGAAGCCGCGGACGAGGACACCGTCGAACAGCAAGACCAGCACCGCGACCACGATCGCGGTGCCGATGAACAGTGCCACCTCGTCGTGGAGATGCCAGCGTCGAATCAGCATGCGCGCCAACAGTTTTACGATATCGATCAGCACCCGGAACGCGGACACCAGCAACGCGCCGACGACGATCGCGACGGCCAGCGTCCGCAGGTAGCCCGGGTTCGTCGGCCCTTCGGTGCCCATCAGCCCCGACAACTGCCGCTGCCAGGCCGCGGCCGGGATCAGCATCAGCGCACAGGCAGTCGGCGCGAGCACCACGACCGTCGCCTTCATCCACCACAGCACCCGCGGCGACGGCGGCCACCACCGGGCACCGCGGAGCACCAGCCGGTATGCGAGCTTGCCGACCAGCACACCAAGGCCGTAACCGAAGGCGGCGGTCACTCCGCCAATCAGGCCCTGGAACAACCAGTCTCGCGGTACCAGCGACGGCGTCAACGACAGACAGAAGAACAGCGCGCCGAACGCCACGCCGACGAATTTCAACCGCAACAGGCCCCACGCCCAGACCAGCAGCGGATGGCGTCCACGAGGCTCGGTGCTCATCGCAGTAGCGCGGCCAGCACCCCTTCGGACGTGCTGCGCAACTCCGTCAGTGGCACCGTGAACAATCCCTGAACCTCGACCGCGTCGGAGCCTTGGTCGACGACCCCGATCCGGGTGGCGGGCAGGCCCCGCGCCTCGCACATCGAGGTGAAGCGGCTTTCCTCGGTGCGCGGCACCGCCACCAGCACCCGGCCAGACGATTCGGAGAACAGCGTCACGAATGGATCGGCGCCTTCGGGAAGCACTATGCGGCAACCGGTTTCGCCGGCCATCGCCGATTCGACCACGGCCTGGGCCAGCCCGCCTTCGGACAGATCATGCGCCGCGGATACCAGGCCGTCGCGCGAGGCGGCGCTGAGCACGTCGGCCAGCAGTCGCTCGCGGGCCAGGTCGACCGCGGGGGGCAGCCCGCCCAGGTGGTCGGCGGTGACCTGCGCCCAGATCGAACCGTCGAATTCGTCGCGGGTGTCACCGAGCAGGATCAGCGTCTCGCCCGGCTCGGTGCCCATCGCGGTCGGGATGCGGCGGGTGACGTCGTCGATCACGCCCAGCACCCCGACCACCGGGGTGGGCATGATCGCCGTCGTCCCGGTCTGGTTGTAGAAGCTGACGTTGCCGCCGGTTACCGGAATACCCAGGGCCGCACAGCCATCCGCCAAACCGCGGACCGCCTGCGAGAACTGCCACATCACTCCCGGGTCCTCCGGCGAGCCGAAGTTGAGGCAGTTGGTCACCGCGACCGGGGTCGCACCGGTGACCGCGACGTTGCGGTACGCCTCGGCCAGTGCGAGCTGAGCACCGGTGTAGGGGTCGAGCTGCGTGTAGCGGCCGGACGCGTCGGTCGACACCGCGATACCGCGTCCGGTGGTCTCGTCGACCCGCAATACCCCACCGTCGGCATGCTCGGCCAACACCGTGTTGCCGCGCACGTAGCGGTCGTACTGCTCGGTGATGAACGCCCGGCTGCACAGGTGCGGACTGCCCAGCAGCGCAAGCAAAGGCGCGCGCAGCTCGTCGCCGGTCTTCGGTCGCTTGAGGCCGGCCGAGGTGTCGGCGATCAGCGCGTCCTGAGACTCGGGACGGGCGACGGGACGCTGGTAGACCGGGCCCTCGTGGGCGACGGTGCGCGGCGGAACGTCGACGACCGTCTCACCGTGCCAGGTGATCTGCAGCCGGTCGCCGTCGGTGACTTCGCCGATGGTGGTGGCCAGCACCTCCCACTTGCGACAGACCGCCATGAAGGCGTCCACGTTCTCCGGCGCGACCACCGCGCACATCCGCTCCTGCGACTCGCTGGAGAGGATCTCGGCGGGCGTCATGTCCTTGGCCCGCAGCGGCACGGTGTCCAACTCGATCGCCATCCCGCCGTCGCCCGCTGACGCGAGTTCTGATGTGGCGCAAGATAATCCAGCACCACCAAGATCCTGGATGCCGATCACCAGGCCCGCGGAATACAGCTCGAGGCAGCATTCGATGAGCACCTTCTCGGTGAACGGATCGCCGACCTGCACCGAGGGGAGTTTCTTGCGGCCCGAGCCAGACTCGTCGCCGCCGAAGGTTTCCGAGGCCAGCACCGAGACGCCGCCGATGCCGTCCAGTCCGGTGCGCGCGCCGAACAGGATGATCTTGTTGCCTGTGCCGGAGGCGAAGGCCAGGTGGAGGTCTTCCTTGCGCAAGACGCCGACGCACAACGCGTTCACCAATGGGTTACCGGCGTAGCAGGCGTCGAAGACGGTCTCGCCGCCGATGTTGGGCAGGCCGAGTGAGTTGCCGTAGCCACCGATGCCGCGTACGACGCCGTCGAGCACGCGGCGGGTGTCGGGGGCGTCCGCCGCGCCGAACCGCAGCTGGTCCATCACGGCGACCGGCCGCGCGCCCATCGCCATGATGTCGCGGACGATGCCGCCGACCCCGGTGGCGGCGCCCTGGTAGGGCTCCACGTACGACGGGTGGTTGTGCGACTCGACCTTGAACGTGACGGCCCAGCCGTCGCCGATGTCGACAACGCCGGCGTTCTCGCCGATGCCGGCCAACATCGCGGCCCGCATTTCGTCGGTGGTGGTCTCGCCGAAGTACCGCAGGTGCACCTTGGACGACTTGTAGGAGCAGTGCTCGCTCCACATCACCGAGTACATCGCCAGCTCGGCGTCGGTCGGCCGGCGACCGAGGATGTCGCGGATCCGCTGATATTCGTCGTCCTTGAGACCGAGCTCGCGGAACGGTTGCGGCTGGTCAGGGGTGGCCGCGGCCCGCTCGACGGTATCGATCGCGTGAGTGAGCCCAGACGTCACAGCGAACAGTCTAGGTGGCGCGGCCGATTAGCCGGTGCCGGCGACGCAGAAGGCGTTGCCGGCCGGGTCGGCAAGCACCACCCAGCGGAAGCTGTCGCCGATGCTGTGCCGCCCGACTTCGGTCGCACCGGCGGCCTTCAGCCGGCCCACCTCGGCGTCGACGTCGGCGGCGCCGAAGTCCAGGTGCACCCGGTTCTTGCCGGGGGTCGGGTCGTCGACTTTTTGGAAGCCCAGCCGCGGCCCGTCCTTGCGGACGACCGCGACGAACTCCCCGGGAATCAATTCCTGTGTCTCACCGTCGAACTGCTGCGCCCACCACTGTGCGAGGTGCCCGGGGTCGAGGCAGTCGAAGGTGACCATCTCCACATTGAGTGTCATACCCGTGAGCCTAGTCCGGCGACGATGACCTCCGAGGTAATTGTGCAGCGCCGTCGCGGCCGGACAGACTTGATCCGAACCATTCAAAACCTGGAGGCAATCATGACCGACACGCAAACCGCTTCTGCTACACAGCGATTCAGCGCTGAGATGTTCGCCGCGTTCTGGGCCGCGCCCAGCATGTCGCGCGGGATGGACATCCTGGCCGACGACATCGTCGGCTACTGGCCCGGTGACAGCGAGCCGGTCCGGGGATTCGAGGCCTACACCCAGAAGATCGCCGACATCCTCACCGTCGCACCGGATCTGACGCTCGAACTCGTCGACAGCGCCACCGCGCCCGGCGCCGTCGAGGGCGAGGAATTGTTCTTCCTGCACTACGTCGGGCATGGGACCGGACCGGACGGGCCGATCGAGATTCGGGGGCTGGATCGGGTCCGTACCCGCGACGGCATTGTCGTGGAGAACGTGATCCGTTACGACCCGCCGTTCGTCTAGCGGTCGGGCGACAGAAACGCTTGGAGCGCCGCGGCGTAGGCCGAAACATCGTTGGCGCCCATCAGTTCTCGTGCGGAATGCATCGCGAGCTGTGGGGCGCCAACGTCGACCGTCGGTATGCCGGTTCGGGCCGCGGTCAGCGGCCCGATCGTCGAGCCGCACGGCAGGTCGGCGCGGTGTTCGTAGCGCTGCAGCGGCACCCCGGCCTGCCGGCAGGCCAGCGCGAACGCCGCGGCGGTCCGGCCATCGGTGGCATACCGCAGATTCGGGTGCACCTTGACCACCGGTCCACCGTTGATCGCGATCAGGTGCCCCGGTTCGTGCCGCTCCGGGTAGTTGGGATGGGTCGCGTGCGCCATGTCCGCCGAAGCCACCATCGACGCCGGTAGCCTGCGCAAAAAGTCGGCGCGACCCCCGCCAGCCGCCAGCTCGATGCGTTCCAGGGTGACCAGCAGCAGGTCGGAATCGGCGCCACGATCCGAGGTCGAGCCGACCTCTTCGTGGTCGAACAATGCGAGCACCGGCAGGTACTCGGCCGCCGAGGCAGCCAGAAACGCCTCCAGGCCCGCGTAACAGGACGCCTGGTTGTCCAGCCGCGGCGC
>DATNFI010000023.1:0-26829 GCA_035606475.1 Mycobacterium sp. | reverse complement strand
CGCCAGGGCTACTACGCCGACTTCGGGTCGCTGGCCACCCTGGCAAAGACGTTGCGCCACGGCTTCTTCCACGCTGGTACCTACTCGTCGTTCCGGCAGCGCCGCCACGGCCGACCGCTGGACACCGCCGAACCCTCAGGGATTCCGGCCACCCGGCTACTGGCCTACACCTGCACCCACGATCAGGTCGGCAACCGGGCGCTCGGCGACCGGCCGTCGCAGAACCTGACCTATGGGCAACTCGCGGTCAAGGCCGCGCTGGTCCTGTGCTCCCCCTACACGGCAATGCTTTTCATGGGTGAGGAGTGGGGAGCGTCCACCCCGTTCCAGTTCTTCAGCTCCCATCCCGAGCCCGAGTTGGCCCGCGCCACCGCCGAAGGCCGCAAGCGGGAGTTCGCCGACCACGGCTGGGACGCCGACGACATTCCCGACCCGCAGGATCCCCAGACCTTTCAGCGCTCCAAGCTGAACTGGTCCGAGGTCAGCGATGGCGAACACGCGAAACTGCGTCAGCTCTACAAGGACCTGATTGCATTGCGGCGCAGCGAAAGCGACCTGGCCGATCCCTGGCTGGACAATCTGATCGTCGACTACGACGAGGCGGACCGCTGGATCGCGCTGCGCCGCCGCGGCCTGACGGTGGCCTGCAATCTCGGCGCTCAGCCGGTACGCGTTCCCTTTGCCGGCGAGCTGGTGCTGTCCTCGGAACCGCTCCCCGTAGGCGCCCAGAGCACGGAGTTGCCGCCGCAGTCGTTCGCGATCCTGCGCTGTGGATAACTGACTACCGGCCGCGTCCGCGAGCGGGCGATGATGCGCGGATGACCGAATCTGAAGTGTTACCGATCCCGCCCATTCAGACCGCCTGCGATCCGGTGCATTCGACGCAGGATCTGCGGGACCGATGGCGGGCGCTGATGGGGCCGTTGGGGTTTGGGACGCGTCTGGTGTGGTTCGGCCTGATCGGGCCGGACCGCTGCTTTACCAAGAAGCTCGGGCAGCTGGAGATCCACGCGCGGCCCCGCGGCCGGATCGTGTGGAACCTGATGTCGTCGCTGCGGACACTGCTCGACGATCTCGAGCCAGGAACGACGGTGGCCCTGCTGCTGTCCGGTCCCGGACGCGGTCCGGTGTCGACCATCGAACTGACTTGGTCGAAGTCGCTGACCGCGATGGCCGATCGATTCGCCGTCCCGCTGGAACCGATCTTTCGGGCCAACGACGAATCGGTCGCTCTGGTGGGCTGACCGACATCCGATCGGGTAGCTTTCGCGGATGAGCGAAATCGACTACGGCGCCCGGGCTCGTCTCGATTACATCGAAAAGCAATTGCAGGCACTGTTTCCGGAGAGCTATGTGCCCTTTGCGGCGGCAACTACCTCCGGGCTGCCCGACGCAGTCGTCGCCCTTGCCCGCGCCGGCAACCTGATCGCCGCGATCAAGCAGTACCGCGAGCTCACCGGAGCGGGGTTGGCGGAGGCGAAGAAGGCCGTCGAAGCCATTCGCTGAGCCAAGCCGGAGTCGCGTGTGCCTACAACAGATAGCGGTAAGCCGGTGAACCCGGCTCGATGGCCTCGATCTGCATCTCGGTGGCCCGCATCCGCTCCAGCAGGCCGTCCAGGCCCGCGGCCGAGCCCAGCTCGATCCCGACCAAAGCCTCGCCGGTTTCGCGGTTGTTGCGCTTGACGTACTCGAACAGTGTGATGTCGTCGTTGGGTCCGAGCACGCCGTCCAGGAACCGGCGCAGGGCGCCGGGCTCCTGCGGGAAGTCGACCAGGAAGTAATGCTTGAGTCCGAGATGGACCAGCGACCGCTCGAGAATCTCGCCGTAGCGCGAGACGTCGTTGTTGCCGCCGGAGACCAGGCACACCACCGTGGAACCCGGCTCGATGTCGGCTTCCAGCAGACCGGTGACCGCCAGCGCGCCCGCGGGCTCGGCGATGATCCCCTCGTTTTGATACAGGTCGAGCATCGCGGTGCAGACCGCGCCTTCGTCGACCGTGGTGATCGACACCATGTTGCCCGCGGCGGCCAGCGCGGCGTAGGTGAGGGTCCCGGCCCGGCTGACCGCGGCGCCGTCGACGAACTGGTCGACATGATCGAGGGTGACCGGGCCGCCGTTGGCCAGCGCGGCCATCATCGCGGCCGCGCCCGCCGGCTCGATCCCGAGCACGGCGGTCTTGCTGGTCCGCTCGGCGAGATAGGTGGTGATGCCGGCGATGCACCCACCTCCGCCAACTGGGACCACCACCAGATCCGGCTCGTCGTCCAGTACGTCGAGGATCTCCACGGCGATGGTGCCCTGCCCGGCCATGGTCCTCGGGTCGTCGTACGGCGGCACCAGGGTGGCTCCCGTGCGCGCCACGTCCGCCAACGCCGCCTCGGCCGCCAGGTCGTAGGTCGACCCACCGACGATCAACTCGATGAAGTCCCCGCCGTGATAGCGGATGCGGTCCCGCTTCTGCTTCGGCGTCTTGGCCGGCACGTAGACACGCCCGCGAACGCCCAGGGCGCGACAGGCGTAGGCGAAGCCCTGCGCGTGGTTGCCCGCCGAGGAACACACCACGCCGGCGGCCCGTTCCTGCTCGGATAGCTGCACCAGCAGGTTGTAGGCGCCGCGCAGCTTGTAGGACCGTACGGTCTGCAGGTCTTCGCGCTTCAGATAGACGTTTGCCCCGGTGGTCGCGGACAACCGGTCGGAGAACTGGAGCGGCGTGGCGGTGACCACGCCGGCGATTCGGGTGGCCGCCGCGTCGACGTCGGCCGCTGATAGCGGCCCACTACCCCGGGTGCCCGGGCTCTGACTCAGTTCGGCAGACACCGGTCAATGGTGCCACCAAGCTGCGCGTTCAGTGCACAGGGGTCAGTAGAAACACCGGAATTTGCCGGTCAGTCTTGGTCTGATACTCGGCGTAGTCCGGCCAGGCCTGCACGGCCCGCTCCCACCAGACCGCCTTTTCATCGCCAAAGACCTCGCGGGCGTCGTAGTCGTGCGTGACGGCGCCGTCCTGCAGTTCGACCCGCGGATTCTTGGCGATGTTGTAGTACCAGACCGGGTTCTTCGGGGCCCCGCCCAGTGACGCGACCACCGCATATTCACCGTTGTGCTCGACGCGCATCAGCGGGGTTTTGCGAAGCTTGCCGGTCTTGGCGCCGACCGTGGTCAGCAGGATTATCGGCTTGCCCTTCATGTCAGCGGCGTCGGATCCGCCGGACTCGGCGTACTTGTCAGCTTGTTCGCGTGACCAGTCCCACGGGGACGGGGCGTATTCACCTTCGAGTGGCATGTCCCCACCTTAAACGCGGAGGTGAGCGGTTCGGAACCGCTCCGGTGGCGCCTTAGCTGACACTCAGCATCGGAGATGTAAAGTCAACGATCGACCATGGCGAGTCACGGGCACCCGCCCTATCTACTCTGAAGTCGCACGATCCTCGCCCCGCAGGTGAAAGCTCACCCAATAGATCGGACGTGACTCACCGTGTTGCGAGTCCCGAAGTTCTTTCATGCGCGCGTCGTTGTGCGCATGAGGCCGGACGCCACATCGCCCGACCGCGGGTAACGGCCGATGGCCATCACCGAGGTACCCGAATACGCCCATCTCAGCGCCGCGGACCTCACGGCACTAGCCGCCGATCTAGACGAAATCCGTTGTGACGTCGAGGCTTCGCGCGGCACCAAGGACCGCCTCTACATCACCCGCGCGATCACCTTCCAGCGGTGCGTCGACGTCGTGGCGAGGCTGATCATCGCCGGGACCAAAGGCAAAGTCGGCTGGGCCATCGGAACCGCCACCCTGGCCGCGGCCAAGTGCATCGAGAACATGGAACTCGGCCACAACATCAGCCACGGCCAGTGGGATTGGATGAACGATCCCGAGATCCACTCCAACACCTGGGAGTGGGACATCGCCGCTGTCTCATCGCAGTGGCGCTACACGCACAACTACCAACATCACGTCTTCACCAACATCGTCGGCGTGGACGACGACCTCGGCTTCGGAATCCTGCGGGTCACCCGGGACCAGAAGTGGCGGCCCATCGCCATGCTCCAGCCGCTGTTCGCCGTCCTGCTCGGGATGGCCTTCGAATGGGGCATCGCGCTGTATGGCGTGATCGCCGTGCAGCAGGAAGAAACCACCGACGCCGGCAGGTCGGCACAGAAGAAAGCGTTGCTGAGCAAGATTTCTCGTCAGGTGCTCAAGGACTACGTGCTCTTTCCCGTCTTCAGCCGACGGCGATGGCTTCGGACGCTGGGCGCCAACATCGTTGCCAACGGACTGCGCAGCGGCTGGGCCTACATCGTGATCGTCTGCGGTCACTTCGTTGACGGGGCCGAGAAATTCGCGCCGTCGGTCCTCGACACCGAGACAAAACCCGAGTGGTATCTGCGCCAAATGCTCGGTACCGCGAACTTCCGGGCCGGCCGGACGTTGGGGTTCATGACGGGCAATCTCTGCTACCAGATCGAGCATCACCTGTTCCCGGATCTGCCGCACAATCGCTATCCGGAAATCGCCGAGCGGGTACGTGCGTTGTGCGCGACCTACGACCTGCCCTACACGACCGGCCCATTGCTGCGTCAATACCTGCTCACCGTGCGCACCATCTGCAAACTGGCGCTGCCGGACCGCTGTCTCACCGCGACGTGTGACGACGCACCGGAAACGGCCTCCGAGAACAGGTTTCGGGGCGCTGACCGGCAACCGAACCTGCCGCTGCACAGCGCGGAGCGCCCGCGTCGCGGACTCGCGACAGCGGTGCGTGCCGACCGGAACCGACGCCGGGCCGGATAACGCTCAGGCCGGCTGCGCTGACGAAGCAGGGACGGGCTCGTGCACATCCGGTCCCGGTTCGTCTGCGTACAAGTCCTCGATCTCCGCGGCGTACTTGGCTGCGATCGGCCGTCGTTTGAGTTTCATCGTCAGAGTGATCTCGTCGCCGCCCGGTTCCCAGAGCGTGGGAAGCACGCGGAAGCGTTTGATCTGCTCGACCCGGGACAGCTTCTCGTTGCCGGCGGCTACTCCCGCCGAAATGTGAGCGAGCACTTCTGGATGGGCCACCAGCGCTTCGGGCGATGCGTCGAGAAGTCCGTGCCGCTGCGCGTAGGGGCCGACCGAATCGGCATCGAACACCAGCAACGCGGTGTTGTACGGACGGCCGTCGCCGATCGTGAGCATCGCGCCGATCATGGGGCACGCCGCCTTGATCGCGTTTTCGATGTTGGCCGGCGACATGTTCTTGCCGCCCGCGTTGATGATCAATTCCTTCTTGCGGTCGATCACCCGCAGATAGCCGTCGGCGTCCTGGTCCAAGATGTCGCCGGTGTGCAGCCAGCCGTCGGCATCGACCGCCTCGGCGGTCTTGGCCGGCTCCTTGCGATAGCCCTTCATCACCAGCGGTCCGCGCACCAGATATTCGCCGTCGTCGGCGATCTTCGATTCGAGGCCGGGCAACAGCTTGCCCACCGAACCCAACCGTGACTCGCGGGGATGACTCACGCTCGCAACACAACTCAGTTCGGACATGCCCCAGACTTCGGCGATCGGGATACCGATACCGACGAAGAACGCGAGCGTCTCCCGCGGAATCGGCGCCGCACCCGACACTGCCCACCGCAACTGGTCGAGCCCAAGCTTATCGCGCAGCTTCGACAGCACTAATTCATCGGCTTGCGCCCATTCGGCGGCCACGTCGTCGGGCAGCGGTTCGCCGGCGACCAAAGCGGCGGCGCGCTTGGCGGCGACCGACATTGCCCACTGCAGCGCGGCACGCTTCGTCTCGTCCGGCTCGTGCGTGACGGCGAATTCGATTCCCGCCTTGAGCTTTTCCCAGACCCGGGGAACCGCTGCCCAGATGGTGGGTCGGGCATCCGGCAGTGCTGCCGCGATCTCGCGAACGTCGGCGACCACGGTGACCAGGAGCCCATACCGTTCCTGGTTGTACAGCGCCATCAGCCGGTCGGCGATGTGCGCCGAGGGCAGATACGACGTGGTGCGGTCGTCCGGTCTGACGTCCAAGACAGCGCTGAGCGCATCTGCTTCGAACATCAGGTTGGTGTGAGTCATCTCGACCCCCTTGGGATTACCCGTTGTCCCAGAGGTGTAGATGAGGGTGACCACGTCGTCGGGTTGCACGGCGCGCCAGGTCGATTCGAAATCGAAATCGTCGGCGGCCGCGGCGTACAACTCGTCGAGCGAGGTCGTTCCCTCCGGCGCCCCGTCGATGCAGACGATATGTTCGAGCTGCGCCCCGCTCGCCAGGATCCGGTCGACGTATTGCTGTTCGCAGATCACCACTTTGGTGTCGGCGTTGTCGAATACGTAGGTCAGTTGTTCGGCGGGCAGCGTGTTGTAGACCGAAAACGACGTTGCGCCCAGGTGCTGGGCGCCGACTTCCAGCGGATAGAACTCGACGCGGTTGGCCATCATCAGCGATACCGTGTCGCCGCGGCGAACGCCGATACCGGCCAGTCCGGCCGCAGCACGACGGACCTCGGCGGCGTACTCCCGCCAGGTCAGCGTTTTGGTGTCACCCGGGGTGCGCAGAGCGACGGCATCCGGATCAACGGCGGCAACGCGCTGGAAGGCTTCGCACATCGTGGCCGGGCCGCTCAACTGGTTTTTCGAATCGGTCACTCAGCCGAGGCTAGTCCCGGAGTACGTTACCCGGTGTGGGAATTGCGATCACCGACTTGACGCCCATCGAGCTGACCGCGTTCGTCACCCAGTACGCCCGAGCGGTCGACAGCCGTTGGCCCACGCCGATACTCGGCGACACCCTGGCCGACCAGATCGTCGCCAAAATCGACTACGACTTCGACGGGCTGGGAGTGCCGGCCAGCGCGATCCGCCAGACGGCGCTGCGCGCGAAACTGCTCGACGACAGGGCACGCCAATTCATCGCCGCGCATCCCGACGCCGTCATCGTCGACCTCGGCGCCGGCCTGGCGACACCGATGCAGCGAGTTGGCCCGCCGCCCACGGTCGACTGGTACAACGTCGACCTGCCCAACGTCATCGCGCTGCGCGAGCAGGTCGTTCCCGCCGATGCGCACGCGCACTCGATAGCCGCGTCGCTGGCCGACGACACGTGGACCGACCAGATCCCGGCCGACCGACCCGCCTTCCTGATCGCCGACGGACTGCTGGCGTTTGTTCCAGAGTCGTTGCTCATCAACCTCTTCCGCCATATTCCGGAGCATTTCCGGACCGGCGAGGTGGCGATCAACGACTACGGCCGAGTCAGCCCGGTCAACATCGCCGCGATGAAGATCGTCTTCGGCGCGGTCGGAAACCAATGGATATACCGGGGTTTCAGCGATGCCCACGTCCCAGAGGGCTGGAGTCCGCGACTACAGCTGATCGAGGAGACCAGCCTGTCGCACGTCCCCGAGGTCGACCTGTACCCCACCGCCGCCCGGGTGTCGACGCGGCTCATGGGCCTGACCAAATCCGGTGCGCGCACGGCTCGCATCCTGCGCTACCGCTTTTAGAAAGCTGACGACCAGGCGGCCAGCCCAGCTGTCGGCGTCAATTCTCGAGCGTGCGCGGCTTTGGCGGGTGAATGCCGCAGGTGCAGGCGTCGATCGACGGACAGGTGCAGCGCATCCCCCACTCGATGACCGCCCGCGCACGCGTCAACGACTCGATGCGGGCGTCGATCTCGCTGAGCTTTGCTTCCGCCAGCGCCTTACTTGCCGGCCGGCCAGGCGCATCGTCGGCGAACAGCACCTGGATCTCGTCCAGCGTGAACCCGGCCGATTTGCACAGCCCGATCACCTCGAGCCGGGCCAACACCGAGTCGTCGTAGCGGCGCTGGCCACCCACCCGGGCCGGCGCCGGCACCAGCCCGACCTGCTCGTAGTAGCGCAGGGTGGTCGCCGCGACGCCCGTCTCCTCGGCGACCTTGCCGATGGTCCGTCCTGCGGCCATGAACCCTCCAGACATCAACGCTTGACTTAGAGCCAACTCTAAGTCTTTCACTGGCGTTATGCCTAGACACAGTTTCGATCTACTCGACGCGGCTCGCTACGCTCGGCTGCGGACATTTCGCGGCGACGGCACCCCCGTCGACACCCCGATCTGGTTCGCGATGGACGACGGGCGCGTCGTGTTCCGCACCAAGGTCGGCCCCAAAACCCGCCGGCTCGCTACCCGTCGCGACGTCGAACTCACCGCCTGCGACCACCGGGGTCGAGTCCGGGCGGGCACGCCGACGCGGGTCGGTTACGCCACTGTGCTGTCCGGCGCCGAGGCCGAACACGCCAACCGAACGCTGCACCGGCGCTACGGGTGGCAGTGGAATATCGTGCCGCTGATCAAGATTCCGGGAGTCACCAATGTGCACCGGGATCTGTGTCTCGGCGAGAAACTCCGGCGGTCACGCGACCGCGGTGTCTGGACCGACAGTGCCATCGTCCGGGTGGAGCTCAGCGATGTCTGATCCCGTCCGCTCCCCTGGACTACGCCAATGCTGCTCGGCCGCAGTCGAATTGATCTGGGGCACGCTGCGGCCCCGACGCGTCGACGAGCGGTTCATCCGCAGCGTGGCCGACGCGGGGCTACCGACCCCCGGCACGACCGTCACCGTCACGGCGCTACCGCAAGTCCCCCGCTCGGTGCCCACCGCCGCGATCGTCGAAGGCACCTTCACGCCACGTCGCATCGACAACGCGATGACGTCGTTCGTCGTGACCCATCCGCAGGCCAGCTTCATCGTCGACCCCGCGCTGTGCGTGGACGTCGAAGGACGGGCGCTCGCCCAACTGCCGGCGGTGCTGCGGGTGGCGGCTCGCCCGCCCGCCGACGCCATCCCCACTATCACTGCGTTTACTCAGTTAGCCTTGCCGCCAGTGGATTTCGCGTTGCCAACGCACACGCACTGGGATCACGTCTGTGGCCTGCTGGATTTCCCGGGGCTTCCCGTCCACCTGCACCGGAGTGAGCGCGAGTGGGTGAGCGACGGGGCGATCGCACCGGTCGGTGGTGTTCGCGATGCGTTGCTCGATCGTCCCGTGGTCGACTACGAGTTGGACGGTCCGCCGGTGTCGACTTTCACCCGATCGCACGACCTGTTCGGCGACAACTCCGTGATCCTGGTGGACCTGCACGGCCACACCCCCGGCAGCGTCGGCGTGCTGGCGCATACTCGGCACGGCTGGATCCTGATCGCCGGTGACGCCGCCTGGCACGAACTGCAAGTCGAGCATGTACGGCAGAAGTCGGGTTATCCGGGCGCTTTGATGGACGACGACCGCGACGAAACTTATCGGACACTGCAACGGCTGCATCTGGCCCGGCATACGGTGCGAGTCATCCCGACCCACGATCACCAAGCGGCGCTGAAACTTTCAGCTAGCTGATTCGACCACCGCTTAGCTGCCCAGACACCCCGGACCGAGCAGCGCCTTGAGGTCGCCCATCAGCGCCGGCGACATGGTCACCCGCAACGACGGATCCAACTCCAGCGTGGTGATCCGGTCGCCGCTGAGCAATCGCAAGTGCACCTGCGACGTGCCAGGGTGTTGCGCCAGAACCTGTTTGAGCGCGGTCACCTTGTCGATCGTGCACTGCCGCGTCGGCAGGCTCACCGCGAGCGGCCGGTTCACCTGAGCGTTGCTGAAGTCCGGCACTACCAGGTCGTTGGCGATCAGCGAGATCCGGTCGTCGCGGATCGCGACCTTGGCGGTGACGAGCACGACGGTGTCGTCGATGACGTCGGCGCCGAACGCGGAGTAGGTGTGCGGGAAGAACATCACCTCGATACCACCGGTCAGGTCTTCCAATTGCGCTGAGGCCCAGGGCATCCCGTTCTTGTTCACCCGCCGGTTCACCGACGCCAGGATCCCGCCGACTTTCACCATCGTCTCGTTGGCGACATCGCCGTCGAGGATCGCCGGGATCGCGGTATCGACCTGGGTGGCCAGCAGATGCGCAACGCCGTTGAGTGGATGCCCGGACACGTACAGGCCCAGCATCTCGCGCTCCAACGCGAGCTTGTGCTTGTCGTCCCACTCCTCGTCGGGAATCCGGATGGTGAACACCGCGTCGGCGCCGGCACCCCCGTCATTGGGGTCACCGCCGAACAGGTCGAACTGCCCCATCGCCTCGGCCTTTTTGGTGCCGAGCACCGACTCCACCGCATCGGTGTGGACCAGGAACAGCCCTTTACGGGGGTGCTTGAGCGAGTCGAAGGCACCGGCTTTGATCAGCGACTCGGTGACTTTCTTGTTGCACGCCGCGATGTCGACCTTGTTGAGGTAATCGGAGAAGTCGGTGTACTTACCCTTCTCGGTGCGGGTATTGATCAGCGACGCAACGACATTGGCGCCAACGTTGCGCACCGCACCCAGCCCGTAGCGGATGTCGGTGCCCACCGAAGCGAAGTTCAGCCCCGACTCGTTGACGTCCGGCGGCAGCACGGTGATGCCGAGCTTGCGGCAGTCGGCCAGATACACCGCAGCCTTGTCCTTGTCGTCACCGACCGACGTGAGCAGCCCAGCCATGTATTCGCCCGGGTAGTTCGCCTTGAGGTATGCCGTCCAGTAGGAGACCAGGCCGTACCCGGCGGCGTGCGACTTGTTGAACGCGTAGTCGGCGAACGGCAAGATGGTGTCCCACAGTGCTTTGATGGCTTTGGCCGAGAATCCGTTGGCCGACATGCCTTCTGAGAAGCCCTCGAACTCCTTCTCCAGCACTTCGCGCTTCTTCTTGCCCATCGCCTTACGCAGAATGTCTGCTCGGGCGAGCGAGTAGCCGGCCACCTTCTGCGCGATGCGCATGATCTGCTCCTGATACACGATCAGGCCGTAGGTCTCGGCGAGGATCTCGCGCAGCGGCTCCTCGAGCTCGGGGTGGATCGGTTTGATCGCCTGCCGATTGTTCTTGCGGTCGGCGTAGTCGTTGTGGGCGTTCATGCCCATCGGTCCGGGCCGGTACAGCGCGAGCACCGCGACGATGTCTTCGAACCCGGTGGGCTGCATGCGGCGCAGTAGGTCGCGCATCGGCCCGCCGTCGAGCTGGAACACGCCCAATGTCTCACCGCGGCCCAGCAATTCGAACGTCGCCGGGTCGTCGAGCGGAACGGATTCGAGGTCGAGGTCGATCCCCCGGTTGTCTTTGATGTTGACCAGCGCATCGCCGATGATCGTCAGGTTGCGCAGCCCGAGGAAGTCCATCTTCAGCAGGCCGATCGCCTCACACGACGGGTAGTCCCAGCCGGTGATGATCGCACCGTCCTGCGCCCGCTTCCACAACGGGATCACGTCGGTCAGCGGCTCGCTGCTCATGATGACCGCGCAGGCGTGCACACCGGAGTTGCGGATCAGGCCCTCCAGGCCGCGGGCGGTCTGGTAGATCGTCCGCACGTCGGGATCGGTGTCGATCAACCCGCGGATCTCGGCGGCCTCTTTGTAGCGTTCGTGGCTGGGGTCGGTGATCCCCGACAGCGGAATGTCTTTGGCCATGATGGCCGGCGGCAGCGCCTTGGTGATCCGGTCGGCGATCGCGAAACCGGGCTGCCCGTAATGAATCCGCGCCGAATCCTTCAGTGCCGCTTTGGTTTTAATGGTGCCGAAGGTGATGACCTGGGCGACCCGGTCCTGTCCCCACTTTTCGGCGGCGTAGCGCACCATTTCGCCGCGTCGACGGTCGTCGAAGTCGATGTCGATATCGGGCATCGACGCGCGCTCGGGGTTGAGGAACCGCTCGAACAGCAGTCCGTGTTGGATCGGGTCGATGTCGGTGATACCCAGCACGTAGGCCACCAGCGATCCGGCCGCCGAGCCACGGCCCGGGCCGACCCGGATGTCGACCGAGCGAGCGTAGTTGATCAGGTCGGCCACGATCAGGAAGTAGGACGGAAAACCCTTGTCGCAGATGACTTCGATCTCGTAGGCCGCCCGCTGGGAGTAGCCGTCGGGCAACGCATCCGGGAATCGGCGCTGTAGCCCGGCGTCGACTTCGTGGCGCAGCCACGACGCCGGGTCGTGCCCGTCGGGCACCGGGAAGACCGGCATGCGGTCTTTCGGCGCCCACACGTCGGCGTAGGAGGTGACCCGCTCGGCGATCAGCAGGGTCGAGTCGCAGGCGCCGGCGACCTCGCCGTCCCAGATCTCGCGCATCTCGGCGGCCGACTTGAGGTAGTAGCCGTCGCCGTCGAACTTGAACCGGGTGGGGTCGGTCAGCGTCTTACCGGTCTGCACACACAGCAGCGCCTCGTGGTTGTGCGCGGCGTCGCGGGTCACGTAGTGGCAGTCGTTGGTGGCCAGCGGCGGAATGTTCAGCGCGCGACCGATTTCCAACAGCCCATCGCGCACCCGGCGTTCGATGGACAGCCCGTGATCCATCAGCTCCAGGAAGTAGTTCTCCGGTCCGAAGATCTCCCGCCATTTGGCCGCGGACTCCAAGGCTTCGCGGTGATGACCGAGCCGCAGCCGGGTCTGCACCTCACCGGACGGGCAGCCGGTGGTGGCGATGATGCCGGCCGAGTGCTCGGCGATCAGCTCGGCGTCCATCCGGGACCACTTGCCGAGCTGTCCTTCGAACGAGGCCAGCGACGAGAGCTTGAACAGGTTACGCAGGCCGGTGGCGTTCTCGGCGACCATCGTCATGTGGGTGTAGGCGCCGCTACCGGACACGTCGTCGCTCTTTTGGCCCGGATCACCCCACAGCACCCGCTTGGTGTCGAATCGCGACGCCGGGGCGACGTAGGCCTCAATGCCGATGATCGGTTTGATGCCGGCCGCGGTGGCCCCGTTGTAGAACTCGCTGGCGCCGAACATGTTGCCGTGGTCGGTCATCCCGATCGCGGGCATCTGCAGTCGCTGCGCCTCTGCCAGCATCGGCGAGACCTTCGCGGCACCGTCCAACATCGAGTATTCGGTGTGGTTGTGCAGGTGCACGAACGACTTGCTCATAGGGACGACAGTCTATGACCGGACACCGACGCATACCCGGCTACTCGCGGAGTGTGTCGTGCCGAGTTGTCGACTCACCAGCGCAGCACGACGGTGTCTGGATCGCTTTCGTCAACGAACTCGACAGGATGCCTGCTCGGGCCCGTGTACAGCTCGTCCCCGGTGTGGACCGGCAACCCGGGCGCCGGTCCGGCCAACGAGTCAGCGTCGACCTCAGGCGTCGGCACCGCGTGGGCCTCAGGCGTCGGCACGGCGTGGGCCTCGGGCGTCGGCACGGCGTCCACCTCGAGCATCGGGTCGGCGTCCACCTCAGGCGCCGGCACCGCGTCCACCTCAGGCGCAGCGGCGGGCTCCGCCGGGCGGGTTGGCCGCGCACGCGGCGCGGGCGGCGGCGGCTTGGACGGCCACCAGTTCCACTTGCCGACGAGCACGGCGATCGCGGGCACGGTGATCGTGCGCACCAGGAAGGTGTCCAGCAGAAGGCCGGTGCCGATGATGAAACCGCATTGCACCAGGGTGCTGATGCTGGCGAACAACATGCCGAACATCGACGCGGCGAAGATGACGCCGGCCGCGGTGATCACGCCACCCGTCGAGCGCACCGTCTGAATGACACCGGAGCGTATTCCGTGCGGTGACTCTTCCCGCAAGCGCGAGATCAGCAACAGGTTGTAGTCGGCGCCCATCGCGACCAGCACGATGAACGTCAGCCCGGGGATGCTCCAGGTGAGCGGCTGGCCGAGGATGAACTGGAAGACGATCACACCGACGCCGAGCGCCGACAGATACGAAACCACCACGGACGCAATCAGATACAGTGGCGCGACCACCGCGCGCAGGATCGCGACCAGGATCAGAAAGACGATCAGGATCGTCATGATGATGATCAGGTTGATGTCGTCGCCGTAATAGGCCCGGGTGTCGCGCAGCATCGCGGTGACGCCCGACGCGGAGATCGACGCGTCCTTCATCAGCCCGCGCGGGTGCGGTCCGCGGGCCGCGTCGGTGATCTGGCGGATCTGGTTGAACGCCTCGGTCGCGAACGGGTTGAGCTTGGTCTGCACGAGGTAGCGGGCGGTGTGCCCGTCGGGCGAGATGAAGGCCGTCAGCGCGCTGTTCAGGCCTCCCCCGTTCTGCGAGGTGTCCTTGATGAGCGCCTTGACTTCGTCGATCATCTGCTGGATCGCGTCCGCGTAGGTGTGCGGGTCTTTCGGTGGCGGCGCGGCAGCATCCTTTGCGGACGGCGGGTCGTTGCTCATCGAGCGCAGGTCGGTACGGGCGTTCTCCACGATCCGGCGGACTTCCCGGGAGGCGGCCTCGATGGAGGGCTCATCGGGGAACGACGACAACTGCTCGGCGAACTCCGACATCTTCTTGAGCGCGCCGCCGTCACGGTTCGCGGTCGCGACAACGTCGAGCACCGTCACCGGCGAGGAGTCCACGGTGTTGGCGATCTCGGCGATGTCGACCGACATGGCGAAGCCGAGCCCGCGCACCGTGTTGACGAATGTTCCGGTGTCGTCGACTTCCTTCGTCTTCTCCGGCGGTGCGGTCGGAAGGGTCACGCCGGGCGGCAGGTTAAGGCTGCTGAGATCCGGTGTGAGGTCGACGTTTCCGGAGCTGGACACCGAATACAGCAGGGCGGCCACATTCGGGAACCCCTCGGCGCCCTCGAGGTCTTTGTTGCCCGATTGGCTGCCCTTGTCGCGTCGCGGCAGTAGTCCACCGTCGGCCGCGGCCTTCTTGTCGTTCGACTTTGCCGACGGCACCGGGGCGGGATGTATCGCGGCGACGTCGGGCAGCTGGCTGACCCGCTGCTCCATCTGCTTCAACTCGACGAGAGCCGGACGCTCGCGCAGGTCCTCGGTGGATTGGACGACGAGATACTCGGGGATGGTCGCATTCAACGGAAAGTGTTCCGCCAGAGTCGAATACCCGACCGAGCTCTCCACCGACTTCGGCAGCGTCTTGCTGTCGTCGTAATTGAAGTGGGCGAACATCCCGCAGACGGCGAGGATGAGCAGGATGACCATGCTGCCGGCCAGGTGGATCACCGGCTTGCGGACGATGTGGATGCCCATCCGGCGCCAGAAGCGGGACGTGAGGTCGCCACGCGGCTTGATCCAGCTGCGTCGTCCGGCGAGCACCATCAGGGCGGGCAGGAACGTCACGGCCGCGCACAGCGCCACCGCGATCGAAATAGCCAGTGCGGGACCGACATTCCGGAAGGCGCCTAGCTTGGTGAAGACCATGCCCAGGAAGGTCACCGACACCGTCGCGGCCGACCCGGCGATCACCTTGCCGATCGACGTCAACGCCCTGGCGACCGCCTGGTCCGAGTCCATGCCTTGCCGCAGATAGTCGTGATAGCGACTGATCAGGAAGACGGCGTAGTCGATTCCGGCGCCGGCCATCATCGTCGTCATCAACGTGATCGTCTGGCTGGAGACGCCCAGGCCGAGTTCTGCGACGCCCGACACGAGCGACTGCGCAACACCTACCGATACGCCGATGGTGACCAGCGGCAGCATCATGGTGACGAAATTCCGGTAGATCACGAACAGGATCACCAGAACCATCACCACGACCGCGGTCTCGATGACATGCATGTCGCGGATGCCGATGTACATCAGGTCGTCGCCGGTGGCGGCCGGCCCGGTCAGGTGCGCGGTGAGGGTGGTGCCCTCGACCGACTTCTTGACGATGTTCGCGACCCGGCCGAAGCCCTCGTGCAGCTCCGGCGTGCCCACCCCGCCGGACAGCACCATCGGCAAATACCAGGCCTTGTGGTCTTTACTGGTCATCGCGTCACGCAGCGCCGGGGTGCGGACGAAGTCCTGCAGCAGCAGGATGTCGCGGGTGTCCGGCCGCAGGTTCTGGGCCAGGTTGTGATACGTGGTCAGGTCGGAGGGATTGAGCCCGTTGTCGTCGGTGAGGACCACCAGCAGGACGTTCTCGTTCTCCGACCCGTTCTGGTGGTAGGCCTCGGAGATCTGCTTCGTCGTCTGCAGCACCGGGGCGTCCGGGGGCAGGATCGGGACCGGCCGTTTGGCGGCCATCTCGGTCAGCGGCGGGAACGTCACCGCTAAGACGGCGGACAGAGCGATCCAGAAGCCGATGACCGCCCACGGCCAGCGGCAGACGATCACGCCGATCCAGCCGAAGACACCTCTGCCATCGGCCATAGTCGCTCCGCGAGCCCCCCGTAACACCCGGTCAGGCTACCGCCGTTGGCTGAGGATGTCGGGCCTTCGGTGCAGGTGAGTCGGTCTTGGCGCTATCCGTAGAGCTCGACGAACTGCTTCAGCGACTTCTCCACGTCGCCTTTGACGGCGCGGGCCGCGGTCGCGCCCACCGGCCCGAACAATGCCCGCCCGCCCAAATCAAGACGGACACCCAGCGTGGAACCATTGTCGGCCGGCGAGACGCTGAGCGTGACGGTGTACTTCGCACCGCCCTTGCCGGAGCCCGAGAGCGCGATCTGGTGCGGCGGGTTCCAGGTGGTGACCGTCCAGGTCACCCGGTTGCGAAAGCCCTTGGCGCGGGCAACGCCCACGATTCGAGCGCCTTCGCTCAGCTCGTCGGGAAGCTCGCTGCGCCACGCCTCGTGCATCGTCAGCCACTCGCCCAACTCCGACAGGTCGGACACGTGGTCCCACATGTCCTGCGGGGTCATCGGCACGTCGGCCGTGACCTCGACTTTCGCCATCAGCGGCTCGGTCCGCCGCGCAGGCGATTGCCGATGCGCAACCCGGGCAGCAACAGGGTCCGGGGCATGTATCGGCCGCCGATGCTGACGGCTTTCGGCACGATCCCGGGCACCACGCTGCGCTTACCGTCGACCATTCCGGCGATGGCGGCCGCGGCGACGTCGTGCGGCGACACCTGCGCGATCGGGATGTTGAACCGCTCGGCGTTGGCGATCTCGCCCCACTCGGTCGGCACCGGGCCGGGGCACAGCACCGTCACCGACACGCCCGTTCCGCTCAGCTCTTCGTGCACGGCCTCGGAGAAGGTCTGCACGAAAGCCTTGGTTGCCGAATACACCGCCATGTACGGCAGCGGCTGGAAGCCGGCGATCGAGGCGATGTTGAGCACCGCCCCGCCGCCGCGCTCGACCATTCCGGGTAGGGCGGCGTGAGTCAGCTCCATCAGCGTCAGCGAGTTGAGCACGACCTCTTCGCTTTCGCGCTCGATCGGCAATTCCTGGAAGACCCCGCTGGTGCCGAAGCCGGCGCTGTTGCACAGGCCCGCAACGGGTTCGGTGCGTAGCCGGTTGGCCAACTGCCCCCGGGATTCGGCGCTTGAGAGGTCGAGCGGCTGCACCTCGACGTCGACGGAGTATTGGCCACGCAGATCGTCGGCCAGCTCATCCATCCGCTCCTTGCGGCGGGCCACCAACAGCAGCGGATGGCCGCGCCGGGCCAGCCCGCGGGCCAGTTCGGTGCCGATGCCTGAGGAGGCGCCGGTGATGACGACGGGTGCTCGGTTGCTCGGTTTCGGAAGACTCATGACTGCCTCACCAATGGATTCCGCGGGTCGCCCGCACAAAGGTTTCGCTTCGGCTATCGAATTCTGTTGCGCTGCTGTCGGATTCGTTACCCTTGGCCGCGGACGAATCGTCGAACATGGTGAACGCCCGGTTGCGCACCCGGTCCATCACCGCCGGGTTGACCGCATCGACCACCGCGGCCAACTGTCCGAACGGCGAGCTGGCTCGCCGCGGCCGTTGCACGATCGCGTCGGCGATCACCCCGGCGGCCTGGTCCGGCGTCAGCGCCGGGAACTTGTCGTACATCGAGGTGGGGCTGATCATCGGTGTGCGGACCAGCGCCATGTGCACGGTGGTGAATTTGATGTCCTCGTCGACGACTTCGGCCTGCAGCGCGTCGCAGAGGCTGTCCAGCGCGGCCTTGCTGGCGATGTAGGCGCCGAACCGGGGTGCCCGGGTTTGCACGCCGACCGAGGACACGTTGATGATGTGCCCGAATCCGCGCTCCCGCATGCCCGGAATGAATTTGAGGATCAGCTGCACGGCGCCCAGGTAGTTCAGCTGCATGGTGCGCTGGTAGTCGTGGATGCGATCGTAGGACAATGCCAGCGAGCGGCGGATCGACCGTCCCGCGTTGTTGATCAGCATGTCGACGCCGCCGAGATCGGCGATCACCCGGTCGGCCATCGCGGCGATGGCGTCCATGTCGCTCAGGTCGCAGGGGTAGACGTGGGCGGTGCCGCCATTGCTGCGGATGTCGTCGGCGACCCTGTCCAGGTTTTCCTGGGTGCGCGCGACCAGAACCACTTCCCCGCCCGCGTCGGCGATCTTCTTCGCGGCCGCCTCGCCGATGCCCGACGATCCGCCGGTGATCAGGGTGATGGTGCCCTCGACAGCCTCGTGCAGCGTGCGGCCCTGTACGGCGTCGAGCAGATTGCGCAGGTAGAAGGGTCGGTATCGGCCGGCCGAGTTCGGAGTGTTGACGAGATTGGACACGGCGGCGAACGGCTTCTCGACGAGACCGGTCAGATCACCCAGCTTCATAGCACCCACACTCCCCGGCGGTATCTCCCCTGAATTCCCCACCGAGTCTGCTACACCCTTGCGAAGTTGAGGCCATTCTCCGGCAATCCGGTTGTTACGCCGCGTAATCGCGCGGTGATGGCGCCCTAACCATCGGGCAACCGCCACGTGGTCCTCTGTGGCGCATGGGAATACTCACCCGATTCCGCCGGCCGGGCGCGGCCTCGTTGTATGCGCAGATCGGCGGCCGCGATGCGCTAAAAGTCGTTGTCGAGGACTTCTATTGCCGCGTACTTGCCGACGATCACCTAGCCGGCTTCTATGTCGGCTCGAACATGGGCTGCGTCAAGGCACGGCAGGTCGAATTCCTCAGCGCGGTACTGGGCGGCCCGGGACCATACACCGGCTCGCCGATGCGCCAGGTGCACCAGGGCCGCGGCATTACGATGCATCATTTCGCCATGGCGGCAGCGCATTTGGCCGATTCGCTCTGCGCCGCCGGGCTCCACCCCGACACGATTACCGCGATCCTTCGTGCCATTGCTCCGCTGGCAGGCGAGATCGCGTCGGAGGACATCACAGCGGCGGTGTGAGTCCCGCCCCAAACTTCGCCGAGCGTGCGTTGTCTGCGAAATAAGCGGCCTGGTTTATCGCGTGGCCGCACGCTCGGCGGACCAGCTTCCCCGAATCGGAGAATTCTGCCGAATGGCTTCGCGCGGCCTAGATTTGTTGCCAGAGCTCGTCAGCGAAGAAAATCGGCAGAACGGAAACCCGGCCATGTTTTCCGGCGCTATCCGCCACTTCCCCGCCGCGATGATTGTCGTCGCCCTCATTGCCACGTCCACGATATCGCCCTCCCGAACGGCGTTCGCCGACCCGGATCAGGACCAGAAATTCTTCGATCTCCTTGGCCAGAAAGAGATTCCGCCCGTCGACAATGCGAACAGCTTGATCGCCACCGCCAAAAAAGCGTGCGCAAAACTCGATGAAGGAATGCCGGTGGGCGATCTGGTGGAGTTGATCCGGAACAACGGCTTCAACGAGAATCCCCTCACCCGGCTGCAACCTCAAGATCGCATCACCAGGACGATCACCCAATTCATCACCGCGTCGGTGGAAGCCTACTGCCCCTACGACAGGGGCAAGATCGCCTCCATCGCCTCGGACCGATCGGGCGCTTCGCCGCGAATAGAACTCATTTCCCTGGTCACGCCCGTCCATACCGGCGACATTGTGCCGACGAAGCCGTTACCGGTGCCCGCCTTGCCGCCGCCCGAGCCTCAGGAAATCCAGCCGCCACCGCCACACCAGCCGCCGCCACCGCCCCACCGTGTGCAGCCCGCGCCGCCGCAGCAAGCCGAGCCGTCACCTCCCGAGGCGCCCGCACCCGGCCCCGAGGCTCCCGCCGCACCGGAACCCGGGGGCGGCGCGGACGGCGGCACGGCTCCGGCCAGCCCGACTCCGGATCAGCCGGCGCCGCCGGGCCACATCCGGCTGGCCCCCTAGGCCGCCGCCATCGCGGGCTCGCCGACCGCGGTGATGGACGTCCGTCGGACGTAGACGGCGAACGTGATCAGCGCGGCGACCACGTAGAAGCAGGCAAAGTCCACAAACGCGGCGGTGGCGGTACCGGAGGTCAGGTAGGACGTGCGCAGCGCCAGGTTGATCGCCACACCACCCAGGCCGCCGATCGCACCGGTGATCCCGATCACCGCGCCCGACATCGAACGCGAGTAGTTGGCCCGGGCCTCCTCGTCGGCTTCCAGGGATCGCGACGTGGCGTGGAAGATCGACGGGATCATCTTGTACACCGCGCCGTTTCCGATTCCGCTCAGCACGAACAACACCGCGAAGCCGATCACGTACGCCACCATTGTCGCCGCGGTCGTGTGGCGACCCGACAGGGCCGAGGTGATCGCCAGCAGCCCGTCGCCGCCGATCATTCCGATGAATGCCCACAACGTCACGGTGCCCCCGCCGACGCGGTCGGCGATCCGGCCGCCGTAAATCCTTGACACGGAGCCCAAAAGCGGTCCCACAAAAGCGATTTCGGCCGCATGCAGGGACGCCTGCGCCAGGCTCTGCCCACCGGCGGCGAACGACATCTGCAGCACCTGCCCGAACGCGAACGAGAAGCCGATGAACGATCCAAAGGTGCCGATGTAGAGCAGGCTGACCAACCACGTGTGACGGCTGCGCAGCGCAGCCCGCATCGCGCCGATGTCGACCGATACCACGTCGAGGTTGTCCATGTAGCAGGCCGCCCCGATCGCGGCAACGATCAGCGCCGCGATGTAGAAGGCGCATACCCAGTAGGGCTGCCGGTTGCCCGCGGTCGCGATGACGAGCAGACCGACCAGTTGCACGGCGGGCACGCCGATGTTCCCGCCGCCGGCGTTGATGCCCAGCGCAATGCCCTTGAGGCGTTGCGGGAAAAACGCATTGATGTTGGTCATCGACGAGGCGAAGTTGCCGCCGCCGAGACCGCACAGCGCGGCGCAGACCAGGTAGTACCACAACGGGCGGCCCGGTTGGGCGAGCACCGCGACGGTCGCGAGGACGGGCACCACCAGCACACCCGCCGAGAACACCGTCCAGTTCCGGCCACCGAACCGTGCCGTCGCCATCGTGTAGGGCAACCGCAACACCGAGCCGACCAGGGTCGCGGTCGCGGCGATCAGGAATTTATCGCCGGCGGTCAGTCCGTACACCGATTGCGGCATGAACAAAACCATCACCGACCACAGCGACCAGACCGAGAATCCGACATGCTCCGCCGCCACCGACCAGATCAGATTGCGTCGCGCGACGGACTTTCCGCCCGCCTCCCACGCAGCCCGGTCCTCCGGGTCCCACCCTGTGATGTGCGATCGCGCCACCGCGTTCTCCTCGCCAGTTTCCGACAGGTACGAGGCGAACGTAAAAGTGCGATGTTGCCGCGCGGCGTCTCACGATGTCGCGGCCGTGAAATCACCCTCACGGGTGGGCCGGCGGCGCCGTGAGCGATCGACGACCGCCGGTGGCACATGCCTACATTAGAGTGCTGGCATGGTCGTGGCGCCCACGCAGCGTGAGTCGGATGCCAGCCCGTTCCGGTTCGACCGGGCGGAATTGGCTGGGGCGCTAGGCGATCTGGGAGTGTTGGTCCCGATCGCGGTGGCGCTGATCGTCAAGAACGGTCTGACGCCGACCGCGGTCTTGTTGCCGGCCGGTCTGCTGTATGTGGTGGCAGGTCTGATCTATCGGCTACCGGTTCCGGTGCAACCGCTCAAGGCGTTCGGGGCCATCGCGATCGCACACGGTTTCGGGGCCGACGACATCGCGGCGGGTGCGCTGTTGATGGGCATGCTGTTTCTGGCGCTGGGCGCGTCGGGCTTGCTGGACTGGGTCGCAAAAGTGTTCCCGCACCCGATCATTCGCGGGATTCAGCTGTCGGTAGGGCTGTTGTTCTGTCAGCTGGCGTGGAAGCTGGTATCGACACCGCCCAAGTCGTTCGCCGACCATCGGCACTCCAGCTGGTGGCTAGTGGGCCTGACCGCCGTGGTCATCGTCGCGGCGCTGCTGCTGCGACGTCACCAGATCACCCTGGTGTTCCTCGCGATTGCCGTGGTGGCCATGGTGGTTGCGTTTCACGGCTCGTTCAGCTTCGGCCCGTCCGCCGTGCACATCCCGCATCTGAGTCAGCAGGCGTTCGCCGCGGCAGCGGTCGCGCTGGTGTTGCCGCAGGTGCCGTTGTCCTTCGCGAATTCGTGCCTGGCCACTGCCGACACCGCCCGCACCTACTTCGGGGACGCCGCTCGACGGGTCCGGCCCGGACGCCTGGCCACCACGATCGGGGTGGCCAACCTGTTCGCGGGCTCGATCAGCGGGATGCCGGTGTGCCACGGCGCCGGCGGAATGACGGCGCACCGCAGCTTCGGCGCTCGCAGCGGCGGCGCCCCGATCATGTTGGGCAGCATCCTGATCGCGATTGCCCTGGTGATGGGAGCAACCTTGACCGCCGCTCTGTCGGGTTTCCCGGTGCCGATCCTGGCGGGACTGTTGACGGTGGCAGGGTTGCTGCACATCACGCTGCTGAAAGATCTACGGGGAACCTGGCATTGGGTGATGGCGATCGCGGTCGGCGTGACCGGGTTTTTAAGCAATCTCGCGGTGGCTCTGGTTGGGGCACTGGTGATTTGGTGGGTGGTCGAGATGATCCGGTCGCGCCGCGCAGGTCACGAATGATCTTTGCCGGCGATCTGATCCAGAGCGTGCTGCAGCACACCACTGAGCACCCCGAGGCCGTCGCGCACTCCGCCGGGTGAGCCGGGCAGGTTCACCACCAGGGTTCGCCCCGCGACCCCACAGACGCCCCGCGACAGCACCGAGGTCGGGACCTTCGGCAGGCCGGAGCGCCGAATTTCCTCGGCCAGCCCGGGAATCTCGTAGTCGAGCACGGCTTTGGTCTGGGCCGGTGTGTCGTCGGTCGGCGAAATGCCGGTGCCTCCTGAGGTGATCACCACGCCGACGCCGTCGGCAATCGCTTCGCGCAACGCATGACCCACCGGGTCCCCGTCGCCGACGACTGTCGGGACGACCGTCGGAAAGCCTCGCCGCACAAGCCAGTCGGCAATGATTGGCCCGCAGCGATCGTCATACGCGCCGGTCGATGCGCGGGTGGAGGCAATGACGATGCGCGCCGACCGGTCGGCCATCACCGCGTCCAGGTTCCGCGCCGGCCGCCTGCTTTACGCAGCACCCGGATGTCGTCGATGCGAGCGGCCGGATCGACCGCTTTGATCATGTCGTAGAGCGTCAACGCCGCAACGCTCACTGCCGTGAGCGCCTCCATCTCCACCCCGGTGCGGTCGGTGCTGTGCACCGCCGCGGTGATCTCGACATCGCTTGCATTGGCCGCGAAGTCGATGGCGACGCCCGTCAACGCGAGCTGATGACACAGCGGGATCAGCTCGCTGGTGCGCTTGGCCGCTTGAATTCCGGCTATCCGGGCGGTGGCCAGCGCATCGCCTTTCGCCAGGCCACCCGCCGAGATCAGCTCAACCACTTCGGCCGTCGTGCGCAGCGAGCCTGCGGCGATCGCGACCCGTTTGGTCGCGGTCTTCTCGGTGACATCGACCATGTGGGCCGCGCCGCTGGCATCGATGTGCGACAGCGGACCGGTGGGTGGTGTGGTCGCGGCGTCAGACATGGCAGTTCATTTTCGCAGTTCCCATGCCACGCGTCAGCCGATGTCCCAGATCTGGACCTGCGAGCCGGCGGGAAGGTCGGTCACGTCGACCGGAATGTCGATCAGGCAGTTCGCCGACGCCAGGTAGCGCACGTGATGCGAACCCGCCGGTCCATGGCTTGCCACCGTGCCGGCCGTCGCGTCGAAAACCCCGCGGCGGAACTGGCGTTTGCCGGCCGGCGCGGTCAGGGCGTCGACCAGCACCGCGAACCGTCGTGGGCGATCTGGGACCGGCAGCCGCATGGCCGACCTCAGCGCCGGGCGGATGAAGACCTCGAAGGACACCAGGGCGCTCACCGGATTTCCCGGCATCGTGACGATTGGTGTTCCGGCGACCCGCCCGCTGCCCTGCGGCATACCGGGTTGCATCGCCACCTTGACGAACTCGACGCCCTGATCGCCGGTCCGTCCGAAAGCGTCCTTGACCACCTCGTAGGCGCCCGCACTGACCCCGCCGCTGGTGATGATCAGATCCGCCGTTGCGGCGTACCGGTCGAGCACCGCGGCGAAGTCGGCGACGTCGTCGCTGACCGTCACCGCGGCGATAACCTCGGCGCCCGCTTCGCGAACGGCCGCGGCCAGCATGCTCGAGTTCGACTCGTAGATCTGCCCTGTCTGCAGCGCCGCGCCGGGCGACACGAGTTCCGAGCCGGTGGAAATCACCAGAACCCGCTGTCGCGGGATCACGGTCAACTGGTGCAGTCCGGTCGCGGCGGCAAGGCCGACCACGGCCGGGGTCACCGGCTGCCCGGCTCGCAACACCGTGGCGCCGGCCGAGACGTCTTCACCCGCGCGCCGGATGAATCTCCCCTCCGCGCTTGGCGCGGTGATCGTCACGATGTCGGTCCGGCCGTCGGTCGCCTCGACGGGCACGATCGCCGTTGCTCCGGCCGGGACCGGCGCCCCGGTCATGATGCGGTGCACGGTCCCGGCAGTCAGCGTAGGGACGTCGGTGCGGCCAGCCGGAATGTCTTCGGCGACAGGCAATCTCACTGGGTGAGCTGCTGTCGCGCCGGCCACCTCGTCGGCGCGCACGGCGTAGCCGTCCATCGCGGAGTTGTCGAACACCGGAAGCGACAGCGCCGCGGTCACGTCGTCGGCCAGCACCAGGCCTTCGGCGTCGCGCAAGCCGACGGGCGCGGCGGTCCGGGATTTGATCAATTCGGCGACAACGCGCTGATGTTCCTCGACCGACCGCATCACGACAGAGGAGAAAACCGTTGGCTGTCAATCATCGACATGCTCCGCCCCGCCAACCTTCACTCTCGAACGCCTGAGATTGCCAATATAGTTGGTTGTCATGGAAAGTCGCGGCTCGGCGGGGGTTCGGGTGCTGCGTGCAGCACTGACTGACCAACCGATCACGGTCCGCGAACACGAAGACTTGGTACGCGACCGGGCGGCGGGCGCCATCGTCGGGTTTGTCGGCGCGATTCGCGACCACGACGGCGGGCGGCCGGTGCTCAAGCTGGAGTACTCCGCGCATCCCTCGGCCGCCAACGTCATCGCCGAGGTGGTGGCCGAGGTGTGCGCGAATTCGGCCGGCGTGCGGGCGATTGCAGCAAGTCACCGGATCGGCCTGCTGCATATCGGCGACGCGGCACTGGTGGTGGCGGTCGCGGCCGATCATCGCCGGGCAGCGTTCGACACCTGTGCGCAATTGGTAGATGCCATCAAAGCGCGGCTACCGGTGTGGAAACACCAGTTCTTCGCCGACGGAAGCGACGAGTGGGTCGGCTCGGCCTAACGCTATCCCCCGGCGAACGGCGGCAGAACATCGACCGTGTTGCCGGTGCGTAGAGCCTGAGTCGTGTCCCGCACCGCGACACCGTCACAGAGATACGAGCACCGCAGCAGCACCCGCGCCAATCCCGGGCTGCGTCCGCTCAGTTCGTCGACGAGCCCACCGACGGTGGTGCCCGCCGGGACGGTCAGCTGTTCGGCCTCGGAGCCGGCCGCAGCACCAGCGGCCGCGAAATACCGCACACCGATCTCGATCAGCTCGGCGGTCACGTCAACCACCGATCGCGCTCATCGGCCGCTGGGGCTGGACGAAGTCTGGATCGTTGATCCCGTGACCTGCCGGTTTGACCCACATTGCGGCCCGCCAGGCGGCCTCGACCGCGTCATCGTCCGCTCCGCGGCGCAGCAGCGCCCGCAGGTCGGTCTCCTCGGTGGCGAACAAGCAACTCCGCAGCTGCCCGTCGGCCGTCAAGCGGGTCCGGTTGCACGACGAGCAGAACGGCTCCGATACCGAGGCGACGATCCCGATCTGGCCGACGCGGCCCGTCGCGCCGTCGGTGACCTGCCACATCGCCGCCGGGGCGGCGCCCCTCGGGCGGTCGTCGGGCTGCACCGTGAATCCGTTGTCCCGCAGTTCCGCCACCGCCTGATCCGCGGTCACCATCGTCTGACGCTGCCAGTGGTGTCCGGCATCCAGCGGCATCTGTTCGATGATGCGCAGCTGGTAGTCGTGCTCGAGGCAGAACCGCACCAGGGCCACCGCGTCGTCCAGGCCGCTCACCGGGTCGAGCACCGCATTCACCTTGACAGGCCGCAATCCCGCCGCGGACGCCGCCGCCAGACCGGCCAGCACGTGGGTAAGCCGGTCGCGGCGGGTGATGGCCGAGAAATGCGCAGCGTCAACGCTGTCCAGCGATACGTTCACCCGGTCGACGCCGGCGCGGGCCAGCGCCTCGGCACGGTCTGCCAGCAGAACGCCGTTGGTGGTCAGCGCGATCTCCGGGCGGGGTCGCAGAGCCGCAGCCGCCGCGACAACCGAGTCAAGGTGCTTGGCCAGCAACGGTTCTCCGCCGGTGAATCGCACCTTCGTCACCCCGAGCCGGGTCACGGCAATACGCACCAGCCGGTCGATCTCGCCGGGCTGCAGCAGTTCCGCGTTGCCCAGCCACGGCAGACCGTCAGCGGGCATGCAGTAGGTACAGCGCAGATTGCACCGATCGGTCAGCGACACCCGCAGGTCAGTCGCAACCCGTCCGTAACTGTCGACCAACGGGCCGTCCGTTGGCCCTGGGGACGCCCAGGATTCCCGCCTTCGCCGCACCGCCGGGATACCGAGCGTGGTGATTGTCACGAGGCCGTCCCGTCGCTGGTCGCCCGCCGATGCGGGCATTGCTCGAACATTGCCGTCCATTATCCCCGTAATGGCGC
>DATNFI010000022.1:0-3634 GCA_035606475.1 Mycobacterium sp. | reverse complement strand
TGAGCTTCCAGTTCGCCTTGACGTCGTACACGATCCGGCGCCCCACCGTCAGGTCCGCAATGCCGTAGTGGTCGATCGATTCGATGTCACCGAGTCGGTCGACGATCTCCTTTATCACCGTGCCCTCGAACGACGGCGGGTTGTCGGCCAGGCACACCCAGACGTAGCCGAGCCACTCCTGGACCGCGATGCGGTGCAACCCGTAGGCGACGCGGTCGATGTCGGGCATCTTGGTGAGGTTCGGCGCCGCGATCAGCTTGCCGTCGAAGTCGTAAGTCCAGGCGTGGTAAGGGCATTGGAACGCGCGCTTGGCCTCACCGCTCTCCTCGGTGCAAAGCTGCGCGCCCCGATGCCTGCAGACGTTGAAGAACGCCCGGACCTCGCCGCCGCGGGATCGGGTGAGCAGCACGCTTTCCCGTCCGATGTGAACGGTCTTGAATGCGCCTGGCTTATCGAGGTCTGCCGAGCGCACGGCGCAGAACCACATCGACTCGAAGACGTCCGCCTGTTCCATCGCGAAGATGGTGGGGTCGGTGTAATAGCTGCCGGGCAGCGTGGAGATGAGGCTCTGCGGCAGTCCGACGGTGGTCATCGAGATCTCCTCTGCTGGAAACGAAGTCAGGCGGGGACGGGGACGAAGGCCAGTTGGCGACGCAAGCGGGTGAACAGCTTGGGTTGGTCGACGCCGAGCACGGCGACCGGTTGCCCCTCGCGCCGATACACGGCCAGGAAGCTGGCGTCTCGCAGGCTGCCCACCTCGAACGTGATCTCATCGCCCGGGTCGGCGATGCCAGCGAATTGGATGCGGCGGTCGTACTGATCGGACCAGAAGTACGGGGGTTTGGCGGGCGTGCCGTCGTGCCGCCCGGCAAGCAGTGTGGCGACGGCGGTCGCGGGCCGCTCGAGCGCGCCCGTCCAATGTTCGACGCGATGTGGCCAGCCGACACTCGGCTCATGCCAGGCCGCACAGTCTCCGACCGCCACCACGTTCGGGACTGCGGTCGCACCGCCTGCGTCGCACACGACGCCGTTGGCCAACTCGAGTGGGCTGTCACGCAGCCACTCGGTGTTGGGAATCGCGCCGATACCGACAAGGACGACGTCGGCGGGCACGTGACGCCCGTCGGCCAGTTCCACACCGGTGACCCGCTCGCTGCCGGTGAGCCCCGCAACCGGCGCGCCGCACAGCAGCCGGGTGCCGTGCTCGGCATGCAGCTGCGCGACCGCAGCGCCGAGTTGGACGCCGAGCGGGCCCGCCAGCGGCGCGAGCGCGGCCTCGATCACCGTGACGTCCAGGCCCAACTTCTTTGCGGTGGAGGCGACTTCGCCACCGATGAAGCCGGCACCGATCACCACCAGACGGGCGCCGGGGCGCAGTTCGTCGCGCAGGGCCAACGCGTCGTCGACGGTGCGCAGCACGTGCACCCCGGCAAGGCCGTCCGAGCCCGGCCACGACCGGGCCCGCGCGCCGGTGGCGATGACGATGCCACCCGCGTAGACCGCGGACCCGTCGTCGAGATGGACAGCGCCGGCGGCCGCGTCGAGTCGGGTCGCGCGCACCCCCAGCAGCCACCGAGCGTCAAGGTCCTCGTCGTCGGTCTCGAGGGCTAGGGTGTCCTCACCGACAACGCCGGTCAGGAACTCCTTAGACAGCGGTGGCCGGTCGTACGGCCTGCGCGCCTCGTCGCCGACAATCGTCACCTCGCCGTCGAATCCCTGCGTGCGCAACGCGCGCGCCGCCGACAGTCCCGCCAGCGAGGCCCCAATCACCGCAACGCTTTTCACTGGGCCGCCTCGCCGGCCGCGCGGGTGGCTACACCGGGCGGAAGGTTTGGCGGTGCGTCGTCGAGGACGACGTTGATCACGCCGTCGACGATCACCACTTCGTGCGTACGGACCGGAAGCTTGGCCGGCGGCGCGTCGACCTGACCCGTGCGCAGGTTGAAACGTGAGGCGTGCAGCGGGCATTCGATCTCGCAGCCCTCGAGCCAGCCGTCGGCCAGTGATGCGTCCTGATGCGTGCAGGTGTCGTCGACCGCGAACACCTCGCCGTCATCGGTGTGGAAGACGGCGATCGGTGGGTCCGCTTCGACCCGCCGCGCCTCACCGCGGGGGAGGGCCGTAAGTGGACAGATTTCAAGCACGACCGTGACCTCCTCGTGTGGGTGTTTTGTAGCGGATTGTGAAACTCGATTCGTAATATGCAACAGCCTGATGGAATTCGCCCAGCCTTGTCAAGTGCTTCGGCGCGCGAGTTTGACGTCGCACGCACGTCTTTTCGCCAGGTTGACTACGCCGCGTTTTCCGCGCCCGTGCCGGCCAGCCACTTGGCGACAAGCTGCGGGTGCGCATCGATGAATTTCTTGGCGGCCTCGTCGTCACTCATCCCGTCCACTGCGATCGAACGGGCCACCGAGTTCTGGTCCTCCTCGGTCCACTGGAAGTTCTTCACCAGCGTGTAAGCCGGGCTTCCGGACTCGGCGAACTTGGTCGCGACGATCTTGTCCAGGTCGTAGGCCGGATAGTCGCAGGCGATCTTGGCCGGATCGGCGTCGCATCCATCTGTGTAGGGCGGCAGATCCACCTTGGCCATCGGCACCTCACTCAACAGCCATTGCGGCGAGTAGAAGTACGCGAGCAGCGGGGTCCGTTGTCGCTGCGCCTGACGGATGCTGGAGATCAGCGCCGTCTCGCTGCCGCCCTGCACCACCTTGTAGTCCAGGTTCAGGTTGGCCACCAGCGCGGCGTCGTTGGTCACGTAGGCCGGGTCCCCGTCGAGCAGCTGTCCCTTGTCGCCGGATTCGGAGGTCTTGAACAAATGGGCGTACTTGTTGAGATTGCGCCAATCGGTGATGTCCGGGTACTGCTCGATCATCCACGGCGGCACGTACCAGCCGATGACCCCCTTGATCCCAGTGGAGCCGGCGGTCTGGGCGACGCCCATGTTGTCGATGTACTGCTTTCGCAGGTCGTCGTGACCCCAGTTCTCCAGGATCGCGTCTACCTGCCCGGTGGACATGCCCTGCCAGGAGACCTGCTCGGCGATGTGCTTCTGTTTGACCACACACCCGAGCACGTTCTCCGCGAGATACGTGATCACCGCCGCGTTGGCCTCGTACCCGACCCACGAGTTGATGGCCAGGTTGAAGGTGCCACACGGTTTGCTGCCGGGTTTCAACTGACCGCGGGCTTGCAGGTCCGAAACCTTGGTGGCGTTGCAACCCGAGATCAGCAGCACGAGCGCCGCGGCAACCGCGGCTATCGCAGTACGTTTCATTCGCTTACCCGTCCTATCCGTCGCGATGCGGCCGCGGTCGTGCGGTCGAGAATCGTGCCGAGCAGCACGATCGCCAGACCCGCCGCCAGGCCCTTGCCGAACAGGCTGGTCTGCGCGAACCCGGCCACCACCAGGTAGCCCAGCGCGCCGCCGCCGACCAGACCGGCGACCACCACCATGGAGAGCACATATATAAGGCCCTGGTTGGTGGCAAGTGTCAGGGACCGAACGGCCATCGGCAGCTGCACCTTGGTGATCACCTGCCAGGTGTTCGACCCCACCGAGCGGGCCGCCTCGACCGTCTCGGGCGAGACACCGCGGATCCCGTCGGCCATGATCTTGATCGACACCGGAGCG
>DATNFI010000021.1:0-22112 GCA_035606475.1 Mycobacterium sp. | reverse complement strand
GCCTGGCGGTGGTGGCTGGGGTCGGCGGTCGTGTTCTTCGCCGTGACAGCCACGATCGCGCTGTGGGTGCTCGGCAGCCCGGACGTGCAGTCGACGATCGGAACGCCAAGCGAGATTGACGAATTGGTCAACCACGACTTCGCCTCCTACTACAGCGAGCATGCCGCGGCGGCGTTCGGCCTGCACGTCTGGGTGAACAACTCCTGGGTGGCGGCCAAGTGCATCGCGTTTTCCGTCCTGCTCGGTGTGCCAATTCCTTTCGTGCTGTTCGCCAACGCCGCCAACCTGGGTGTGGTGGCCGGTCTGATGCTGCAGGCCGGTAAAGCGAATGTGCTGTTCGGGTTGCTGCTGCCGCACAGCTTGCTGGAGTTGACGGCGGTGTTCCTCGCGGGTGCGGTCGGTATGCGACTTGGTTGGTCTGTGATCGCACCCGGCGATCGGCCGCGGGGCCAGGTGCTCGCCGAGCAGGGCCGCGCGGTCATCTCGGTCGCCGTGGGTTTGGTTGTGGTGCTGCTGGTTTCGGGCATGATCGAAGCGTTCGTCACGCCCTCTCCGTTGCCGACTCCGCTGCGCATCGGCATCGGAATCCTCGCCGAAGCAGGGTTCTTAGCGTACGTCGGGTATTTCGGCAGCCGCGCGGCGCGGGCCGGCGACACCGGCGACATCGCCGATGCGCCCGACGTGGTGCCGACGCGTTAGAGCTTTGCCGAGTGGCCAGTTATGGCGCAAAAAGGCCCGAAATGTCTGTCATAACTGGCCACTCGACGGCGTCGCTACAGCCGCCCGGCGGCTTTCATCGAAAGATAACGATCGGCCAGCGCCGGCGCCAGATCGGCGGGCGCTGCGTCGACGACCTCGACCCCGCTGTGGCGCAGACGTGTAGCGATCGCGGATCGCTCGCTGCGGGAGCGTTCGGCAGCCGCCGCGTCGTACACCTCGGCCGCATCGGAGCGGCCGGCGGCCAGCTGGTCGACCCGCGGGTCGGCCACCGCCGCGACGATCACCTGATGCCTGGTCGACAGCAGGGGGAGTACCGGCAGCAATCCCTCGTCGAGCGCGCTCGCGTTGAGGTCGGTCATCAGCACCACCAGAGCCCGGCGTCTGGTGCGTCGAATCACCGCGGAAACCATTGCGGTGGAATCGGATTCGAGCAGCGCCGGCTTCAGTGGCGCCATCGCGTCGACCACGCGGCCCAGCAACTCGGTTCGGGTTGCGCCGAAGACGCCGGCTCTGGTGACCCGGTCGTGAGCGAGGAAGTCGACGGTGTCCCCGGCTCGCGACGCGAGCGCCGCGAGCAGCAGCGCGGCGTCCATCGACCAGTCCAGCCGTGGCCAGCCGCTGGGATCCCCGGCTGTCGGATCGACTCCGACGCGTCCCGCCGCGGTGCGACCGGTGTCGAGCACGATGACGACCCGCCGGTCGCGTTCGGGCCGCCAGGTGCGCACCACCACGTCGGCCCGGCGGGCCGTTGCCCGCCAGTCGATCGAGCGGACGTCGTCGCCCACCACATACTCGCGCAGCGAATCGAATTCGGTGCCCTGACCGCGCGTCAGAGTGGGGAGTAGACCGTCGAGTTCGCGGAGCCTGGCCAGCCGCGACGGCAGGTGCTTGCGGGACAGGAACGGCGGCAACACCCGCACCTCGCCGGGTACCGGACGCGATTTCTGCCGGCCGGCCAACCCCAGCGGCCCGATCGAGCGCGCCGTGATCGCCGCCGACCGCTGGTCGCCGCGACGGATCGGCCGCAACACGGTGTCCATCCGATGGGTGTACCCGGCAACCAGATTCACGGCATGGCTTGCCGGTTCCGCCTGGGTACTGGGTGGCCAGGCATCGCGGATGCGGCCACGAAAGCGACGACGACCGCCGTTGTGGATCAACAGGCCGAGGGTGATCTGTTCGCCGAGTCGCACCGAGCCGTTGGGCAGCCGAGTGTACTGGAGCTGAAACGGGTTGGCCGCCAACGCAACATCAATCAGGACCAGGGCGGCGAGTAACGCCAGCAGCGTGGTGAACGTTGCCGCCGGCCAGGGTGATACCGCGATCGGGACCGCGCACAGCAGCGCGATCAGCCCGGTACGCCCGGTCAGAATCACTAGCGGGGCACCGGGACCGAGGCCAGGATGCCATCGAGGACGCCGTCGGTGGTGGCGCCTTCCAGCTCGGCCTCCGGACGCAGCATCACCCGGTGCCGCAGCGTCGGGCGGGCCATCGCCTTCACGTCATCCGGCGTGACGTAATTGCGGCCGGACAGCCATGCCCACGACCGCGCCGTCGCGAGCAGTGCGGTTGCGCCACGCGGTGATACACCGAGCTGGAACGCCGGTGAATGCCGTGTCGCACCGACGATGTCGACGATGTAGCCGAGCACCTCATCGGCCACCAGCACGCGGCGCACCGCGTCGCGCCCGGCCGCCAGTTCGGTCGGACCGGCAACCGGCCGGATCGCGGAGAGGTCGCCCGGATCGAAGCCGCGTGCGTGCCGGCCGAGGATGGCGATCTCGGCGTCCCGCCGCGGCAGCGGAACCTCCAGCTTCAGCAGAAACCTGTCGAGCTGAGCCTCCGGCAACTGGTAGGTGCCTTCGTACTCGATCGGGTTCTGCGTTGCCGCAACGATAAACGGCTCGGGCAGCGGGCGGGCTTCACCGTCGACGCTGACCTGACGTTCCTCCATCGCCTCCAGCAGCGCGGCCTGAGTCTTCGGCGGGGTCCGGTTGATCTCGTCGGCCAGCAGCAGGTTGGTGAACACCGGCCCGCTGCGGAATGCGAAGGCGGCGGTGCGGTTGTCGTAGATCAGCGATCCGGTGATGTCGCCGGGCATCAGGTCGGGGGTGAACTGGACGCGCTTGAAATCCAGTTGCAGCGCGGCGGCCAGCGACCGGACCAGCAGCGTCTTCGCCACGCCCGGAACACCTTCGAGCAACACGTGCCCGCGGCACAGCAGCGCGATCACCAGCCCGGTGACCACCGCCTCCTGCCCCACGACGGCCTTTCCGATCTCGCCACGCAGTGCGAGCAGGGCCTGTCGCGCGGCTTGGTCGGCCGGCGGCGGAGCGGAGCTATGGGGCGGTTGGGTCATGAATGTGTGACCTGCCTTTCGATGTCATCGAGTGCACGACTGAGCTGTACCAAGTCGTCATCAGTGGACGGGGGAGGCCCAAACAGGATGTGCCCCACCATCTCCGGATCGGATCTGCTATGCGATGCGAGTGCTTGAACTACCGCCGCAGGTTGGGTGTCGACGCCGAGACCGAGTCGGGGCACCAGGCGCTGTAACGCGGCCGTGCGCAGCGCCGCGGCGGCTCGGGCGCGGGCCCGGCGTGACCGATACAGCCGGCCGCGTCCTTCGACCGTCTCCGATGCACGGACAACAACTGGAAGGTCCTCGGCCACCAGCGGCCCGATCCGGCGGCCCTTCCAGAGCGCGGCCAGCCCTACGGCCAGCCACAACTGGAGGACCATCCAATTGACGCTTTCCGGAATCAGATCGAAGATCTTTCCCTTGGCCGACGAGCCGCCTTCGATGTGCTGCGGGGCAAACCAGACCAGACGGGGATGCTCACCGGCCAGGTTCATCGCCAGCGCGGCGTTACCGGCCCGCAACAGGCCCCCGTTGGTCATGAACTCGGTGCTGCCGACCACCGTGACGGTGCGCCCGCCTTCCCGGTAGCGGACCAACGCACCGCCGTAGCAGCTGGTTACCGCCTGGTCGCCGACGGCGCGGAATGAGTTCGACAGGCCGAAATCCACCGATCCGGCCTGATTCGCTTCGCGCAGAGCGCAATCCGGATCATCGCTCGGTGAGCCGTTGCCCGCGGTGCGGATACCCGGGGACAGCGCGGCGCGGGCGCGCGAGGTCGGCTCGACCAGCAGCAGATCTCCGGGAGCGTCGGCGATGCGTTTCAGCAGCGGCTCGGCGGCAACGCGTTGGGTTTGGCCGAACAACAACAGCGATCCTTCCCGCGCCGCGGTCACCGCCTCGTCGACGTTGTCGGCGACGACGACCGTGACACCGCGGTCGCGCAGCAGCGTGACCAACGCGTGCGCGCCGTCGGGGCCGGTTGCTTCGGGGTCCATTCGTCCACCGGGACGCGGCGCGGTCAGGTAGGTGCTCAGCGCGGCGACGGCGCAGATCGCCACCAGCGCGGGCAGCAGCCACCACCACCGTCGGCGCGTTTGCGGCGTCACCGGGCCGGGGTCCAGGTGTCGGTGGTGGGTGGCACGGCAAGGCCGAATTGGCCAGTGGTGGAACGGTATTGGAGGTGCTCGTCGAGGTCGACAATCAGCTGATAGGCGGCCGGGGTACCGGGCTGTTCGCCGTAGGTGACGTCGTTGAACGCGGTCGCCGATTGCGATAACTCGGCGGCCAGCGCGGGCAGTTGTTCAGCGGCGTCGGTGGCCAGCTCGTTGGCGGTACGGCCGGGTGCCGGATCCAGGGTTCCGCTCTCCTCGAGCCCGCGGGCCACGGCACGCAGCCGATGCCGTATTGCTGCGGTCCAATCCTCCTCGGCGGCACAGCGTTCCGCGATCGCTCGATGCTGGGCAGCGGTGAGCTGGCCGGCGTCGAACAGTTGGTAGTCGCCGTCGCGGCGGGTGCGGATGGTGTGGCGGGCGATGCGCACCGCGACCACTACCGCGGCGATCGCCAGAATGACGAGAACGGTAATGGTGAGCCAACCACCCGGTATCGATGAGCCCTTCTCGATGATGCGGTACAGGAGCTCGTGGATCCATTCGTTGATGCGTTGCGAGATCGAACCTTTGGGGTAGATCGGCTTGTCGAGTTCACGCTGGGCCGCATCATGGGCGGTATCGCGGTCGATGTCGATAGCGGGCATCCTCGGGTGCGTCCCTACACCGGCCGCGTCAGCCACAGGTGGTCGGTCGAAGCGGGGTGTGCCGGAGTGCCGCTCTGTAGTACGAGATCGAATGCCTCGCTGCGGATTCGGCGGTCGGTGTAGAGCAGGACCACGACTCCGGCGTCGAACGGTGTGGTGATGATTCGGCCGATCACCGCTCCGACCGCTCCCACTGTTGCGGCGGCCAGCACGGAGGACCCTCCGACCAGTTGGCCGAGGAATTCGAACGGCACGGCGACGGCTCCCGCGATGAACGTCACCACCAACCACGTCAGCATTCGAATGCTGAGGATTCGCCAGAAGCTGTTGTGTACCAAGGCAAACGACCGTCTCATCGCGGCCATCACGGGAAGCCGCTCCAGTACGATCAGCACCGGCGCGAACGACAGCGCCACGTAGAGATACACCACCGCCGCAACCGACGTCAGGACCAGCGGAAAACCGAGGAGAACCGCGGCCGGCACGTTGCCCGCGGCGACCGTGGCTCCGATGATCACGCCGACCCCGCCGGCAAGCAGGACGAGCCCGAGAGCCTCGAGCGTCACCAATCCGATCAGGGCGGGCAGCCGCCCGCGAATTCGGTACCAGGCTTCGCCGATGCCGATGGTGCCGCCGAACACCGCCCGTCCCACCACGACCGTCAGCATGCCGGTCAGCAGGATGCCGCCCAGCCAACCGACCAACCCGCTGAGCCCGGCCGAAGCCACCCAGAGCCCGACGTCGCCACTGGTGAGCTCGTCAGCCGGCGCGGTTCGCAACCGGCCGGCGGCGGCCAATGGTCCGGCCGACGCGGCGAGCGAGATGAGCTGGGCGATCACTACGACGATGGCGGTCAGACCCAGCGTGGCGCGGGGATTAGCCCGGATATAGACCGCCGCACCGTTGAAGATGTCGCTGAGGCTCAGCGGACGCAGTGGGATGATTCCCGGCGCCCACGGTGTGCGGACCGGACGCGGTGGGCCGCCGAACCCGGGCGGCGGCGGGTATGCGGGCTGCCACCCGTAGGCCGGCGGCGGGGGATAAGGGGGCTGCCAGCCGTAGGCCGGCGGCGGGTAGGCCGGTGGTGGGTAGCCCATCGGAGGGTAGCCCTGCTGCGGATATACGGGAGGACGGTAGTTGGTCGGCTGGTGTCCGCTGTAGGGGTAGTCCGGGTATTCGGGCGGCGGTGCGCTCACCAAGTGGAGCCGCCGTCGTCACCGCAGCTGCGCTCTGCATCGTCGCTGCCGGTCATGGCTCCATACTGTCGAGCACGCGGCTATTTCTCAACGTGACGCGGCCCGGCGCGTAGCGTCTCCTCACATGGCCGAACTCAAGTCCCGACTGCGGGCGGACCTCACCGATGCGATGAAAGCCAAGGACAAGCTGCGCACCGCGACGCTCCGGATGCTGCTGGCCGCGATCCAGATGGAGGAGGTTTCCGGCAAAGAGGCCCGCGAACTCTCCGACGACGAGGTGCTCAAAGTGCTGGCCAAGGAGTCCCGCAAGCGCGGCGAGGCGGCCGAGATCTACACCCAGAATGGCCGCGGTGAGCTCGCGGCCAACGAGCACGCCGAGGCGCGGGTCATCGACGACTACCTGCCGACCCCGCTCAACGACGGGGAGCTCGCCGATGTCGCCGACACGGCGATTGCCCAGGTGGCTGAGGAGTTGGGCGAGCGACCGGGCATGAAGCAGATGGGCCAGGTGATGAAGGCGGCTACCGCGCTGGCGGCCGGCAAGGCCGACGGGGCGCGGCTGTCGAAGGCGGTCAAAGACCGTCTCTAGCGGCCGTCGGGTCGTTTGCCTCGGCGGCCTACGGGTACCCGAATCGTATGACACGGTTCGGCTATACCTTGATGACAGAACAGAACGGGCCCAAAGACCTTGTCCAGTACGCAATCTCGGCTGAACGCAGGGGTTTCGACTTCGAGGTCACCAGTGACCACTTCTCACCGTGGCTCACGTCGCAGGGTCATGCGCCCAATGCGTGGGCGGTGCTCGGTGCGGTAGCGCAGGTTACCGACCGCGTCGACCTCTACACCTATGTGACGTGTCCGACCATGCGCTACCACCCGGCGATCGTCGCCCAGCAAGCGGCGACGGTGCAGATCCTCGCCGACGGGCGATTCACGCTGGGTCTGGGCAGCGGTGAAAACCTCAACGAGCACGTGGTCGGCCGGGGTTGGCCGGCGGTAACTCAACGCCAAGACATGCTGCGCGAGGCCATCGAAATCATTCGCAGCCTGTTCGGCGGTGATCTGGTGGACTGGCGGGGCGACTACTACCAGGTGAACTCCGCGCGGCTGTGGGACCTGCCCGACGTCCCGGTCGGCATCGGCGTTGCGATGGGCGGAAAGAAGGCCATCGACAAATTCGGTGTGCTTGCCGACCATCTGATCGCGGTGGAACCCAACGGCGACCTGGTGCACGATTGGCATTCCGTGCGGCAGGCCAACGGGCTCGCCGGCGGCGGCCGGATCGTCGGGCAGATCCCGATCTGCTGGGACACCGATCGGGACGCGGCGGTCAAGCGCGCACACGATCAGTTCCGCTGGTTCGGTGGCGGCTGGAAGGTCAACGCCGACTTGCCCACTCCCGCCGGATTCGCCGGCGCGACGCAATTCGTCCGGCCAGAGGATGTCGCCGACAGCATTCCCTGCGGTCCGGACCTCGACGCGATCGTCGACGCCGTCCGGCCATATTGGGAGGCCGGGTTCACCGACATCGCGCTGCTGCAGATCGGCGGCGACGCCCAGGAGGAGTTCTTGAAGGAGGCCGCCGAGCCGCTGCTGGCGGCGCTGCGGTCCGAAGGAGGGTAACAATGTCAAACTCGTTGCAGGGCAAGCGAGTCGCCATCTTAGCCGCCGACGGTGTGGAGAAGGTCGAACTCGATACGCCGCGCGCGGAGCTGAGCGCCCACGGCGCACGGGTCGAATTGCTGTCGCTGAAAACCGATGAGATCCAAGCGCGTAACCACGATCTGGAGCCCGCCGGAACTTTCACCGTCGATCGGGCGGTATCGCAGGCATCCGTCGACGAATTCGATGCTCTGGTATTGCCCGGGGGCACAGTCAATCCGGACAAGCTGCGGGCGGACAGCGTCGCCGTCGCATTCGTGCGTGACTTCGTGAATTCCGGCAAGCCCGTCGCAGCCATCTGCCACGGACCGTGGACTCTGGTGGAGGCGGGCGTGGTCGCGGGTCGCACAGTGACCTCATACCCGAGCATTCGCACCGACCTGCGAAATGCCGGCGGCAAGGTGGTCGACGAGGAAGTGGTGGTGGACGGCAACGTGATCACCAGTCGATCGCCCGCCGATCTTCCGGCATTCTGCGCGAGTCTTGTCGCCCAGCTCGAGCAAGCCCCGGCGCACAGCTGAATAGTTCGCTGGTGAACGGGTTTCGCGCCGGTGAATTCTGGGCATTAGTCACGACGAGCCGTAAGCAGCACGGCGACCAGCACGTCGAAAGGCCAACGTGACTACTGCTTACAATGCTTCGCCTGATTCGCTCGACGTCGATGGCGTCTACCCGCCTCAACAGGATTCGCAGCTGCTCATCGATAGCCTCCGCAACACCGGATTAGCCAGGGGGCGGAGGGTATTGGATGTGTGTACAGGCAGCGGCGTGGTCGCTATCGCCGCGTCCGAATGTGGCGCAGGCAGCGTGGTTGCGTTCGACATCTGCCCCCGTGCGGTGAGCTGCTCACGGGGGAATGCGGTCTACGCCGGCGCCGATGTCGATGTGCGCGAGGGATCCTGGTCCAGTGCACTGGATTACGCGCCATTCGACCTCATCGTGTCGAACCCTCCCTATGTACCGACTCCGCCGGCCGGCGATACCAACGTCATCCCGCTGACCGCGGGCCCGTCACGCGCCTGGGACGCAGGTGTCGACGGGCGATTGGTGCTCGACCCGCTGTGCGAATCCGCCGCCGGACTTCTGGACGCCGGTGGATCGTTGCTGCTGGTGCACTCGGCGCTGTCCGGAGTCGACAAGTCGTTGCAATCACTGCGGTCGACCGGGCTGCGGGCTGGAGTGATTGCCGCACAGAAGATTCCGTTCGGTCCGGTGCTGTCCGCGCGGGTTAGCTGGCTCGAAGTCACCGGCCAGATCGAGCGGGGATGCCGTACGGAGGAGCTGGTCGTGATCCGGGCGGACAAGCCATGACGGACCGAGTCCGGGTGCAGGTGATACCCAACGGCCCGATACTGATACCCGGTCCGGTGCGCCTCGAGACACCGGGCGGTGACGTCGTTGAATCCGACCGGTTCATGGTGGCGGTCTGCACCTGCCGGCGCAGTAGGAGCTATCCGATGTGCGACACCAGCCATCGGCGTTGTCGGCAATGGGCTCAAGCGAATTCAGAGCGGCCGCAGTAGCGACGACTCCTCGGCTTTCCACGACGTCATGATCACATCGGCAAGCCGGTCCTCGACGACGGCGTGGGCGCGGATGCCGAACACCACGTCGCGCTCCAAGTGCGGCTCACCAGCGACCAGCGTACCGATCACGTCATGTCGCACGACCTGCTCGTGTACCGCGTCGGCTTCGACGTGCTCGCTGTAGAACATGACGCATTCCTCGGGCGCATCCATTCGCCGCAGCGCCTCGACCAGGCGACGTGAGCCTGGCGACGAGGTGATCTCGGTTGAGGCGAAATGACCGACGGCGGCGCCGCGGTGCTGGCGGTGTAAACCGAACAGCGACATCAGGTTAACCACCGCCAGCGCTTCGGCGGGAACGGCGTCGAGGTAGGCCAGATAGGTTGCATCCAGCCCGGCCGCGGTCAACAGGTCGGCGAACAGCTGCTGATGCAGCTTTGCGCCATCTCCCGCGCCGTACTCGTCGAATTCGACGGCGACGAACGATGCCTTGGCCTGTCCGGTGAGACGGGGTATCGCAAACGCGTGTGGGTCGCCCTCTTTGAGGTGATACAGCGACCGGTGCACGAAGTACTCGCGCATCTGTTGCCAGGTTCCATTGTCGCGCAACCAGTATGACGGCCCAGTACCGTCGGACGGCTCGATAGACAGGTCGTCCATCTCGGCTTGCGCGGTTCGATCCGAATCGATCGGACCGACGTCACGGCGCACACCCTCGAGAAATATGCGCTCCAATTGTGCTCGCAGATGGAGCAATCCGGGATCCCATTCCCACGCCGGGTCGACGCCGGCGAAGCCGCGGTAGTGCAGTTCGTAACACATGTACAGCGCCAGTTGTAGATCCAGACCATACGGGTCCGAGTCGGGGACCGGGGCGTTGATGCGCGTCAGCTGGTCGTGCGGCGGCGGCCCGCTGAGGCAGCGCCGGACGGCCATCGACAGCGGCCCGTGCGCGGTGGGCAACTGCGGTTCGGCGATCGCGTGAGTCACGGGGGTGTTTACCCGCGAACACGCACCCGTCAAACGGGCCAGTCGCAGCCGGTCAACTCGACGGACACATCCCAGAGTCGGCGGGCCGTCGCGCTGTCACGCGCCTTGCGGCGCGGCTTGGTGACTTTGGGTTTGCCCCACTGGCTGAAGCGCGGCGCCAGATAGGTTCCACCGGGCAGGTCGGTGGTGACGGCCTGGATGGTCGATCGCGCACCGACCTGGGCGCTGTGCGCGGGGAACCCGCGAAAGGTGTGGTCGCGTATCCAGGGGACGATGCCGCTGGCGTCACGACTGATGTCGGTGTTCGTCGCGCCCGGATCGGTCATGTAGGTGCGGGCGCCGCGGCTGGCCAGTTCGTGATTGAACAGCATCACGGCCAGTTTCGATTCGCCATAGGCCGACCACGTGGAGTACTCGCGGTTGTTCCAGTTCAAGTCGTCGAGGTGCAGCCGGCACAGGGCGTAGGACGAACTGACCACGGAGATGACCCGGTCGGCGATCCGGTCGGCGAGCAGGCAGGTCAACGCGAAATGGCCGAGGTAGTTCGTGCCCATGTGGGCTTCGAAACCATCCGCGGTTCGAGTCAGCGGCAGGCCGAGGACTCCGGCGTTGTTGATCAGCACATCGACGCCGTCTACCGAGTCGGCGAATTTCCGCACGCTGGCCAGATCGGCCAGGTCCAGGTGCGCGACCGTCACGTCGCCGCGCATCGCGGCGGCCGCCCGCTCGGCTTTCGGGATGGTGCGGCAGGCGATGACGACGCTGTGTCCGTCCGCCGCGAGGGTGGCCGCGGTTGCCGCGCCGACGCCGCTGTTGCCGCCCGTCACGATGATTCTCACCCGGCGATCATCCTGTGTTCCCGTGACACATGCAATGGACGTGCGACTGTTGCACACCGCCAAAGGAAAGGCCACGTTAGGTGGTCGAAACGCCATTTGATCGAAGTAATTAGCTTGCGTGTGGCTACCTTCACTGGGCCGGAAAAGCGGGACCTTATGCAGTACAGAGTGGCCGCAAGTTAAGGAGATATTGTGCTGTGGCAAATCTTTTGCATTCGGGATACATCAAGATCATCCGCGAGGTACTCTCTGCGCATTCGGATCTGTTGCAGGTAAATGCAACAACCACAGGGGGGCTCCAATGCTGAATCATCGTCGCTTGCTGTTGGCCATCGCCGCCGGTGCCGCCGTCGCCGCCGCACTCAGTCCGGGCGCGCTCGCGTACGCCGATGATGGATTTAGTGACGACGGGCTTACCTTGACGTCCGCTGGCCCACACGTGCCCTATACGACACTCGGCCCGGACGGGTACGTCGGGTTCCAGCCGCTTTTCACCGAGTGGCAGCAGTACCAGCCGACCAATGTGGAAATAGGTGGTACGACCGTCGGCACCTATGACGTGTTCGAGACGGACTACGCAACGCCGTGGAGTGATGAGTCGGTCTACGATTTCGGCTCGGCCACCAGTGGTGGAACCGACCCCGGTGGCCTGGCCGGCGCGACCGTGACCGATTACGCGTTGTACCCCAGCTTCAATGAGGCCACCGAGCAGCGGCCACCGGCCGATGTCACCGCCGCGCTCCATGACATCCACGCGGTGTTGGGCAACGGCGAAGTGGACAATCTCCTCACCACCGCCTCGGGCACGTACTACTCCGTGGATGACCCAGGGGTTGGCTCAGCTCTGTGGTTTGAAGCACCCGGGTCCAGCGACGCGACCCTGATATGGAGTGGGCTGGCCGACACAGCAAAGGAGCTGGTAACCGTTGAGCATCTGTCCAGCCTGTTGCCGCCCGATGGCTGGTACCCCGGCATCTGAAGGGGCCGGGCTAGCGGACGGTGTTCAGCCGCTCTTTTTCAACTGCGCGCGGACCGCTTGTCCCGAACAGGACTGAGTCCAAACGAGTTTGGCGTCCACTGTGTCCGTGCACGACTTGCCGTCCCGGGTCGGAGCCGTACCGGTCCACGCACCGTCCCGCAAATGCAAATCGAATGCTCCGGTCGGCGAGAGGACATGAGCGCAGCCCGGACCGCACGCCTTGAACGTCAAGGTCGATGTTTTTCCCGGGATTTCCCGCCCTGTCGCGTCGTCGATCGTCATCGCGGTATAGCGCCCGAGGGGCGGTTCGCCCGCCGCGTGAAATGCCAATCCGACGGCGACGGCGGCGAAGGTGCCGCCTGCCGCGAGTCCTCGTGCAACCCCCATGGCCCGCTCCCAATCCCCCAGTGACCTACGTGCTCATAACGATCATGAGCCTGCGCTGTCGGCGATACAGGGGTTTACCTTGAATCGAAAGCTGAGAATATGCAACTGGTCTGCGGTTGCGAGTCATGGAATGGGGATGCCGAGGTCGGTGAGGGCGGTGTCAATGAGTGACTCCAGTAGGTTCACCGGATCGGCGAGGGTGAAGTACGTCGTTGCGCCGTCGACGACTCCGCCACTGGCGATCGCGTTGACGATCTCGGATTCCGGGAGTCCCCCGAGGTAGCACCCGTGCTCGAAGAATCCCAGCAGGTCGTTGAGGATGCTCTCAATTGGGTGAATCGAGAAATCTGCCGGCAGAACGGTGGTGGCCCAAAAGTCGTTTTCGACATTGAAGACATCGGTTGGATACAGGTAGTTCGGCGTCGTGACATCGACCAAATTCGACCACCCGAGGAGATTCAGGATGGCCTGGCCGATCGTGGTGTCGCCCCAGGTGTCGAGAATGCCGGTCGCGCCAGACGGTGGATCGGCGGTCGCGTCCCCGAGCATGACGAAGCGTAAATCGTCGAGCGGGATGCCATCGGCGAACAGCCGGTGCTCGGCTAGAGATTCGATGACCGTCGACTGGCTGTAGCCGACCACGGTCAACGGGGCGGTGGCCGAGAACTGGTTCTCATTGAAATCGGACTCGATCGTGTTGACCAGGATGTCGACACCCTTAGCGATTGACGGTCCGAACCACGGCGACTCCGGTGTGACAAGTGCGGTCAGCGTCCCGTCGTGCGAAAACCCCAATTGCTCAAGATAGTTCGCCTCGATGGCGGGCATATAACCCGGAAGGAACGCTGGATTGCCAAGGAACGTGGGACCCATGACGAGTGCGTGCATCGAGCCGTCCAGCAGATCGGCCGCGCCGTCGGAGTCTGCGTAGGCGGCTGCGGGCGCGAGGGCACCGGTGACTGCGACCAGCGCGGCCGCCACAACTGGAACCAACGCGATACGACGTGAAAGAGATAGGGCCATCGAAGCCTCCCCGCATCGCAGCGACCCGTAGTGTGATCCAAATCACTAATGAATAGAACGCTACCGTATCATTGAATTTAACGATAGTGTTCTATTCAAATGGAAAACTTACGGTGCGCTGCCTGAATCCCGGTCTGCTGAATTTGGCGGTGCCGTAAAATTCACGAGGCCATGGAGCCTGATAGGCCGCGACGCAAATATTCGCCCCGACTGTCTCGTGAACAACGCCGCGAACAGGTACTAGACGCCGCGCTCACGGTCCTTCACCACAGCGGGCTGCACGACCTGAGTATGGAAGCTGTCGCCGCGGCCGCCGACATCGGAAAACCCGTCCTCTACAAGGCATTTCGCACCCGCAGCGAGCTCGTGGAAACACTTCTCGAGCGCGAGCTTGCCCGGGGCATCGCCGAGGTCCGCGGCACCCTTCCGGCCGATCTCGCCACTACCGAGCCCACCGCCGCCTACGCCGCGACAATCTCCGCGTTCCTGCAGGCCGTGATCGACAACCCCACGCGCTGGCGGCTGATCCTCACCATGCCCGACAGCGCGCCCCACGATTACCGCGAGGCGTTGCGCAACGCGCGTTCAGTCATGCTGACCGAATCTGAAGCGCTGGCCCGCAGTGGTGCGGTCATGATGCCCGAGCCCTTGGCAGGGCTCGATTCCGCGCTTCTAGGGCACGCGATGTTGTCGTTCGCCGAAATGCTGGGCCGGCTCGCCGCCCGCCGCTCGGAGACTTACTCCCGTGAACGACTTGAATCGTTCACCGCCGCACTGATGTCGCTGTTGGCCGGACGCCTCCCGCCCGAGTCAGTCGGCGGCGCCCGCGACAGTGACTGAGGCAGAAAAAGACCCCGACCAGAATGGCTGGTCAGGGTCTGTGATCTGTTCAAACGCGAGTCGGGGTGGCGGGATTCGAACCCACGACCTCTTCGTCCCGAACGAAGCGCGCTACCAAGCTGCGCCACACCCCGATTGAAGCTTCGACAGCGTATCGCACCGACCCGGCAGCCTCCTAAAGCACGCTGCGCCGCCGTCCGTGGTGAGCGATCTGCGCCACACCCCGGCGTGGAATAACTCGGGAGTGGGCACCGCTACTTAAACTGACCACGCACGATGTGCAACGGAAGCAGGTAAATCATGACGGTGTTAGGCGCCGTGGTGTTCGGCGGACTCCTGGCCCTCGGGGTGCTGTGGCTGCTGGTTACCGCTCCCGACAGCGACGTCGATCAAGCGTGGAGTGACTCACACCGCGCCGAGCATGTCGACGCCGCCCCGGGTCGCGGAGTTCTGACCAACGCGCAGTAGCCGTTAGCCCATCGAGTACGTGGGCTGCGACCTACTGCGGTCGTGTTGCGCGTCGCGTCCGCCAGTGGGCGCCGCAATCAACGTCAGCAAGCTGGCCTCGGGCCGGCAGCAGAATCGCACCGGCGCATAGGGTGATGTGCCGATCCCGGCGGACACGTGCAGCCGCATCTCGGCTCCCCAACGTGACGGGCCTTTCGCGCGAGACCGATCGAGCCCCGAATTGGTCACCAGGGCACCGTAGAACGGCAGGCACAGCTGCCCGCCGTGGGTGTGGCCGGCCATCACCAACTGGTAGCCGTCGGCGGCGAACCGGTCCAGCACCCGCGGCTCCGGCGAATGCGTCAGCCCCAGCCGTAGGTTCGCGGCCGGGCTGGCCGGACCCGCAATCGCGTCGTAGCGGTCGCGCGCAATGTGCGGGTCGTCAACACCGGCGGCGGCGATGTGCAGACCCGCCACCTCGAACTCGCGACGGTTGTGCGTCAGATCGAGCCAGCCGCGCTCGGTGAATGCCGCCCGCAGGTCTTGCCAGGGCAGCGGCTGGCCGTGCACCCGATGGCCCGGTTTGGTCAGATAGTTCAGCGGGTTCTTCGGACGTGGGCCGAAGTAGTCGTTGCTACCGAAGACGAACACGCCGGGCACCGAGAGCAGGTCGCCGAAGCTCTGGACGACGGCGGGCACCGCCCGGGGGTGCGCCAGGTTGTCGCCGGTGTTGACCACCAGGTCGGGCTCCAGGCCGGCGAGCTCACGCAGCCACGCCTGCTTGCGGCGCTGGCCGGGACGCATGTGCAGGTCGCTGATGTGCAGCACCCGCAACGGCGACGAACCCGGGTCCAGCACCGGGAGGGTCAGCTCGCGCAGCACGAACGCGTTGCGCTCGATCAGCGAGGCGTAGCCGATTCCGGCGACGGCCGACCCGAGCGCGACGGCGCCGGTGTTTTTCAAAGCGGTGACCGTCCGACGACGTTGCGGGCCGGAAAGGCCCGAGGAGGAGCCGGACAATCGAGCAAGAGCCGATGGCATGCAGGCCAGAATACTGCCGGTCGCCGAGTGGTGGCGGCTCACACACCAGCGGCGCTGCTAGGGAGGCGGTGGCGCCAGGATCGGGATGGTGATCGGCGGCAGACCCGGTATCTCGATCACCTGCGATCCGACCGGGACCGGAGCGCCCGGCTCTCCCGCCGGCGGTGGCGGAGCCGGCGGAATCCCGTTGCTGGTCTGAATGGTGACCACCGCACCCGGAATCGTCTGCCCGTTGGGTGTGGTTCCGACGACCTCGCCGTACTTCGCGCTGCTGTTGATCGATGTGGGTTGCTCGGCGACCTGGAAGCCGGACTCTTTCAACCGCTGACGCGCGGCGTCCACGTCGAGGCCCGCGACGCTCGGTACCCGTGAGCCCGGGCCGCCCTCGACGTACTCCCTGTCGGTGGGTGGCATTTTCACGTCGCCGAACAGGGTGGCGATCGGCTTCATCGCGGTGAACCAGGTGCGGGCCGGCTCGTTACCGCCGTACAGGTTGCCGTCACCGCAGCGCCGCAGCGGCGACGAGCACAGGTCCGACGGCGACGTGGAGTCGTCGTAGATGTAGTTGGCCGCCGCGTATTGATTGGTGAAGCCAACGAAACCCGACGACCGGTGCGCCTCAGTGGTTCCGGTCTTCCCGGAGACCGGCAGGTTCCAGCCCGCCGCCCCGGCCGACCCCGCGGCGGTGCCACCGCCCAGGGCGTCCTTGCTCATCGCGTTGGCCAACGTGTTGGCCAGGCCCTCGGGCACGACCTGGTCGCACGCCTCGGTGGTGACGGCCACCTGGTTACCGTTGCGGTCGATCAGCTTGTCGATCGGGTTGGGTGGGCACCACATGCCGCCGGAGGCCAGCGTCGCCGCGACGTTGGACAGTTCCAGCGCATTCAGTGCGAACGGGCCCAGGGTGAACGAGCCGAGGTTCTGCCGTTTGATGAAGTCGGCCAGGCTCTCGTTGCTCTCCTGGTCGTAGGCGCGAGCGCTGCCGGGCTCGGCATACGACCGCAACCCGAGCTTGACGGCCATGTCGACCGCCCGCTGCACGCCAACGAGCTGGATCAGCCGGGCGAACGCGGTGTTCGGGGAGGTGGCGAGCGCATCGGTGACGCTCATCGAGCCGCGATAGTTGCCGGCGTTGATCACACACCAGGTTTCCTTGGGGCAGCCCTTCGCGCCGCCATACCCCATCCCCTTGGTCTGGAACCTGCCCGGCACCTCGAGTTGGGTGTTGATGCCCATGCCCATCTGCATCGCCGCGGCCGTCGTGAAGATCTTGAAGATCGACCCTGCGCCGTCGCCGACGAGTGAGAAGGGTTGTGCGCGCATCGTTTCGCCGGCCTCGGTGTTCAGCCCGTAGGTGCGGTTACTGGCCATCGCGACGACCTTGTGCGAATTCTTGCCCGGTCGGATCACGCTCATCACGCTGGCGATGCCCTCGAGCGTAGGGCTGGCGAATTCGTCGATCGCGTGCTTGACCGGCACCTGGACATCGGGATCGAGGTTGGTGCGGATCAAGTAGCCGCCACGGGCGAGCTGTTCGGAGTTAATGCCGGCACGCGACAAATAGGCCTGCACATAGTCGCAGAAGAAGGCGCGATCGCCGGCGGCGATGCAGCCGCGGGGCAACTCCTTGGGCTGCGGCAATATCCCCAGCGGCTCGGCTTTGGCGGCGCGGATCGCATCGGCCTCGTTGGGGACGTTCTGGATCATGGTGTCCAGCACCAGGTTTCGTCGTGCCAGCGCCCCGTCCGGATTGGTGTAGGGGTTGAGCGCGCTGGTCGACTGAACCATGCCGGCCAGCAAGGCGGCCTGCTGCCAGTTCAGCTCCGAGGCGTTGATGCCGAAGTACGTCTGCGCGGCGTCCTGCACGCCGAATGCGTTGTTGCCGAACGACACCAGGTTGAGGTAGCGGGTCAGAATCTCCGGCTTGGTGAAGGTCTTGTCCAGGGTGAGCGCCATCCGGATCTCGCGCAGCTTGCGCGCCGGGGTGGTTTCAATGGCAGCGCGCTTCTCCGCGTCGGTCTGTGCGATCACCAGCAGCTGGTAGTTCTTTACGTACTGTTGCTCGAGCGTTGAGCCGCCGCGGGTGTCGGCGTCGCCCGAGGCGTAGCCGGCCAGACCGGTGAGCGTTCCTTTCCAGTCCACGCCGTTGTGCTCGGCGAAGCGTTTGTCCTCGATCGAGACGATCGCGAGCTTCATGGTGTTGGCGATCTTGTCGCTGGGTACCTCGAACCGGCGTTGAGAGTAGAGCCACGCGATGGTGTTGCCCTTGGCGTCGACCATCGTGGTCACCGCGGGGACGTCGCCCTCGAGGAGTTGCGCCGACGCATTGCCGACGACCTCGGAGGCGCGGTTGGAAACCAGGCCGATTCCACCGGCCAGGGGAAACAGCAATGCGGCAACGATGACGCTGGCGAGTAGGCAGCACCCGGCGAGCTTGGCGATGGTGACCGCAGTCGCGGGCCGCTCCGACATGACAACTACCCTAGCGGCGCTGCAGCGGACCTCGGTGCGCACGTTTGTCGAGAATTTTTTTCTCCGGTCGAAACGCCTCAGGCTTCTCTCAGCAGCAGCTCAGGCCGCTGTTAGTCGCCTCGTTCGCCGGTTTCCGACGCTCTTTCATGATCGGACTGCACGGTCGTCCCAAAAAAGGCGAGTCCAGAATGTTGCGTAATTGGTATCTGACCACGTAGCTTATCCACACAATGAGATACAGGTAACAGCGAGCACGACAGTGTGGCATAGGTCGCATTCGGGTTACCGGTGGCAAGAGCGAAGGGGAATCGCTGGTGTCAGCTATAAGGACCGCGCCGCGTAAGACAAGCGCAACAGTGCCGACTACCGCCGTTCTATACGGGGCGGAGGCGGAGTCGAGAATCACGTGGGTTTCCAAAGCGCTGTGCCGGGCCGCTGATCCTGACGAGCTTTTTGTGCGGGGGGCTGCACAACGCAAAGCCGCGGTCATCTGCCGGCACTGCCCGGTGATGCTGGAGTGCGGTGCCGATGCGTTGGACAACCGCGTGGAGTTCGGGGTCTGGGGTGGGATGACCGAACGTCAGCGGCGTGCGCTACTCAAGCAGCACCCCGAGGTGGTGTCCTGGGCTGAGTTCTTCAGCACCCAGCGCAAGCACCGCAGCGTCGGCTAGACCGCACGTCAACCGACCGAACCCATCGCCGTCATCTGATCGGCGATCGCGCGCAACGCCTCGAGATCTGAGACGTCGAACGGTAGCGACGGGACTCCCACAATTGCGACGTGAGGGTTTGCGCCGGTAAATCGGGACAGCAACCGGATCTCTCGTTTGGATGTCGCGGCCCGATCGGCGTGAATCTGTAAGACAGCCTTGGTCAATGCGTTGGCGCCGTCGCTCTCAAACGTCTCGGCGCCGTCGATGGCGCGTTCGACCGGGAGCGAGCACAGCATCGGATGCGTCCGGTTCAGTATCAGCCCGGCCAGCGGCATCTTCTCCTCGGATAGCCGGTCCACGAAGAAGGACGCCTCGCGCAGTGCATCCGGCGCGGCGGCCGACACCACCACGAACTGGGTGCCGTGGCGCTTGAGCAACGAGTATGTCCGGTCGGCCTTTTCGCGGAAGCCACCGAAGGTCGCGTCCAGCGATTGCACGAAACTCGCAGCGTCCGAAAGCATTTGCGAACCCAGGACGGTCGAAAGCGCCTTCATCGCCAAGCCGACCGCGCCGGTGACCAGCCGCCCGATCCCGCGCCCGGGCCCCAGCAACATCCTCCACAGCCGGCTGTCCATAAAACTGCCCAGTCGCTTGGGTGCATCCAGGAAGTCCAGCGCATTGCGCGACGGCGGAGTGTCGACCACCACTAGATCCCAGCGATCCTCGGCCAGCAACTGGCCGAGCTTTTCCATCGCCATGTACTCCTGCGTGCCGGCCAGCGAGGTGGCGACCGTTTGGTAGAACTGGTTGTCCAGAATCGCTTGTGCGCGATCGGATCCCGAGTACTGGATCACCATCTCGTCGAACGTGCGGCGCATGTCCAGCATCATCGCGTGGAGCTCGCCGGGCACCTCGGCATCGAGCGGCACACGTTGCGGTGTATTGCCGAGATCGCTGATTCCCAACGCCTGTGCCAGTCGCTTGGCTGGGTCGATCGTCAAAACCACCACGGTGCGGCCATACTCCGCTGCGCGCAGCGCCATCGCCGCGGCGGTCGTGGTCTTCCCCACTCCACCCGCGCCGCAGCACACCACGACGCGGTTGGTGGTGTCGGACAGAATGCCGGCAATGTCGAGAATCGGCGGTGTCGTGCTCATCGAACTCCCTGCTGCGCAAGCGATTCCGACAACTCGTAGAGGCTGCCGAGGTCGACGCCGTCGGCGATGGTGGGCAGTTCCAAACGCGGCACCTTGAGCTCGTGGAGTTGCTCCGCGGTCGAGGCTCGTGCGGTGATGCGGGTGGCGTGCTGGATGGTCTCGGTCAACAGGCCGGCGAAGTCATCGTCGCTGAGCTTGATCCCGGCGGCGGCAAGACCGGTCCGCACCGCTTCGGCGTCGACGTCGCCGTCGGCGGCCTTGGTGAGGTCGCCGGGCCGCAGGTAGGTCGGGATGTTGCGGTTGACGATCACCGAGCCGATCGGCAGACCCAGCTCCTGGAGCTCGTCGATCGCTTCTTTGGTCTCCTGCATCGGCAACGCCTCCAGCAGGGTGACCAGGTGGATCGCCGTCTGGTCGGAGTGCAGGATCTTCACCACGCCCTCGGCTTGGGAGTACACCGGACCGCCCTTGGCGAGGTCGGACACCGCCCGGGTGACGTCCAGGAAGCGGGCGATGCGACCGGTCGGTGGTGAGTCGACCACGATCGCGTCGTAGACCGGGGCTTTGGCCCCCTTATCCGTGCGGATTACCGCTTCCTTGATCTTGCCGGTGAGCAGGACGTCGCGTAGGCCTGGCGCGATCGTCGTCGCGAATTCGATCGCGCCGATCCGCCGCATCGCCTTCCCGGCGAGGCCCAGGTTGTAGAACATGTCGAGGTATTCCAGGAACGCGGCCTCGATGTCGATGGCCAGCGCGTTCACCTGGCCGCCCTGTTCGGCGCTGGCGATCTTCAGCTCCTTGTAGGGCAGCGGCGGCACATCGAAAAGCTGCGCAATGCCTTGGCGCCCTTCGACTTCGACGAGCAACACCTTGCGCCCGCCGGCCGCCAGCGTCAGCGCCAGCGCGGCGGCGACCGTCGATTTGCCGGTGCCACCCTTGCCGGTCACGAAATGCAGACGGGCCTTCGACAATCGCGATGGCCAGCCGACGTTGCTGCCGCCGCTCGATGTGGTCGCCACCCCTGCATGCTAACTAGTTGGGCCAATCCGGCTGCCGATAAGCTCGGGATATGAGCCAACCCACAACCTGGGAGTACGCCACCGTCCCACTGTTGACCCACGCCACCAAGCAGATCCTCGACCAGTGGGGCGCCGACGGCTGGGAGCTGGTCTCCGTGCTTCTCGGCCCGACCGGCGAGCAGCACATCGCGTATCTGAAACGCCCGAAGTGAGCGCGTCGGCCCGGCTCAAAGAGCTCGGCGTCGAGTTGCCGGTCGTGGTGCAGCCCCTGGGGTCCTACGTCCCGGCGGTGCGAAGCGGCAACCTGGTCTACACCTCCGGCCAGCTACCGGTCCGCGACGGCAAGCTCGTGCAGTCGGGCAAGGTCGGCGCCGACGTCACGCCCGAACAGGGCAATCAACTCGCCCGGATTTCTGCCCTGAACGCGTTGGCGGCCATCGATGCGCTGGTGGGCATCGACTCGGTGACCAGGGTGGTCAAGGTGGTCGGATTCGTCGCGTCCGCGGCCGGATTCAACGCCCAGCCCGGTGTGGTCAATGGCGCCTCTGACCTGCTGGCCGGCGTGTTCGGCGACGCCGGCGTGCATGCCCGCTCGGCGGTCGGCGTGGCCGAACTGCCGCTGGACGCCCAGGTGGAAGTTGAGCTGGTGGTCGAGGTCGATTAGTGGGCATGACTCTGGCTCATCCCGCTTACGGACAGCTACGCCCGGTTACAGACACCGCCTCGGTCTTGCTGGCCAACAACCCGGGCCTCATGACGCTGGAGGGCACCAACACCTGGGTGCTGCGGGCGCCCGGCAGCGACGAGGTCGTCGTCGTCGATCCCGGACCCGATGACGACGAGCACATCGCCGCCGTCGCGGGCGTCGGCCGCATCGCTTTGGTGTTGATCAGCCACCGCCATGGCGACCACACCGACGCCATCGACAAGCTGGTCGACCTGACAGGCGCACCCGTGCGCTCGGCCGGCAGCGGATTTCTACGCGGGCTGTCCCGCGAGCTCGTCGATGGCGAGGTGATCGACGCCGCGGGACTGCGGATCAC